>JAZDES010000060.1:0-13072 GCA_043808585.1 Pseudomonadota bacterium | reverse complement strand
TCCGCCCTCTTCTTTGCCTCAGCCTCCGCCACCACCGCCTTCGCCTCTTTCTCAGGCTCCATCACCGGCTTAGGAGGAGCTGCTGCCTTCTCTTCCTTCTTAGCAGGTTTGGCCGCAGGCTTCTTTTCGGGCTTGGCAGCTTTCTCTTTGGGCGGTGCCTCCTCACCAAAATCAAGGTTAGGTTCAGGGGACAGGGAAATCAGGTCCGCCTCCCCGAGCGGCAACCTCTTCGAGATTTCCTTTACATCACTCGCCATACCCCCGTTGATCATCCTGTCAATGAACGAACGGGTGAGACGAACGCTTTCCGGATGCCTTAATATGACCAGGTTTGATCCACCCAGTAGATAACAGACAGCGCTAACGGCCTCCATCAATATGGCGCGCCTCTCTGGATCTCCCAGGGCCGGGGCCTCTCCAATAGGCTGTCCGGCTTCTTTGGATTTCCAGACCTCGTTTCCGATGTTGTTGATCATGGGGACCTGAAGTTTGTCATCCTCTTGGGTCAGGGCGGCCATCATGATCCGTTCCATAACCGAATAGCTGTACTCCAGGCCATAACCCAGCCCCCCAGTAGTAGGATCCACCAAAACCTTGTTGCTCTTCACCCCCAGGTTCCCGAGCAAAATGTTGAGTTGCTTCGCCAGGTTCACGTCAATGGGTGATGAAGCCACAATAGTATGGGCATAACCCAGGGCACTTGCCCCCACTCCCTTATGGTTCCCTTCCACGACAGGCGCCAAGGCAAAATTTTTCCCCTCGCCCGACTCCGAGATCTTTTTCAGGACCTCTTCATCCTTCTGGTTATTTGCTGTTCCCCAAAGGACAAGTGGTGCATCAATGGCATCTGCCACCTTCTTGGCCACTTCAACGGCCTCTTCCGCACCCCTGTCCATTCCGTTGGGATCAGTGCTCTTAAGTTGTAGGACAATCACATCCGCCCCATATTCCTCAACACATTTCTTTGCCCAGGCTTCAGGCGAAGAAATCACGTCCTTAAACGGCTCAACTGCCGCAGCCGGCCATTCCTTGGAGGGATCATAGTCCCATACCTCCATCGCAATCTTTGGGGGATCGGGCATACTCCCCTCAAAGAGGTAAAATGGGTAACAGTCCTCCCCCCCTAGCTCAACAGCAGCAGCCCCCGTTCCAATGCTAGTCTTCCCTATCTTTCCGGAATAGGGCTGTTTGGGAATCTGAAATGTCAATTTCCTTACCTCCTTCCTGGATTTCTACCATATTTGTGAAATATATAACAAGGAAGGCCAAAAAATTACCTCTCTTCAGCACAAGAGGTAGGCCCGAAACAAAATAGATAAACCTCTATTTGTTGTCAAGGAATTTTTGTAATAATTCGGAAGACTTCCTTTCGCAAAAGCACACAATATGTTGTATTAAACCGAGATGCTATACAATATATTGAAATCAAAAAAGCCTTTCAAAAATCCCGTATGAGGCCCGGAGGGCCATGCTATCTTCCCCTATTTCAATGGTTGCCCTCCCTCTAAGGTCAAATTCCTGAACCTCTGGATCCTCCGGAACTATTCCCACAAGTTCCATCCCATATCTATTAACACTCTCCTCTATCACCCCCTTCTGCTCTTCTCGTGCCCGATTAACAATAAGGAATCTTTTGTCGATATTGAGGTTCAGTTCATTTACCAAATCGAAGATCCTCTTGGCCGCCTGGATCCCCCTACGGGTCGGGTCGGATACAACGATGAGGTTATCGATATTATTGGTGGTTAGGCGGCTTATGTGCTCCATGCCAGCCTCATTGTCAATTACAACATATTGGTAATTATCGATAAGCCTATCTAAATATTGTGTCAACAGGGTATTTGCAGCACAGTAACATCCTGCGCCTTCGGGTCTTCCCATAACCACCAAATCAAACCCGCTCGCCTCAACAACCGCCTCCTGGAGCTTCATCTCCATGTAGACATCCTTGGTCATGCCAGCTGAAACCCCTTTTTTCATCTCCTCCCTGGCCTCACCCAAGGTCTCCCCCACCTCAAGCCCCAACACCTCATTAAAATTGGCATTTGGATCTGCATCAACGGCCAGCACAGGCCTTTTTCCTTTTTCAACAAGATATTTGACGAGAAGACCTGCCATCGTCGTCTTTCCAGTCCCCCCCTTACCAGCCAAGGCAATTGAAACCGTCATTACACCTCTCCTCTGCGCATAAATTGAAGTTGAAATTTTGAAAAGAATTCTCTAGAATTTAATTATCTTACGAAATACTTTCAGCCTCTTTAAGTGTTTATTATGTCAAACAAAAAAGATCTGTGGGCCAGAATAACAAGAGATCTAGAATCAAGCCTGTCCGCATCAGAATTCGATACCTGGTTCGCCAATACAACCCTCAAAAATCTAGACCGAGAAAAGGCCATAATCGAAGTTCCAAATAGGTTTGTAGCTACATGGCTACGCGATAATTACCTCACTAAAATCCAAGACTCCTTCAAGAGCAATCTACACATCATCCCCGAAATCCACTTTACCCATGAAGCTGAACAGGCAACAAGTCACCCACGGGAGTACAGGCCGATCAAGAATTCAGGGGTTGGCACTACCCACAATCTCAATCCCCTCTTGACTTTCAATACATTCATCACAGGCAAAAGTAACCGTCTCGCATACTCCTCAGCCCTCAGTGTGGCAAGGCAATCGGCAGCTAATTATAATCCATTATATATATTTAGCGAGCTCAGTCTAGGTAAGACCCATCTCTTGAATGCAATAGGCAACGAGATCCTAAGCAACAATCCGGCTGCCAATGTGAGGTATCTACCGGCAAACCTATTCTCTTCAGATTTAATGAGCGCCATAAGAGACGGAAAACTCAGAAACTTTAGGAGAGATTACAGAAATTTCGACTTATTATTGCTGGATGACATCCAGCTCTTGGCCGCCTCTGAAATATCACAATTAGAGCTAATTTCCCTCTTTAACAGATTTTATGAATCAAATAGGCAGATGGTTATTGCAGGATCTCACCCTGCGGCCCAGATCCAAAACCTTATTCCAAAGCTCACATCACGTTTAGAGTGGGGCCTCTTATCCGAGATCAGTATCCCTGAGCAAAAGACTAAGACAAGAATTCTGAGGCAAAAGGCAAAGGACCTCAATTTAGACCTTCCCGAAGATGTGGTTTTTTTCCTGGCCAACAGCTCAAATAACCTAAAGACCCTTGAGGAGATCCTCTCTCTGCTTCGAACCCGTTCCTCCCTTTACCAGGGTCAAATCGACATGTCTACAGTTAATTCCCTCATAAGCAAAAGTAAGGCCCGGGAGATAATACCCCTAAATGATATACAAAAAGTAATAACTGCAAAGTTCAATGTATCTTTAACCCAGCTCCTATCGGCTCAAAAGAAACGAAAATTCTCATACCCACGACAACTGGGGATGTATCTCTCAAGACACCTGACCGATCTCTCTCTCAAGGAGATAGGTGATTCCTTTGGCAAGAAGGACCATTCAACCGTAATTTACGCAATAAGACGCATCGAGAAATATGTAAAAGACGGAAAAACCGAGGTTGTGGACGATATGAACGAGCTCTTAAGGCTCCTAGAAGGACAATTGTAAGAGAAGTGAACTATATTTATATCTTACAGGTATTAATATCTAAATATAGTGGATAATTCTTTGACAAATCCCATTATCTTGTGGTAGATTATCTTAATCCTGAGCGGGCAAATCCGATTATAGATTTAAAACGTGTCAAGAACTTACTCTATACAATCGATAAAGGAGATTACGGATTAAACCTTCTAAAAATCCTTCAAAATCGTACAAGAGTTTTATCTTTAAATTTAGTTACCTGCATAGGTATCTGACAATTTGACAGGAAATTATTATGATGAAAAGAGTTTATATATAACTTCATAATAATCTATTTTGCGCCAAATACCGAAACCTTCTCATTTGGAGGACAAAAATGGAAACAAGGATTGACCGTGACGAACTCCTTAGGTGCGTATCAAGGGTCCAGAGCATCATTGAAAAGAGGACAAACATGCCCATCCTATCCACTGTCCTCTTGAATGCAAGCGGGTCTGAGTTAACGATTTCCGCAACGGATCTTGAACTAGGGCTCCGACAAGTTATGTCCGGAGAGGTGATTCAGGAAGGGAGTATGACCATATCTGGCAGGAAGCTCTTCGAGATCTTGAAGGAAAGCAGGGGGCCTACCTTTCATATTAAAGAGAAAGAGAACAACTGGGTTTTTATTACCGATTATGTAGCTCGTTTCGATCTGGCATGCCAAGCGGCTGACGAATTCCCTGCCTTTATAGAGCCCGAGGGCGTCAAAATGGTGGCCATAGATGGTGAGACCCTGAGTGATATGATCAACAAGACGATCTATGCCGTTACCATGGAAGAGACTGGGTTTAAGCTTTCCGGAATTCTTACCGAGAAGGTTATGAAAGATGGTGCCCTGTTGTTTAGAATGGTATCAACTGATGGGCATAGGCTGAGTCTTGTCGACAAGCCTCTACCGAATCTTGAATCTCTGCAGCTGACTAAGGGTGTCATGGTCCCTAAAAAAGGTATGACCGAGCTGAACAAACTCGCAGGCGAGGGGGGAGTTGTGGAGATAGGATTTGAACAAAAGAACTGCGTTGCGAGGAAAGAAGGTGCTGTGATGGTAGTTCGCCTCCTTGAGACAAAGTTCCCCGACTACCATGCGGTCATTCCAACGGGTGAAAAATTCAAGATTTCTGTTGATAGGGTGTTGTTTATGGAGGCTATGAGAAAGATGCTTATCTTAAGTAACGAGAGATATCGAGCGGTCAAGATTGCCATTGAGAATGATAATATGGAACTTGTTTCAACTAACCCGGACTTGGGTGAGGCCCAAGAGAGCATCAAGGTGGAATATAAGGGTGAACGTATGGAAATGGGATTTAACCCCAGGTATTTTGTGGATACGCTTCAGTCGATGGCAAGCGAGACTATCGTATTAAGTTTTGTTGATAGCCTGAAGCCCTGTATGCTCCGGGGAGAGGCTGACGGAGGTTTTTTGGGTCTTATTATGCCTATGAGGGTTTAAGGTATGGAAGAGGAGAAGATTACTTACGCTGCGTCTGATATAAAGGTACTGGAGGGTCTGGCGGCCGTCAGAAAGAGGCCCTCTATGTATACTGGTAATACGGGCCCGGAAGGCCTCCACCATCTGGTCTACGAGGTCGTTGACAATAGTATAGATGAGGCCTTGGCAGGGTACTGTGACCGTATAGACGTGCAGATCTTAAGCGATAATAGCGTGGTTGTTAGCGATAACGGCCGCGGGATCCCCGTTGATTTTCACGAGTCGGAGAATATGCCTGCCCTGGAAGTTGTGATGACCAAGCTACATGCGGGGGGGAAATTTGACAATAAGAGCTATAAGGTGTCAGGGGGGCTCCACGGGGTTGGGGTTTCAGTGGTAAATGCCCTTTCGGAGTACCTCGAGGTAGAGGTCTACAGGGATGGTAAGATCTATTTTCAACGTTACGTAAGGGGACATACAGATTCGGAACTAGAGATACGGGGAGAGTCCAAAAAGAGGGGAACCAAGATCCATTTCTTGCCCGACCGAGAGATATTTGAAACGGTAAACTTCGATTTCGAGACCCTTTCGAGGAGGATGCGCGAGCTTTCCTTTCTGACAAGTGGGGTCCGAATTGAGATATCGGATGAGCAAAGCGGGAGAAAGAAGAATTTTGTATATGAAGGAGGAATACGATCATTTGTTGAGTATCTAAACAAAAACCGCGAGGTCCTCCACGACAAGCCCATCTATATCTCCGGTGAGAAGGCTGGGGTAATGACCGAGATATCGCTCCAGTACAACACCTCTTATAAAGAGGCCATCTTTTGCTTTGCAAACAACATAAATACCAGGGAAGGGGGGAGCCACCTGAGTGGCTTCAAGGCGGCGCTTACCAGGAGCATTAACCAGTATTTACAGAATTCACCCCTATACAAGAATTTTAAGGAAAAGCTGACTGGAGAAGATGTCAGGGAGGGGCTGACAGCGGTTATCAGTGTTAAATTGCCCTCCCCTCAGTTCGAAGGCCAGACCAAGGCAAAACTGGGAAACAGCGAGATCAAGGGCCTCGTAGAAAACCAGGTCAATGAGGGACTGAGCAGCTTCTTCGAGGAGAACCCCAATGTTATAAAGGCGATCCTCTCTAAGGTAATTGAGGCTGCCAGGGCCAGGGAGGCTGCAAGAAAGGCAAAAGAACTTGCAAGGAGAAAGGGGGTACTTGCTACGCACTCCCTACCCGGGAAGCTTGCCGACTGTCAGGAGCGGGATCCAAGCAGGAGTGAGATATTTATTGTGGAGGGAGACTCGGCGGGCGGATCTGCAAAGCAGGGGAGAGACCGTAGATTCCAGGCTATCCTCCCAATCAAGGGGAAGATTCTAAACGTTGAGAAGGCCCGCTTCGATAAGATGATATCGAGTGATGAGATAAGGACCATGATTACCGCCCTTGGGACGGGTATTGGCGAAAATGACTATAATATCGAGAAAATTCGATACCACAAGGTAATTATAATGACAGACGCGGATGTAGACGGATCGCACATCCGCACGCTCTTGTTGACGTTCTTTTTCAGACAGATGCTTGAGCTTGTGGAGAGGGGCTACCTTTATGTCGCCCAGCCGCCCCTTTATCGTGTGGGTGAAGGGAAAAAGGAGGTCTTTCTCAAGGATCAAGAAAGTTTTAATAATATGATATTAAAAAGGATTTCCGAGAACGAAAGGGTCTTATTTGAAGGGGGAGAGGAGGTTTCTGGGAAGAGACTTGAGAATATGCTCAATGGTCTGATCAAGTTCTATGGCAGCTTGGATAGCCTTTCCAGGAAGGGTTACAGCCGCCGGTTCTTAGAGTTCCTGGTATCTAACGGGGCTACGGATAGGAGTGTATTCAAGGACAAGGAGTTCGTAGAGGGGTTCGTGCAACGACTTCGGGAGAACGATTTTGAGGTTGAGGAGAATTTCGGGGACGGAAATGGCTATTACGAGTTTATTGTGACAGAGACACAGAACGGGGGCCAGAGGTTCTCGGTAAACTGGGGCTTTTTGTCTTGTCCTGAACTAAAACAACTTATGAAAATTTCTAGAGAATTTAGGAGCCTCAAGAATGGGAGCCATCTGCTTGCCTTGGATGGGCATAAAAGGAGACTGGATAACCCCGAACAGCTCCTCAAGGAACTCCTGGAAAAGGGCAAAAAGGGTCTTACGGTCCAGAGATATAAGGGCCTTGGTGAAATGAATCCGGTTCAGCTCTGGTCAACAACCATGGACCCCGAGAAGAGGACACTGGTAAAAATAAAAATAGAGGATTGGGTGGAGGCGGACGAGACATTTACAATCCTCATGGGAGATAGTGTTGAAGCCAGGCGCGAGTTCATCCAAGAAAATGCCCTGGAGGTCACTGAACTGGACATATGATTTTGGAAATCAAGAAAGGAAACCGGGCTTTCTGGGGGGGCTGAGTAAGCCTTTGTTCTGAGCGCTTAATAGGGTTTGCGGGAGACGGAAATGGTCGCGGATCTAAGATACGACGTCGTGAATATCGAAGATGAGATGAGGAGGTCTTATCTTGAGTATTCCATGAGTGTTATTGTGGGCAGGGCCTTGCCTGATGTCAGGGACGGTCTCAAGCCGGTTCACAGGCGGATTCTGTATGCCATGCATGATATGAAAAACTACTATAACCGGCCCTACAAGAAGTCCGCAAGGGTGGTCGGTGATGTGATCGGTAAGTACCACCCCCACGGAGATGCAGCTGTCTATGATACGATCGTGAGGATGGCCCAGGACTTCTCTATGAGGTATCCTATCATAGACGGTCAGGGAAATTTCGGATCTGTTGACGGCGACCCACCAGCGGCCATGCGTTATACAGAAGTCAGGATGACAAGGCTTGCCCAGGATTTCCTCTCTGATATTGACAGGGAAACCGTGGATTTCGTCCCCAATTACGACGATTCGCTCTTAGAGCCGGTCGTCCTTCCCACCGCCATACCGAACCTGCTGGTAAATGGTTCTTCAGGCATCGCAGTGGGCATGGCCACCAACATTCCCCCACATAATCTTTCCCAGGTGTGTGAGGCCATTATCAGGCTTATTGATGATCCTGAAATGGATGCGGAAGGACTTATGGCGGTGCTTCCTGGTCCAGACTTCCCAACGGCTGGATTCATCCTGGGTAATAGGGGCATCTCAGAGGCCTACAAGACTGGCCGGGGGATTATAAAGATGAGGGCCAGGGCCTATGTCGAGAAGGTTGGGCAGAACAAGGAAAGGATCATCATCTCCGAGATCCCCTATATGGTAAACAAATCCAAACTGCTTGAAAAGATAGGGGAGTTGGTTAAAGAGAAGAAGATCGATGGGATATCCGATATCAGAGACGAATCTGACAGGGACGGGATGCGAGTAGTTATAGATATCAGGCGTGATGCCATCGCACTGGTGATCCTCAACCGATTATATAAGTTCTCCCAGATGGAGACCTCCTTCGGGATAATACTCTTGGCCATAGTTGCTGGAAGGCCCGAGGTCCTGACTCTTAAAGGGATCCTCGAACATTTCATAAGGCATCGGCGCGAGATCATAGTCCGCAGGACCGCCCATGACCTCAGGAAGGCGGAGGAACGGGCACATGTGCTCGAAGGATTAAGGAAGGCCCTCGACTTCCTGGACGATATTATTGAGCTGATCAGGTCTTCTTCCGACCCCGGTGAGGCAAAGGGGAGGCTGACCTCTGAATTTGAATTTTCCGAGGTCCAGGCCCAGGCAATTTTGGATATGAGGCTGCAGAGGCTGACCGGCCTTGAAAGGGAAAAGATTACCGCAGAATACCAGGATTTGATCAAGAATATCGCCCGGTTCAAGGAGATCTTGAAAAACCCGGCAATGGTCCTTCAGATCATCAGGGAAGAGATGAAGGAGATCCGCGAGAGGCATGGGGACGAGCGCAGGACCGAGATCCTGGCGGACATTGTGGATTTAGATACCGAGGACTTGATAGCAGAGGAGGACATGGTGGTGACGGTCAGCCACCAGGGGTACATCAAGAGGAACCCCATAAGCCTCTATAGGGCCCAGCGCAGGGGTGGAAAAGGGATGACCGGCGTTCGGCCCAAGAACGAAGACTTTGTTGAGCTCCTTTTCGTGGCATCCTCCCACGATTACCTCCTGTTTTTTACAAACAAAGGAAGGGTCTATTGGAAAAAGGTCCATGAGGTCCCTGAGGCCGGCAGGATCTCACGGGGCAAGGCTGTGGTGAATCTTTTGGATCTAAAGAAGGGGGAAAGCGTCGCTACCACGCTCTCGCTGAGGGATTTCGAGGAAGGAGAGTATGTGGTCATGGCCACCAAGAATGGTCTGGTGAAGAAGACCGAACTGGCATCGTATAGCAATCCCAGGTCCACGGGGATAGTTGCCTTGAAGATCAGGGATGAAGATGAACTGATAAGCGTCCGTGTGACAAGGGAGGACCAAGATATCTTTATCAGTACCCGCCTCGGCAAGTCGATTCGATTCCCCCAGGAAGAGCTGAGAGGTATGGGTAGAGTGGCAGCGGGAAATATCGGGATAAGGATGGAGCCAGGGGATGAAGTAGTGGGTATGGAGACCCTGGATGAAGGCGCAACGATCTTGACGGTTACTGAAAACGGCTACGGCAAGAGGACGAGGACGGATCAATACCGAAGACAGTCGAGGGGGGGCAAGGGAATACTGACCATTAAGGCCAGTGAGAGAAACGGCCCTGTCGTCTATTCATATCAGGTGAGTGATCAGGATCAACTGATGATCATTACCGGTCACGGGAAAATCATACGATTGCGTGTGGCTGATATATCGGTCATTGGACGCAATACCCAAGGGGTAAAACTCATTGATCTTGGGGAGGGTGAAAAGGTCGTAGGCGTAGCCAAGGTGATAGAAGACTGATTGCAGTGTCAGCGTTGCATCAGGGCATTTAGTGGGGGGCAATTAGCAGGGCTTGTGGATAGGGTTGAAAAATGGAAGGTTGGCGTGATCGGAGCAGGGGGCTGGGGAACTACACTGGCCAATCTCCTCGCTGAGAAGGGGGCTGGGGTGGACCTGTGGGTGAGGGAAGAGGAGGTGTTCCAGCAGATCAGGTCCCAGCGTGTTAACAGTTTTTTCCTTCCAGGAGTTGGGCTTTCAGCTAACCTCAGGGCCGTAACCTCCTTTGAGGAGGTCTTGTCTGAAAAAGAGCTGGTCCTAGTTGCGGTCCCTTCCCATGTGTTTAGAGAGGTCTTGATGCAGCTCAGACCCTATCTGCGACCCGGGATGTCCATCATGTCGGCTACCAAGGGGATAGAGAATGAAACCTTGATGACAATGTCCCAGGTGGCTGCAGATGTTCTATCTGAGCGATTCATACACGACTTTGCCTGTCTGGCGGGGCCGAGTTTTGCCAAGGAGGTGTCCCGAAAATATCCCACGGCCGTGACCATCGCCTGTCGTAGTCTTGAGCACTCACAGAGATTGCAGCAGCTCTTTAACACAGATTATTTCAGGGTGTATGTGACGGAAGACCTGACAGGGGTCCAGCTCGCGGGTGCGTTGAAGAATGTGATCGCCATCGCCGCCGGCGCCTCCGACGGATTGAATTTCGGTCATAATGCAAGGGCTGCGCTGATTACGAGAGGCCTTGCTGAAATTGCCCGGTTGGGCGTGACCATGGGAGCAAATTCTCTCACCTTCACAGGGCTTGCAGGGATGGGAGACCTCGTTTTGACCTGCACAGGGGACATGAGCAGAAACAGGAGCGTTGGTCTCAAGATAGGGAAAGGTATGAGGCTGGAGGAGATCACGCAGGGCATGAATATGGTGGCCGAGGGGATCAGGACCGCCCTTTCCGCCTACCAGTTGGCTAAGAAGTTGAAGGTTGAAATGCCTATTACAACGGAGGTGTATCAAATTCTTTATGAAAGGAAAGATCCGAGAGAGGGGGTCAAGGCCCTGATGACAAGAGGGCTGAAGCCGGAGTTCGAGCACTAGAAACAGGCCAGGATCTAAAATGGGGGATGAGAAGCCAGACAAACTACAAGGAACAAAAAGACTTGGTAGGACGACCACCTGCAAGAAAAGATTCACTCCGACCTAACATCCTTCGAAAGAGATTAGACAAATCAATTTTTGGAAGAGACATTATATTCCACGAGACCCTGGATTCCACCAATAGCTTAACAAAAGAACTAAGCACAGGAGGTGCCCCGGAAGGAACCCTGGTGCTCTGTGAAGAGCAGACAGCCGGAAGGGGGAGAGTGGGAAGGCGCTGGCTATCGCCCAAGCATGCCAATTTGCTCTTCTCTGTCTTGCTCAGGCCGAAAATCCCGCCGGGTGAAGTCTTTTCGCTGACAATGATTCTTGCCTTGGCGGCGATTGATGCTATCAAAGGGGTTTGCTCTCTAAAGGTAATGATCAAATGGCCCAATGACCTTTATGTGGGCGGAAAAAAACTAGGTGGGATCCTTACCGAGTTCTCTGCGTGGAAGAACCATGTTGAGTATGTGGTCCTGGGGCTCGGTCTGAATGTGAATTGGAGGCCTGGGGAGTCGGAAGGCCTTGTTTATCCGGCCACAAGCATTATGGCTGAGACGGGGAGGAAGGTTTCGAGGGAGGATCTACTGGTTCAGACACTGAAGAACCTGGAGGCCTACTACCGGAAGATCTCAAGCGGGGGGGTAAAGGACTTCCACGAAAGGTGGAATGAGGAGTCTGTGCTCCGGGACAAGCGAGTGGAGATCAGGGCGCCCGGTGAACGGATCTGTGGCAAGGCCCGTGGGATAGACGCCCTTGGTGCCCTGATAATCGTCGATGACGATGGCCAGGAGAGGAAGATAGTCAATGGCGAAGTCTCGGTACGCGAGATGTCCTCCTAAGACTGCTTGGTGAGGCGAAGGCTCTGGGTGAAAGGAGAGGGGCGATGGCAACGATCCAGCCAAAGGGAGAAAAGGTGAGGCAAGCGGTTAAATGGATTTCCGAGAAGCGCAAAGAGGATGAGGGTAAGTCGATCACAAAACTTATCCTAGAGGCCGCCGGGCGCTTCAACTTATCTCCAAAGGAAGAAGAATTTCTTGTCTCTTTTTACGAGGAATCTTCCACATAGGTTCAGGACATGCGGAAGGCACTTAGATATTCAAAAGGGCCTTTTCTTTCATCTGGTAGAGGATGCGCCTTATGATTCGGAAGATGATCCACGAAATTCCACCCAGGGATAGGGCGCCCGCCAGAATGGGGACCCAGAAACCCGATCGGTTGGAATGGGTAAGACCGACCCAGATAAAGACAAGGGAGACAAAGCATAGATAGCTGGCTATCATAACCAAGACAACAATGATAAACCAGCGACAAGCCTTCTTTAGAGATGTGAGTTCCGCAGCGGCCATATCTTGTTTCCCGGATCATTTTAGAGAACAGGGATAAGGAGAGAGGGCAGAGAGGCAATATACACTATCGGAAGCCGGGGTGTCAAAGCCTTTCCCGGTTAATATGGGCCTTTCGGGGAGAGGGAGAGAAGGTCGTATATTTCTGAAGGGATGGGAGAAATAGCTTGGCAGATAGACTAAGACTTGCACTCTTGGCAGGAGGTTGGTCTAGAGAGAGGGAGGTATCCCTTAGGAGTGGTGAAGCCGTTTACAAGGCCCTCAACAAGGAAAGATATGATGTCATCAGGTATGATCCAAAGTACGACCTAAAGGGCTTGACCGAGGCGAAAGGGGATATAGACCTAGCCTTTATCCTCCTTCACGGAAAACTTGGCGAGGACGGGAGTATGCAGGGTATGTTGGAGGTCCTGGGCATCCCGTTTGTTGGCTCAGGGGTATTATCCAGCGCCATGGCCTTTGACAAGAGGGTGGCCAAGGAGCTCTATAGGGGCAGGGGATTGAGAGTCGCGAAAGAGATTATCCTGCGCAGAGGTGATAAGTACTCCTTGGGATGGGTCACGGAATCCATCGGTTCCCCGGCAGTAGTAAAGCCGGTGGCAGAAGGGTCAAGCATCGGGGTCTCTATCTGCCACAACCA
>JAZDES010000059.1:0-38414 GCA_043808585.1 Pseudomonadota bacterium | reverse complement strand
TTTTTCACTCCTCGGCATGTGGTTGAAATGTGCGTGCGCATGCTCAACCCCAAGCGTAACGAGTATGTCATGGACCCGGCCTGCGGCTCGGCCGGTTTTCTACTGCATGCAATGGAGTGGTGCTATCCGGCCCGCGACCATGACAAACGGGAGTTGCGCAAGTACAAATATGCCTCAAAATATCTATGGGGAATCGATTTCGAGACCCGCGCCGCTAAGACGGCCCGCGCCCTCATGCTTATCGCGGGTGACGGCCACACCAACATCTTTGGCCCGGATGTGAGCAGCCTCGACCCCAGGACCTGGTACGAGACCGCCTCAGGCCAGGCCCTCATGCACGGGCTGCGGCAGACCAAAATGACCGCCAAAAAGATACCCTCCAATGAAACCCTCCGGGATGACGATTACGCCTGGGAATATTTCGAGCACCTGAAATTCGACGTAATTCTCACCAATCCGCCCTTTGCCGGGGAAATGAAGGACAGCAAAATGCTGGCCCACTACGAGTTGGCCAAACCGGCCCTCAAGCGCGCCAAGGACAAGGCCCCCAAGGAGGAGCGCGACGTACTGTTCATCGAGCGGGTCCTGAAGATGCTCAAACCCGGAGGCCGGGCCGCCATCGTGCTGCCCCAGGGCAAGTTCAACAACTCGTCATTGGCTTTTATCCGCGAGTGGATTCTAAAAAAGGCCCGCCTCTTGGCCGTTGTGGGCCTGCACCCCAACACATTCAAGCCCCACACAGGAACCAAGACCTCAGTGCTCTTCTTCCAGAAATACACAGAGGAGGCCCTTGCGCGTATCGAACAGGTTAAGCAGGAAGTGGCCAATGCCTGTCCGGATTACGAGCACCGGATCAAGGACTTAATCGCCGAACATGGATATTTGGTGGAGATACCGGAAGAGAAGATCCCGGAAGAGATCGCGGATCTCATGGCAGAATCGTTTACAGAACCGGAACCCGAAATCCCTGAAACGGAAAAAGGACCCTCTGACCAAGACTATGAACCTGAGGAACGGGAACTGTTGATGGCGGCAGAAGGCAACCCCACCCAGGAGGAGCTCATCAGCGAGGCAGAAGAAAAATGCGACTCCCTTAAGGCGGAACTGATCCGGGTGAAAGAGAAGCTTGCGGATCTGGCCAGCGACATTGAAGCCCTTGAGCAGCAGCACCAGATAGAAATTGACTCTATAAGCCAGCAATGGGAAGGCACCAAGGGCGATCTGCGTGCGCATCTGGAACCCATCAAGACAGACCAAAAAGCGGCGCTCAAGCGACTCAAGGAAAAACAAAAAATGAAGCAGCGCACCTACAAGATTGAGATCAGACACCTGGAAAAGGCGATCCCCGAGGCTGAAGCAGCCGTCAAGCTGCTCAGCAACAAGGGAAAACTGGAGCTGATTCTGACCGACCCCGACCTGATCGGCGCCCTGAAAGAGCGCTGGATCGCCGCCGAGGCGGCCAAGCGTCTCGATTACCCCATCTTCATGGCCGTGAGTGAGCGCGGCGGCAAGAACAATTCGGGCGACTACGAATACCTGGTGGATGAAGACGGCAGTCTGGTGGAGTTTCCCGACGGCCATCCCCAGGAGGGCCAGCTCGTGGTAGACCAGGATCTGGTAAACTGCGACTTGACGGCGGATGACCTGGCCGATGCGGCCAAGATCCCCGACGATCAGCTCTGCGTGGCTGAGGCGTTTGTGCGGTTTTCCCGGGAGCAGAGGTTTGATTTTTGGGAGGTGGGATGATGGCAGTTTGGAGCAGCATTAACTTTTCTGAAATTCAAGGGTTTAACAGAACTGACGCCGAGTTCTATAAACCGGATTATCAGAAAAGCTTTGAGCGTGTAAAGTCCCATGATGGAGAGAGAATTTCTCACTTCGCTTATATCACGGATGGCATACATGCTTCGCCGCAGATAGTGCAAAATGGCATTCGCTATATATCTGCAAAATGTGTCAAAGATAATGAATTCGTAGTCGACAATTGTATCCATATATCTCACATGCAAAATAAACAGAACCCAAGAACACAATTAACCAGTGGCGATGTCATAATTACTACCGTTGGCACAATAGGAAATGTAGCTGTTGTTGAGCCATATTTAACGCCTTGCAATTGCGACCGTCATGTTGGCGTTATCCGGGTTACAGACCCTGATAACGTTTCTCCTTACTATCTATCGACCTTCCTCAATTCAAAATACGGCAAAATTCAATCCTTAAGAGAAGCGGCTGGCAACGTTCAGTTAAACTTATACATAAGGAATATTGGTCACATATTAGTTCCCCGATTAGGCAAATATGAAAAAGACATAGCGACCTGTACAAGGCAAGCTTACCTACTTAGAGGAGAATCAAAGACACTTTATAGCCAAGCCCAACACATCCTCGAATCCGAGATTGGCCTGGACAAGCTGAGTTTCCAGAAGCCGGTGGGCTATACGGCGCGGTTTAGTGCGGTGGGCCTTAGCGACACCTTTAACGCAGGCCGGATTGACGCGCAGTGTTTCGCGCCAAACGCTATATTCTACAAAAATTGGCTCCTCAATCATGCCCAATGTGACCGCTTGGTTCACTTGCTCAAGGGAACAGCCAAAGGGAGACAGCAAGTAGAATCGTACAGAGGTACAATCGATTATTGCAGCATCAAGCATATTTCAGGCCATGAATTGACGGAAGCATCGAAATGCCAACCAACAGCGGATACACTGCTGGCGGCTCAAAACGACCTGTTGCTTGCGATTACCGGAGCAACAATCGGAAAGATCGGAATTGTCAAGCGCTACAATCAACTGGCTTTTTCAGGTGATCTTCTCTCTCTGAGGGCCAATACAGAAATCAACCCCAACTATTTGCTTGTCGTACTGGATCACTCAATTGGACAGGCCCAATTCAAGAGATGGATTACAGGCTCAACCAATGGTCATCTTGCCCCTCGTGATGTCGGGCGCGTTTTGGTTCCACGCCTTAAAAAAAGCGCCGAAGAACCTATCGCCAAGCTTGTTGAAGAATCATTGCGTAGGCGAGTTGAATCGGAGAAACTTCTCGACCAAGCCAAAACCCGCGTGGAACAGCTCATCGAGGAGGCGGTGCGGTCATGAGCAAGGATCTGGCAACCATTGACGGCCCCAATTCCGGCAAGGGCCAGTTTCTCGTCTATGAAGCGGAAGACGGCCGGGTCAAAATTGACGTGCGCCTGTCTGATGAGACGGTCTGGCTGACCCAGCAGCTTATGGCCGACCTGTTTCAGACAACCAAACAGAACATCGGGCAACATCTTAAAAATATCTTTTCAGAAGGCGAGCTGCTTGAAGATTCAGTTGTAAAGAAATTCTTTACAACTGCCGCGGATGGGAAAAAGTACAAGACCAATTTAATTGGACCCTTGGTCGGGCCACGGTAACAGATTGAAATGGTTTCAGAAATCACAAAAAAGGGGCCCCAAATGGGGCTTATAACCGCTTTTTTGACCCCGAAATAAGCCCTTTAGGGTTGGGAAGAAGAGGTCTCGTATCACCCGCGGGAAGGCCACATAGGCCATGTTGGCCTCGTCTCCAAACTCGCTGGCCGACGGCCCACCAGGTCTTGAAAGGGAGGAGGTGGCCCCGTGGACCGTGGAAAGGATGATGTCACGCCATTCGCAGTAATTGCCAAGATCCTCAGTATACTGAATGGCAGACCATCCTCGCCGAAACCGATCGGGTTCCGGTCAGGTATTTTGTGCTATCTTGACTTTTCTCGACGGGCAATGGCTCGGCGCATTCCTTTCAGGACCTGTTCGCCGGTTACCACATGGACGCCATCTATCTCGACGGGAGTGTCTTCCGTGACCTCTGGCACGAATACGACATGAAGGAGCTCCTTATCTCGAAGTCCTTTGACAGTTGGGATACCCTTTGTGAGGAGTGTTTTTGCAAGGGTGCGCAGTCTTGGCAAATCAACCGGACGCACCGACCACTTGACCTCTCCAAGGAGCACACAACGCTCGTCAAGGGTTTGCGAGACTATATCCCATTCCGGCCTTTCACCGTGCCAAAAGCGGCGGGCAGGCTCCCAGTCGCCCTTCTCTCTGAACGTAGGATGCTGGGCAGCACCTGGGGAGACCCACTGACGGCAAAGTTCTTCCCACGCAATGGAAACGAGACCCGGCCTGGCCTCCCTCCAAAGCTTCTCACGCGCATGGGCAGGAGCGTCAGCGAGAAACCCCCGATTTGGCGCAACCACCCGAAACCACATACGGCAAAAGGGATCGGCAATCTTGTAAAGCGAACGTTTTGCCGAGGCCGAGGATGCACCAAAAGGTATCTCCCTTTGGATCAGCCCCAGTTCCATGAGTCGCTGCAAGGGACGACTCAGGGATGTCGCAGGTTCACCGATCCGTGCGGCGATTTCAGATACCCTATGAGCCCCCAGGCCAATTGCGTCCAGAATCGGCCGCAACTTCACCGCGGGCGGCAGTTCCTCGAGCAAAAGGCGCTCCGGCTCTTCGTGCAGAGGACTTAGCGGGTTCAACACCAGATGATCTACCGCACGGTCCAGAAGGACGCCCGACTCCGACAGTAGCTCCCAGTAACGAGGCACACCTCCCCAAGCCGTGTAGGCCAGAATCACGTCTTGGGCAGTAGCCAGCCCCAATGCCTCCGGCAGATATCCGGCAGCAAGAGGTTGCAGGTGAAACGCCTCTGTGGCTCGGCCATAGAGCGGCTCCGTAGCTTCTATCACCAGGCCCTGCATCATACGCTGACTGGAGCCAGCGAGGGCCACCGCCAGTTGCGCCTCCTTAGCCTCGTGGTCTACCCACACCTGGAAGATACTCGGCAGTTCCGGACTCGTGGCCACCAGATAGGGGAACTCATCCACAATGAGCGGACCTCGCCACCGCTGATGCATTGCTTCTGCGGAGATTCTACCGAGGAGGGATCCCCAATCCGGATATTGCACTTGATCAAAACCAGGGAACCTGGTAGCCAGAGAGGCCGCAAAATAGCGGCGCTGAATGGGGGCCGCCGACTGGTCTGCAACCGTATAAAGTCCGCCATGCTGTTTACACCATTCCAGAAGAAGACGGGTTTTACCGATGCGCCGCCTCCCCCATATAACGGCCAAGCCACCGGTGTGCGCCAGCCGCTGCAATCTTCCCAGTTCCTCTTCACGGTCAAGGAATTTCATTGGGTTGTCCTCCTCCACTTGCTCAAGCTTTGAGGGTCAAACAGAAAAGCTGTATTTTGCCCACAGACCAAAATGAAAGGCCATTGACGCGATTAATTATACATTCAAACATAATATTTTTCAACATAATGTTTCATCGCATAATTTAACCTTCCTACACTCTGTGAAACAGTTGGTTTTCAAACAATTTTCGAAAGTATATGCCCTTAACTCCCGTTATTATTTTTCCTAATCTATAGGCACCTCATTCTTTCGCCAGCGCATTCAAAGAGCAGAGGACCTGTGAGGTTTTTTTAATGGCCACTTGATGGGGAAGAGAACGGCTTCATGGACAGTGGATAGAATTATGTCCGGGCGTTTCGGGTCTCAGGCGAAGGTTGTTATCGCTTGACAGAAACCAAACATATCGCCCAGTCAAAAAACCTGTGATATTCCATATTCAGGCAGATCGGGTGAACCTGGGATACCTGATTCCATATCTTAAATGTGTGATGTTGGTGGACTTTGTCTTAACTTCGGCTTTAATTTTGAGGATGTCCCTTTGCACAATTCCCGTTATCGCGATGTGCTCGGAAGGCCTCAACAACGTAAAGCAAGACCGGCTCTTTGACTCCTTTCAGAGAGATGGTAAAATGCCTTCTGGTCATCAGTTCGTCGGACAAATGGCGATATGTTGCCTCTGATATCACCACCTCTCGCCCTTTCGCCTGAGACTGGATGCGGTGCGTAATGTTCACCGGTGAGCCGACAATCCCGTATTTGGCCCGGGCTTCAGAGCCGATGTTCCCCACTACAACCTGCCCTGTGTTCACCCCAATACCCATCTGGAGTTCGGGCATGCCAGATCCCTTCATTTCACTGTTAATTTGAAACATGGCCTCCTGCATGTCCAGGGCGCACTGGACAGCGCCGCGAACGACCGGCTTGACGGGACCTTCGAAGGGATCAAAAAAGGCAAGCACGGCATCCCCAAAGAAATCAACGATGATCCCCTGGTGTCTTTGGATGACCTCGATCACATGTGAGAAGTAGCGATTCAGAAAGCCGATGATGGCTTCAGGACTCATGGGCTCTGAAAGAGGGGTAAACCCACGGATGTCTGACATCAAAATGGCCACTTCCCGCTTCTCCCCACCCAGTCTCGACGCCTCCGGTCGCTTGAGAAGTTCTCTGGCTACCTCATGGTCCACATATCGTCCGAAGGTATTCCTAATAAAATCCCTTTCCTTAAGGCCTTTAACCATGGTGTTGAAGCTCCGTGTCAAGAGCCCGATCTCATCCCGACCTCTGATAGCAAGCGGGGTCCCATAATGACCTTTTGCGACCTCTTCAGCGGCATCAGAGATTTCTTTCACAGATCGGACAATACCTCCTGCTACGGATCGAATCAGCAGCAAGACAAGGAAGAGACAGACCGTACCAGCAACCGAATAGTAAAAGAGATACCGGATAACCGGGGCCAGGATTTTCTTGCCAGGAGCGAACAGGATGATCGTCCATGGGGCCTGCTTGATCCTGTAAAACCCGGTTACCTCGTGGGGTGGATATCCGGCACCCATGATGGTGCCATAAGGCCTTTCTTTTATGGCCTTCAGGACCGCCAGTTCCAATTGATCGCCTGTCCCCCCGATCTCCTTTCTTCCATTCATCATCGTCTCGGTATGGGCAAGGTATCGGCCTGAATCGTCGACCAGGCATGCCTTATCACCTTGCCACCATCCGAGTTTGAGAATGTCCTGCATCAGATAGGCGAAACGGACTCCCACCTTGAGTCTCCCCACGATGCGGCCGGATTCGTCCAGAAGATCAGAAGTGAGGGTCACCGTCTCTTGCCCCGTCTCCGCATCATATCGCGGGGGCGTCACTTCCGAGATCTCCGCCCTGTGAAAGTGCATCATCTCCCGTCTGTCCATATGGAATCCACGTTCCATCATCGGCATGTGCATATGCCCGCCGTTTCCATTAGCTGCCCACCTAAGACTGACACTGGCGACGCCTTCCAATTCCCTTAACTGCCTGAGCACCCATTCCTGAATCGCAAACTCATCCCTGCTCCCCGATGTCTTGTGAAACATCTCAATCCAGTTGATAGGCCGGCCCAGCCGCATATCAATATAATGGGCAGCCCTCTGGAGCTTGAGTGTCGAGGCCTCTCTCCACTCCCCCATCAAGCTTTTCTTCGCATAAAGGAAAGCGAATACGCCGGCGAAAGATAAGACCAAGGCCACGGGGAGCAATAACAATAGGGAAACACGTCGTTGAAGACTCTTGATTGCCATGTGGTTCCTTACTTGGCTTCATAGAAGAATTTGTCAATCAACGTCTTTTCGTCAGTAACGGCCTTGGTCTTTATTGTGTACTGCCCCTTTTTTCGAAGATCCACGTCTGCGCCAAAGGCCCCTTTCATTCCCATTGCCATGAGTTTCTGCTTGGATTCATCAGGGCCGATTATCAAGAATCCTACCTTCGCCTGACTGATGTTGCCTCCTTCCGGATCCTGGATGTAGACCATAAGGTGCGGGGTCTCCTGGCCTGGGAGCTCAACCAGACGGTACTCTAATTGGTATCCCTCAACGAGGGATTGATGAATCTGGGTACCGACCCGGTTCTCCTCATCAGCCCCAAACGCCTGATTTCCAGCAGCACACCAGAGCGTCAAAGCAACACTGACAACAACACCCGCGAAAAATGTAATGCGCTTCAACTTCACGATTTCACTCCTTTCTTTAATACCCGGTTCTTCCATATGTCATATACAGCCGGGATGATCACAAGGGTAAGTATGGCAGAGGACACAAGCCCACCCACCATGGGGGCTGCGATTCGTTTCATGACCTCTGACCCTGTCTCGGTGCCCCACATGATCGGAAGAAGACCGATGAGCGTGGTGGAGACTGTCATGAGTTTGGGCCGCACCCGTTCAACCGCCCCTTCCATGATGGCCTCCCGGAGGTCTTCCGCTGATTTCATTTTCCCCGCCAGACTGCGGCGCTCAAATGTCTCGTCCAGATACACGAGCATTACAACCCCTGTTTCGGCCGCTAGGCCTGCCAGGGCGATAAATCCGACCACCACCGCCACTGAGAGATTGTAATCTAAAAGATAAAGGAGCCAAATCCCTCCCACAAGCGCAAAAGGAAGGCTTGCCATAACAATAGCGGCCTCCGCAAGATTATGAAAGTGCATATAAAGGAGCACAAAAATGACCACTAATGTGAGGGGTATCACCATGTTTAGCGTCCTTCGGGCCTTTTCCATATATTCGTACTGCCCGGACCATACAACGGAGTAACCCGTTGGGAGCTCCACCCGACGCGAAACGATATCTTTCGCCTTTTTGACATACGACCCCACATCCACTCCTTTCAGATCAACATAGATCCAGACGGTGGGACGGGAGTTTTCGGTTTTGATGGATGGTGGCCCTTTGTGTATGGAAATGGTGGTGAGCTGCCCCAATGGGATGTGCGCGCCGGTGGGCGCGGTAACCAGCACACCTTTCAATAGATCGATGTTATCCCTCAATTCCCGGCTGTAGCGGAGATTAACCGGGTATCTTTCCAATCCCTCGACCGTATAGGTGATGTTTTTCCCGCCGATTGCGGTGACAATGACGTCCTGGATATCTCCAACGCTGAGGCCGTACCGAGCGATCTGATCCCGCCTTATCTTGAAGTCTAGGTAGTTCCCTCCGGTAATCCGCTCGGAATAGGCTGAAAGGGTGCCGGGTAGCTCCTTGACCACCGCCTCAATCTTAACACCCAAACGGGTGAGCATCTCCAGGTTGGGCCCCATCACCTTGATGCCCACCGGGGTCTTGATCCCCGTGGACAGCATGTCAATCCGCGTCTTGATGGGCGTGGTCCATGCATTGGTGAGTCCTGGAAACTGAACTACCCGGTCCAGATCTTCCACCAGTTCGTCCATGGTAATGTATCGCTCCTCCGGCCAAATCCAGTTCAAGGGCCTCTTGAGCCAGTCCGGCCAATTGGAAAAGAACCGCTCGATCTTTTTTCTTTTCCATTGATGGAGAACTATTCCATTCTTGACCTCAGGCCAAACCCAGGTAAGAGGTTCCTTAAGCCACCCAGGCCAGTCAGAGAAAAAGCGCTTGATAGGCTTCTTTTCATACACTACCTTGGGCCAGAGTGTAATGGTGGTTTCGATCATGGAGAGAGGCGCCGGATCTGTCGCGGTTTCAGCCCTCCCGATCTTTCCCAGGGTATGCTGCACTTCCGGAAAGCTCTGGATGATCTTGTCGGTCTGCTGAAGCAGTTCCCGGGCCTTGGTAATGGAGATGCCGGGAAGGGTGGTGGGCATGTATAGCAGGGTGCCTTCATTCAAAGGGGGCATGAACTCGCTGCCGAGCCTGGAGAGTGGGTAGTAGGTTGCGGCCAGAACCAGAAGGGAAATAGAAATAGTGATCTTGCGCCTACTCAGCACCCCGTGGATGAAAGGGCGGTATATGCGAATGAAAAAACGGCTCAGAGGATTCTTGGATTCCGGTACGATCCTCTGAGGCACAAGGCAGATGACAGCAAAAATGGAGACGGCAAGAGTCGCCACAAGCGACCAGTCGGGCAGCCTCACGCCAGAAAGACCGGCTGCTACCACCAGAATGGGGGGGGCCGCCACCGAAACAATCCAAGTCCCTAGCCTTCGTCTCCTCGATGTTTCCGGAGCAAAGGTCTTGTCTCGAACAAAGAAGACCATCAGTACTGGGATAATGGTGATGGCCAGAACCGAAGATGCGGCCATTGCAAAGGTCTTTGTGTAGGCAAGTGGTTTAAAGAGCCGGCCTGACTGCTCCTGGAGACTGAATACCGGCAAGAAGGAGACGGTTATGATCAGAAGGCTATAAAAGAGTGCTGGTCCTACCTCTTTTGCTGAATCCAGGATGATGGCCATGTGAGGCTTTTTTCCCGCGTCTTTCTCCAGGTGTTTGTGGGCATTTTCAACGAGGACAACAGAGGCATCGACCATAACGCCTATGGCGATGGCAATGCCACTCAGGCTCATGATGTTGGCGTTGATACCCATCACCCTCATCACGATAAAGGATATCAAAATTCCCACGGGTAAGGTAAAGATCGCCACAAAGGCCGACCGGAAATGGAGCAGAAAAATGAGGCAGATGAAGGCCACCACTGTCATTTCCTCGATGAGCTTGCCCTTCAGGGTATGGATGGCCCTCTGGATAAGACTCGAACGATCGTACCCTTCTTCAATGACCACACCCGCAGGGAGGCCTCTCTGGAGTTCTTTCAACTTTTCTTTTACATTTCGGATCACCTCAAGGGCGTTTTCCCCGTACCGGATCACCACAATGCCCCCGGCCGCCTCTCCCTCTCCGTTCCATTCCAGGATGCCCCGTCGCAATTCGGGCCCGAGATGAACGTTGGCCATGTTCTTCAGCAAGATGGGCGTCCCCTGCTGATCCACCCCGACCGCAATCTCTTCCAGATCCCGAAGGGAGGTGATATAACCCAGGCCGCGAACCATGAATTCGGACTCAGCCATCTCCACAAGCCTGCCACCCACGTCTCTGTTGGATCTCTGGATGGCATTTTTCACCTTTTCGATGGAGAGGTCGTAGGCCAACAGCTTATTGGGATCCACCTCCACCTGGTACTGTTTCACAAACCCGCCGATGCCGGCCACTTCTGAAACGCCGGGAACGGATACCAACTCGTATCTGAGGTACCAGTCCTGCAGGCTGCGGAGTTGCTGAAGGTCATACTGTTGAAATGTATCTTTCAGGACATACTCGTAGACCCACCCCACGCCGGTCGCATCCGGTCCAAGGGTGGGAGTGACCCCGAGTGGAAGTCTCCCTGCCACAAAATTCAGATACTCGAGGACCCTTGAGCGGGCCCAGTACAGGTCGGTCCCATCCTCAAAAATGATGTACACAAATGAGTAGCCAAAAAAGGAGTACCCCCGGACAACCTTTGCGAACGGCACACTCAGCATGGCCGTGGTGAGTGGATAAGTGACCTGGTCTTCCACCACCCGGGGTCCCTGCCCTGGATATTCGGTGTAAATGATGACCTGAACATCGGAGAGGTCGGGGATGGCATCGATGGGGGTTCTCACCATGGCCAAGATACCCGCCACAATGATGAAAACGGTACACAGGACAACCATAAACCTGTTTTTCACGCACCATTCGATGATCTTTTCAATCATGCCTCATGCCTTTATGGGAAAAACCGGTAAATAAAATAGTGTAACCGTGTACAGGTTAACCCCTATTGTTCTTCCAGATCCTCAAAAAAGTCGGCATCTTCCTTCTTGAGATCCTTCTCTATCTTGGTATCCAGCATTTTCTGGATGGCCTCCTTTAGATTGGATTCGGAATCCAGAAGGAACTGTCCGGAGGTGACCACCGATTCTCCCGCAACTAACCCGCCTAACACTTGCACCCGTTCGTTGTCCAGGGAAGGGCCGAGGATCACATCCCTGGGCTGAAATTTTCCATTTCCCAAGCTGACGAAGACTACGTTTCGTTGTCCCGACCGTATCACCGCCTCGGATGGGACCATCAGCCCTTCCCCTTTCAAGACGGCCTTGATCCGGATGTCGGCATACATCTCTGGTTTCAATTCCATCTCCGGGTTTTGGAATTCTAGACGGATGATCAGGTCTCTTGTCTTGGGCTGCAGGTAGGGATATACATAGGCAACCGTGCCTGAAAAGGCCTTGCCGGGCAGATAGGGCAAGGTCATCTCCGCCTGCTGGCCTTTTGCGACCCACGAAAGCTCATACTCGTAAATGTGGGCGTCGGCCCATACCCGTGAAAGGTCAGCAATCCGGAAGACCGTGGTCCCCGCCTTGATATAGGCACCTTCCTCTGCCTTTCTGTCGATCACAAATCCACTTAAGGGAGAACGGATCATTAGTGTCTTTTTCACCTTCCCGGATATTTCAATAGCCTCGATCTCACTTTCAGGGACGTCAAAATATTGCAACCTCCTCTTGGACGAGGTTATCAGGTCCCTCCCTGTCCCTCCCGGCATCTGCTTGAGGGCCCTGTATGCCACTAAATATTCCTCCTGGGCTGCCACCAGTTCAGGGGCATAGATCTCAAAGAGGGGCTCACCTTTTTTTACATACTTCCCGGTAAAATCCACAAAGAGCTTTTCTATCCACCCGCTGACCTTGAGGTTTACCTGGGCCGTCAAGGTCTCATCCGGGGTAATATGTCCATAGGTACGAATGGTATGGATCAGCCGTCCCTTCTTGACCTTGCCAAGGCGGATCCCCATGTTCTGTTGAGTCACAGGGTCAATTTTTATCGCCGTCTGGCTGGACACCTCATCCTCATACACCGGCACCAGGTCCATGCCCATGGCGCTTTTCCCCGGCCTGTCATAGATCTCATTAGGGTTCATGGGGGCACGCCAGTAAAGGATCTTCCCCTTTTTCTCATCAGAGGAGGAGATCTCCCTTGCACTCTGACGATGTTCGGATGGGCGACCCTTTATTGCCCCCTTTATTGCCCCTTGCTCGTGTTGGCGTGGTCCCAGATAGCCCATGAAATAGGCGGTCCCTCCGGCCAAAAGGAGCGTGAGCACGGTGGTCAAAGACACGATCACCACCACGAAACCGGATTTCTTTCGCTGCCCATCTGCCTTCATTGTGGCGCCTCCTTCAGTTCTTGAGGAAGCGGTGCCCCTAACACATTCTCAAGTTGAGCCCGGGCGATGCCAAGCGCGCTCATTTTTTGCTCAGCAGCCAGGTTGGTATCCAGCCATGAAGTGTAAGAGGAGATGACGTCCGCAAAGGAAACATTGCCCGCCTCGTACCCCTGGGTCGAGACGTCAAGGGCAGTCCTAGAAAGCTTCAAAATGGAGTTCCTGTAAAGCGATTCCTCCCGCTTTGCTAGATCCAAACGGAACCACGCATTTCTTACAAGCATCATGGTGGCAGCCTCTTCCTTTTCCAGTTCTCTCCTGAGGGCGTTGAGCTCCTGCTGCGTCTGTCGAAGGTAGGCATCTTCGATGCCGTACCAGGGCATCTTGGGCAGGCCAAACCCCGTTGAGGCCTGGGTTGAGACAGGGAATGCTTCTTTCGTCGCTACAGAACCCACCTGATTTACAGCCTCATCCTCATAAAAGGAAAATCCCAGGGTATAGGGCGGCAGGATCATGGTCTCGGCCATTTCAATGAGCCTTTCCATTTTGCCCACCTGGGCCCGCATACGCCTCAGTTCCTGTCTGCGTTCAAGGGCCAGTTTGTAAAGGGCTCTCAAAGGAGGCACGACCCTCACTGGTTCACGATTCTCGGGAGGGCCGATATTGGTTTCCGGCGGAAGATTGAGGATCTCGCGAATCTTGGTCTCCACATTTCGCTGCCTTTCCAGCAAGGTGTCTAGGTCCTCTTCCAGGATCTCCCTCTGGATACGCACCTTGATCACGTCCTGGTAGCTTGTACCCCCGGTCTCGTATCGAATAATGGCCACCTTTTCCAGGCGGCGCAAGAGATCGAGGGTATCCCGGGTAATCCCCCTTGCTTTCCGAACGAAAAGGAGATCCCAATAGGCCTTTCGTGCTTCTGTAATCGCCTCCCTTCTCGCGATCTCCAGGTCTTCCACAACAGCCTTCACCACCTGGCCCACGATCTCCCCCTTCAGCGACAATACGCCCGGAAAGGGAAATCTCTTTTCGATGGGGTCTTTCCCCTTTACGGGCCCAACACCGGTCATGATCCCTTCGGTAAAGGCGGTGTAGCGACGGAGTATCTCATCCAGTGCCAAGACCTGGGTAAAGGTATCGATGGCTGCCCGGGTCCTATCTTCCGCTGCCCTTATCCCCGGATTACGAAGCAAAGCAAGGGTTTCCAAGGTTTCAAGGGAAAATCGTTTGGCCAGAGCATCAGTTGCAACAGTGGCGTCCGTAGAGGCAGGTTTGAGAGACTTCAAAAGCCCGGAAGGCGGGCGAAAAAAGGTCTCCTCGCCCCGCGGGCTTTTCAAGGCCTTCTCCCAAAAAGCCTCCAGCTCCCTGATCCGCTTCTCTTCATGAACAAACCGGGCGGCCTCCGGCGATCTCTCCTGTTCGGGCACGGCCTCCTCTTGTAAGTCCGTATAGACCGGCGGCCGATATTCATCAAAATCCTTCACCAGCTGGCGATAGTCGGCTTCTGACCTCACAGCCATCATAAGGAGTAATAAAGACATAAGTAGGCATCTTGTGATCATTTGACCCCCTTCCCGGCCTTACCAGGCGAACCAACGGCCCTTTTCGTCAGGGATTGACCAGCCACCTGCTCCAGTCGAGCCAGGTATTTTCCATAGTCCGCCATGGCCCTTGCCAAGGAGAGTTGGAAGTTATAGGCAACGGACTGGGTCTCCACAAAATCGGAAAAAGTGGATTCCCCTTCCCGATACCAGCTTTCTGCAATTTCCATGGCCTTTACCGCCTGGGGCAACAGTTCCTTTTCATAGAGCTCTATCAGCCTGCGGGAGTTATCCAGACGGAAGAAGATGGCGTGGACCTTTGTCCGGGTCTCATTGATCTGGACTGTCTTGGCGGCCTCAGCCTTTCGGACCTCGGCCTGAGCACGTTCAACCCGTCCCCTGTTTTTGTCAAACCAAAGGGGTATGGTCACCCCAACCTGGACACCTACGGAATCCCTTCCCGATCCTGAAGGTTTAATGGGTACGTCCGGCTCCCCGATGCCTGAATAGAACACTCCCAGGTTGAAATCGGGCAGATTTTCATAGGTCGCCAAATCGGCCTTTGCGCCCGCCCTTTGTAAAACGGCCTCAGCAATGCGGATCTCATCCTGATTGGTCTCGGCAATGCGGTAGAGCTCATTCAGATTAAAGACAAGCGGCCCACTGCCTCCTATTAGAAGCTGCCCTATCTTGGCATCCGGAGGCCTGTTCAACAGGCCGTTCAGCCGGGTCTTTTCAGTGAGTTCTAACTCCTCAAGGAGGAGTTCATCATAACGCAGCTGACCCAACTGCGATTGGGCCCTCACCATATCCATCAGTGTCGCACGATCCCTGGCAAACGCTGTTTCTGCCACCTTTCGAAGATGCTGCAAAATCTCAAGATTTTGCGCCACCACCTTTTCGGCCGTGCGGATGTAAAGGAGTTCATGAAAGGACTCCTTGATCGAAGCCACCACGGCCCTTACGGTCTTGTCCAGCCTGAAGTGTGCAATTCGAGCTTCCGCTTCCACTACCTTGCCTGCCTGGCTGAGCCTTCCGGGAAAGGGAATCTTCTGAGTCAGGCTTGCGCTCCAATCCTGGGGACCCAGGCGGGTTTCAATGGGGTCCGGGAAGTAGGTGAACTTGAGTTCCGGATCGGGATAACCGGTGCTCAGACGATAATCCTCAAGGACGGCCCTCCAGGCCTCGCGGGCCTCTCGTATGGAAGGGTTTTCACGGTAGGCATAAGAGATAAGATCTGAAAGGGTGGCCGCTCGGGCCAGCTTGGAGCCCAGATCCTCTCCGAAGGCGCAGCGTGCCAAGCCCCCAATAAAGACAAGAACCGTCAAAAGGGCGCCGAACATCCTCCCATATGTTCTCATAGACATTATCCTCCCCTCCCTCAAAAAATACAAATAGCATGCCAAATTCTTAAACAGGTTATAATTATCTGATATTACAATAAATATTGTTTCATTTAATACTCGCTCTGCGCCTCAAAATGATACTTGGACACAACGGTGGGTAGAAAACATCCATCGGCTTATTCATTAACAGACATATACCGATGCCATTTTCAGGGGGAGAGAACGAACCGGTCTCCTTGACCTTCCGATACCGTACGGCTATAGTTGCTGCCAATTTCTTCCGAGATTTCCATTTTTCATTTTAATATCAAATTCTTGTAGCCCTGTGAAGTCCTTTTTCCAAAGCGAGCCCATGATGCCTGAGACCTCATTCCCGAAGAATCTTCGTCAGATGGCTTTCCGATGGTCCCCAGTTAATCAGGTTCCCTCTCGATAAGGCTCGTTTGCAAAAATATTCCCGTGGGTTTTTCTTTTCCGGTGGAAATGGCTAGTTATCACCCACGGGCAGTGAGACAGTGAGGACTGAGGTCGTGGGCATATATGAAAATAGAGAAATCGATTAACCCAAATTCATGACGCAAGAAAAATATTTATAAAATTTTCTTGACAAACTCATTTCAAATGATTTAGCTATTAAAGCCTGTTCAATACTTATTTATATAGATAAAACAGTTAGTTATAGGGGTACAGGAACAAAGTTAACTCAAAAATATGGGCTTTTCATGGATGTTCGGCCTTAAAACCCGGCTTTTTCAGAAAAGTTAACTCAAAAAATAGGCTTTTCATGATGTAGACTAACTCAAAAAATAGGCCTGTGCTGCTCTTTGAAAATAGGCTTAAGTTGAGAATTTCCTTTATATTTTAAGGGGTTCATGCTTCTTCTTGGTATTGAACACCAGTATTGAACAGAAGGAGCATGATCATGGTTGATTTTCAAATCCCCTTACCCGGACTTGCAAGGGATTTCAATTCCCTTACAGAAGAGGAGAAAGAGTTTATTGCTTACTTTTCTACAATCAACGTGGATTGTATTTCTCCCGTGGTGAACCGCTATGCAGGCATAGGGCCAAAAGGATATGAGACTGCTTTGATCTTAGCCAGAATGATTAAGGTCAAAGAACGAATTCTATCTGATCGACAGCTGGCCAGAGCCTTAAAGAAAAATGATCTGTATCGATTTGTCACCTGTAATATTCAACCATCTCATAATACCTTCAATACGCTAAGGAGAAGGCTTGGCCCGAATGGCTTTATTGAAATCCACAAACGCTTTGTTAGAAAGGCCCACAGCCTGGGCCTACTTGATCCTGATATCAAAGAACTGCCGAAGAACAGAAAGAAAGGGATTATTCTTGTTGCTGACTCAACATTTCTGATTACCTCCGGCTCTACAAAAGGACATAAAGACGAACAGGGACAATGGCACTTTAATGATCCAAGCGTCGCTTTTTCAGGTAAAGGTAGTCACAAGCATAAATACGCGGTAGGTCATAAGGCTCACAGCTTGAGAACAGTTAGCGGGATACCCCTTGTAACCCTTCTCTCCCCCGCTAATGAATCAGATCAGGCTTTTATCATCGTACTTATTGAAGATCTTATCGCTCGTTATCCGTTCTTTGAATTCTCTTACATTATTTTGGACAAGGGATATGATACAGAGGAAATCCATCACGACATCTACAACTTCTTCGGTATTATTCCTGTCATCGTAAGAAAGAAGATGGTTTATCCAAAAGGGTTTACCAAAGATGGTTATCCTTTATGTCTCTTTGGGTTTGCAATGAAACCGAGGGGAATTGAATACAAGCAAGAAAGAACGAAATACGCTTGCTTTAAGCTCTGCACGAAATCTGAGCAACCATTACTTTTCCAATGCGACTATATCAAAGAGCAGTACAAATACGGCTACACTTGTTACACTTATTTCGAAGATGGATATAGAAAATATGGACCAGCGCTACCCCATAGCTTAATCTACAAAAAAATGAAGCCGCTCAGAACTGGAATCGAAAGAACTTTTGGCCTTGTCAAAGAGAATAGATACCGCATGGAAAGTACCAATTTCTATAAAGGCCTCGATCATGTCACAATCCATGTGATTGAGCATGACATCGTCTTGACCCACGACATCATTTTCGATTACATCAAAACCGGCAAAATTAGCCCAGTGATAAATTTGAATTATTGAACAGGCTCTATTAAGCAATTGCTTAATTAAATGGGGAATCGAGGCCATGAAACTGGACCATCCCGAGATGTTCAAGGTGTTATCCGTCGACACCAGGTTAAACATAATCGAAATCCTAAAATCTCAGGGGCCCCTTGGCGCCAAAAATATTGCTGAACAGCTCGGCGTTACGACCGGCGCAGTGTCACAGCACCTCAAGATATTACGGCAGGCCGGTCTGGTCAGAAGCGAAAGAAAAGGGTATTGGATACCCTATTCCATAGATGAAGAGGCGCTGGAAAATTGCGGACAGTTGTTGAACCAGATCTGCACATGCGGTTGTAAGGAGACCTGCCGAGCCCAGAACGCGAAGGTAGGGGACGAGAAAGACGATCTTTTCCTTCTGATCAAACGCGAACGTGAACTTCAAGAGGAACTTCAGAAAGTGCAGGCAATGATTAAAGAGAAAAAAGGAGAATAATAGGCTCTTTTTTTGGTTTTTTATTTCAGTATTTGCTTAGTTGCTAAAACAAAGTTCCGCGGGTACCCGTCATCGCCCAAGGCAGCACGCCATGGACGACAAAAATAAATTCACTGACAAGAAGACAACGGGATCACATCCAGCAAATCGGTTCAGAATCGATGAAAGGAGGCGATAGGAATGGCCGAGAAGAACACTTCGTGTGGCTGCGGATGTATTCCCAAAAAGGAAAGTCCCAAAGCCACAAAAGACCCGAAGAAGACCAAGGAGTCTAAGTAGGAGGGAAGACCCGGCCGGGGGTGGAAGATGATTCCCCCCCATCCTCGAATGTCCAAAACCGAGCATTGGGAGGGTCAATATGGAAAAATTATCTGTCGAAGAAATCAGAAAACTTGCGGAGAGGGTCGCAAGGGAAAAGTTAGCCCCTCGTGCCTCTGAAATCGATCAAAATCGAAGCTTCCCGTGGTAAAACATCTGTGAACTGAGAAGAGCAGGTTTCTTCGGGGCGGCTGCCATATCGGTGGGTACAGCCCAGGCTGCTACGGACCTTTCCATCAAGCATGCCAAGGAAAGAATAATAGCGGGGCAATCCATTGGCGCCCACCAAGCGGTTCAATTTATGATTACGGACATGGTTCTTGGAAGTGAGGCGGCAGAGGCACTTCTCATGGGGTGTGCAGCCAGAGCCGATTCTTCCCCCGATACCGCCGCTATCAACGGCTTTAAGGCAAAGCTTTATGCCTCCGAGATGGCTGTAGATGTCACCAACAAGGCAATCCAAGTCCATGGAGGACACGGATATTGCCGAGAATACACGGTCGAACGTCTCTTCCGTAACGCCCGGGGGCTTATGCTTCACTTCAAGACGTCCGAGTGGCTTCGTCAAGATATCGCCAAGTCTGCGTTGGGATTGTGAATTTTCTTCAAATTGACCACAATTCTCGTGGTTGGAAGCCACGTTTTCATTGAAGGCATCAAATTAGATTGGAAAGGAGGTGATTAAGAATGTGCCAGTCAAGAGAAGCTCCAAGGTATATGGGTACTTTCGGTTGCGGATGTGGGTGCGGGTGCGGTCCATTGTTCCGTCGTTTCTTTTCCTCCAAGGAGGAACAAGAACGCTTGGAAACTTACAGGGACCAGTTAAAGAAGGAGCTCGCCGGTGTGGAGGAACGCATCAAGGAACTTAAGGGTAAATGATACCAGGGTTAATTGGAGATAGGGAGAGACTTCAAAATGCCGAGTATTGACCGAGGCTGTAAAGGATAGATTCCCCTGCCTCGGTCATTTTTTTTATTGGCCAAGATTTACTTGAAATTGCACAGGAGGTAAACACTTCAGGTTCGTTTAAAAGCAAAATATTTAGGATTAAGAAATTTAACTCATGGGCGTGGCCAGTACATGATAATAGCAACGCCAACTGTACAGATTAACCCACCGATTAGATCAAACTGGTCTGGGGCCCGCTTGTCTATTAACCATCCCCAAAGTATGGAGAGCACCACGAAAACGCCTCCATAAGCCGCGTAGACCCTTCCGAAGTGGGCTGGCTGGAACGTGGGAACGACTCCATAAAGGAAAAGGACCAGGCCGCCCATAACTCCAAGTAGAAATCCCTTCCCGTTTCTCAGCCATAGCCAAACCAAATACCCTCCCCCTATTTCACATATCCCGGCGGCGATAAAGAGTAAGAGGGATTTAAGAATCAAACTTGATTTCACGGCTCACCCAGCGCTTTCCGTACTACACACTGCCCAGTCTCACCCTTGTCACGGTCATTATGTTATGGGCCTAATCATTTTGCTACATTCTTTGTGTAACAAGTTGTGTGAGTCAGAAAGAAAGAGCGAATTAGCTCTGGGGACTTTTGTAGTCGTCGCATATGAGACATCACTGCCCTCTTCAACTGGTTCTTGCTCTCAATGATCTGACGTCCGATTCCGTGGTTCTTCAGGTGATTCCAAACCCATTCATCCGGGTTCAACTCCGGCGAATAGGGGGGAAGGGAGAAAAGACGCAGATGCTTCTTCACGGATGCCGCATATCGGGCAACGCTCTTGGCTCTATGGGCTGGATGGCCGTCAACAATCAGAAAAATCATTCGGTCGGCATTGTGAATCAGACGTTTGAGAAATTCAATGAACGTTTTCGCTCCGACCCGGCCCTTGGTGACCATAAACCTGATCTGGCCCCGAGGGCTGATAGCGGATATCAGGTTAAGACCAAAGCGTGCCCCAGCAGTACATACAATAAATGTCAAGACTATTTTGCACAGATTAATACCTCCATTATCCATCACATTTAAGCTCCTTCTTGTCCGTATCAGACCCAGCATGAAATTTCACGAGAAATCTACTCCCTTCCGGAGGTGAGAACTCGAACCGTGCTGAAAAAGAGAACTCGCTCTCCCCTCTTCTCTTGGAAACAAGGTCTCGAATACTGCCCCTGGTTTGCGCCAAAAAAGCACCATCTGGGCTACAAAGTACAACGTCGACGTGGCCTGTCTTGTGGCTACTGTCGAATCGTTTTACCTTCCCAGATATTATGAGTTCATCTCCTTCTCTATATGCGTCAACGCTTGACACCGTGATGTGTTTAGATAGTGTCGGAACAATCACAATAGAAAAACCTCCTCTATCAACAAGACTCTCACCTTTTGAAGCACAACTTTGAAAAATCATCATAACCAAAAGAATCACAAAAACAGCCCTAATGAAGTTCATGACTAAACCTCCTTTCTCACGAACAGCTCTCTCTGTCACCAAGGGATCCCTAATACCCTCTTTTATTAGACCGCCGCTTCACCCCGTTCCCCGGTCGAAATGCGGACGGCATCATCGATAGTCGAGATATAGATTTTGCCGTCACCCCGCAGTCCCGTATGGGCGCTCTTTTCAATAACAGAGATGATTTCCTCCACCTTGTCGTCTGTACAAACGATTTCGATCTTCACATGCGGGATATAGTCGATCTCATCTTCGACAACGCGATTTGGAGCGTCTTTTGCTTTACCACGTCCAAAACCTCTCACCTCCATAGCGCTCAACCCTGTAAGCCCTTCAATCTTGTGTAATCCCAGGGTGACTTTGGATAGTTTGTGCGGCTTGATATATGCCTTGATCTCTTTCACGCTATATCACCTCCTCTTCTTTTGCGGGGCACGGATAACACCTACGGCTGGCCTGCTTCTTCTGCATTTCTGTGTGACCAAGGGGCGGACTACCTCATCGCTCTGGTAGCGTTAAGGATTGCCAGTAAAGCCACGCCCACATCGGCAAAGACGGCTTCCCATATCGTGGCTATTCCGATGATTCCCAGGGCTATAAAGATCCCCTTGACGCCCAGGGCTATGATGATATTCTGCCAGACAATGCCGCGGGTCTTTCTTGCCACTTTTATCGCCTGAGCCAGTTTTGAGGGAGCATCCGTCATGATGACGACATCGGCAGTCTCTATGGCAGCGGCAGATCCCAGTCCGCCCATGGCCACGCCCACGTCAGCACGGGCAATCACCGGGGCATCGTTTATCCCATCGCCGACAAAGACAACCGCTTCTCCTTCTTGGGCCTTCTTTTTCATTTCCTCGATTGCCTTGACCTTGTCCTCGGGTAGCAACTCGGCCAAGAAGGAATCCATGCCGATTTTCCCGGCAACGGATTCTGCCACGGCCTTACTATCCCCGGTAAGCATTACAACCTTCTCTACGCCCAACCTCTTCAGATCTTGAACTGCCTGACGTGCGTCCTCTTTGAGTTCATCAGCGATCACGATATAGCCTGCATAACGGTCGTCAACAACCACGTGAACCACGGTGCCATCTACGCGGCATACCTCGTGCTCGACGCCCACCCGGTGAAGTAATCGGTCGTTGCCAGCCATAACCACCTTGCCTCCCACCACGGCCCTGACGCCGTGACCTGGGATCTCCATATAATGTTCCACGGCTAACGGGCTTACCGCTTGCCCATAAGCTTCAAGAATGGACTGGGCTATAGGGTGATTGGACTGGGCCTCGGCCTGGGCCGCCGGACTGAGCAGCTCTTCCCTGCTGAAGCTATTGCCCGGAACAACCTGAGTGACCTTAAAACTGCCCTTGGTAAGGGTGCCGGTCTTATCAAAGACCGCGGTCTTTACCCTGGTGAGGACATCCAGGTAGTTGGCACCCTTGACCAAAATACCCCTTCTGGAGGCGCCGCCAATGCCGCCGAAGTATCCCAGGGGGATGCTTATTACCAGGGCGCAAGGGCAGGAGATTACCAGCAGGACCAAGGCGCGATAAATCCACCCGGCAAAAGTAGCCCCTTCTACTACCAGCGGCGGGATTAATGCGACCGCTACTGCGCCAAATACCACCACAGGGGTGTAGTACCTGGCAAAAGTGGTGATGAATTTCTCGGTGGGTGCCTTCCTGCTACTGGCGTTTTCCACCAGCTCTAGGATCCTGGATACCGAAGATTCGCCGAATCGCTTCGTCACCCTGATGGTGAGGGAGCCTGTCTTGTTAATCATCCCTGCCAAGACCTGCCCGCCAACCCCGACGTTCCAGGGGACCGACTCCCCGGTCAGGGCAGACGTATCCACCAGGGTATCGCCCTCCAGCACCTCACCATCCAAAGGGATCTTTTCGCCCGGCTTTACAACGATCGTATCCCCGACGGTGACTTCCTCAGGGGAGATCCTCTTCAGCTCATTGTCGGTCTTCAGGTTGGCGTAGTCGGGGCGGATGTCCAGCAGCGCCTTTATCGAGCGGCGGGACCGATTGACCGAAATCTCCTGAAAGAACTCGCCCACCTTGAAAAAGAGCATCACCCCTACAGCTTCCGGCAGCTCGTGAATGATAACAGCCCCTATGGTAGCCACCGACATCAGAAAGTTCTCGTCAAACACCCTTCCCCGGCTCAGATTGCGAAAAGCCGTGGACAGGACTTTCAAGCCACTCAAGAGATAGGCGGACAATAGGACCGCATACTCGGCCCAAGCATAAGGAGTCAAATGAAGCTCTTTCCTGAAAAGTATGCCCAAGACAAATAGGATCACAGAGGAGATAATGACGTACAGCTCCTTTCGCGGGCTGAAGGCCTCCTCGGCGCACTCGGTGCAATACCCCATAACACCATGTGGGCAACTGGCTGTTCTCTCTTGGCTTAAAATCTTCTCAGTCACTGATCCCTCTCTTATTGTTTTTTTGTCCCATGCCGCCTTCTGGTGAGGCTCAGGCGTTTACCAAATAGGCCACCGCTCCCAGAGCCACAAGGGCCAGTCCGGTCACGCCCTTTTCATGGCGCGTCAAGAAATGGCTTTTTATCCTTGACGCTCCCCTGAGTCCAAGGTCTACCAGCAGGAGCATGCCGATAACGGTCACAATGAGGTAGACAACGGAAACAGCAACGATGCCAGGCCAGCCCAAAGCCCCGGCGGTAAAATAGTACGCCTCGATTTCGAGGCACGGTGAGAAAAACATGGCCGTGGTTAAAGAAGCGATGATCGGCAGATTGGCCCTTCTGGAAATTGCGTTGTGTTTTGCGGGACCGTGGCTATGGAGCCCCCGTAAGTCCAAGATCAAATAAATGATCCCTAGAATAACTAGAACTGAAGGACCGACCACTCTCATGGCCATTTCATAGGCATCAGAGAGCCTGTAGCCGATTAGTCCTACCATGATTCCAACCAGAATCGTACTGATGGTATGGGCGCTCCCGGTAATGGCGGTCGCCCGCAATGCCTCGGGACGGGACCAGCCCTCTGTTCTGGCAATGGCGACCAGCGGAATCCAGTGGTTGGGAATAGCCGCGTGGATTAGGCTCAGGATTACACTTCCAAACAGAATGTGTATCATGGTCATCTCTAATTCTCCTCGCGACCACCGATTCTAGACCTCCTCCGATGATGCATGACCCTTTGAATAGGCCGCATACCGTAATAGAGAATTCTTGCCCCCTGATATGTCTGGTTCGATATCATTCTCTCTCTGGTTCAATGGCAAACCACCTGTAGAGCGCCGGGATCACTAACAGTGTCAGGGCAGTCGATGTCACAAGGCCCCCGATCACGACGGTTGCAAGGGGTCTCTGAACCTCGCTGCCCGTACCGGAAGACAGAACCATAGGGACCAACCCGAGACCGGCAGCCGATGCAGTCATCAAAACAGCGCGAAGCCTTAAGCAGGCCCCGTTTATACATGCCATATCCATCGAGATCCCGTTTCGCAGGAGCTGGTTGATATAGGTGACAAGGACCATGCCGTTTGCCAGGGCAATGCCAAAGAGGGAGATAAAGCCCACTGAGGCCGGGACAGAAAGATTTTGCCCCGTAACCAGCAAAGCCCCCAGGCCCCCCACTAATGCAAGGGGGATGTTAAGGAGAATGAGCAGGGAATTTTTCAGTGAGTTAAAGGTGGAAAAAAGGAGTAGAAATACAATCATGAAAGTGATGGGAATAACTAAAAGCATGCGTTTATTGGCCTCCTGCTGCAATTCGAACTGCCCGCCCCATTTTACCAAGTATCCTGGGGGGAATTCCATTTTGGTATCCATAACCTGCTGGGCCTCCGCAACAAATGACCCGATGTCGCGACCGCGCACATTGCACTGTACCGTAATGAATCTCTGGTTATTTTCCCGCGTTATCTGTCTTGGCCCAACGATTTCCTCGATCTTGGCAAGATTTTCCAGCGGAATCCTGGCGCCCCCCGGAGCAGGTACAAGAATGCGGCCAATGGCCTCTGAGGTGTCTCGATCCTTAGGCGTGTAACGTACGAGAATATCGAATCGAGGAATTCCCTCAAAGATCTGCCCCGCTGTTTCCCCGCCTACGGCAGCGCGGATAAGTTCCTGAACATCCCTGACATTTACACCGTATCGGGAAATGGCATCATGGTCTATAGTGATCCGAAGCTGGGGGGTCCCGGTCACCTGATCTTTCTGCACATCAGCGGCCCCGGGGATAGTCCGGAGCAAGACTTCTATCTCGCTTGCCTTTTTTTTCAAGATATCCATATCAGGGCCAAAGATTTTAATGGCCAGCTCTGCTTTGGTACCGGTGAGGAGTTCGTCAACCGCTGCCGCAATGGGTTGGGTGAAATTAAACTGAACTCCGGGGAAGTCCTCAAACGCCTTGCTCATGGCCTCCACAAGTTCTTCGGGATTTCCGGCTGTGGTCCATTCCGACTGTGGTCTGAGGGCAACAAAGGCCTCGGCTGAATTTATCGGGTCGGCGTGTGCACCCACCTCGCCTCGGCCCACACGGGTCACAACGCCTTTCACCTCAGGAAACCGATCCATCAGGCGTCTCTCGAATCGAAGCATGCTCTCCTTCGCCTCATCAAGTGAAATGGATGGGGCCATTGTGGCCCTGACCAGCAGATCCCCCTCGTTCAGTCGTGGCACGAATTCAGAACCCAACCGGGTAAAAAAGAAGCCCCCCAACCCCAGAAGCCCCACAGAAAGCAAGACCGCCACACCCGGTCTTTTCACAAAAAACGTCACCAGTGGCCGATAGAAGCGAACCAGCCAGCGGACCACAAAGAATTCCTCGTGCTTTGAGGACCTCCTTGAAGGCCGCTTCATCAGAAGGCTGGCCAAGACAGGCGCCAACAACACGGCAAACACCAGCGAGCCCAACATGGCAAAAGACATGGTCTGGGCCAGGGGACGAAAGGTCTTTCCCTCCACCCCCTGCAGGGTAAAGAGGGGAAGAAAGACAATGATGATAATGATAAGTGAAAAGATGATGGGCCTTGCCACCTCGATACAGGCCCGTGCTACTATGTGAATTAAGGGCTCGGGCTCCTCCGCCTCCCGCAACATTCGATCCACATTTTCCACCATGACCACAGAACCGTCCACCAACAACCCGAGGGCAATGGCCAGACCACCTAAGGACATGAGGTTGGCTGAAACACCGAAGTACTTCATGAGGATAAAGGCAAGGGCCAGCGAAAACGGGATTGCTGAGAGGACCACAAAGCTTGGGCGAAGACCCCCAAGCATGATAAGCTGGATAAAAACCAGGAGCACCACCGCCTCGAACAATGCCTTTGTCACCGTCTGGACACATTTGGTCACGAGGGTTGCCTGGTCATAGTAGGGGACTACCCTGATCCCGGGGGGGAGGACTTTGTTGATCTCGTCCATCTTGGATTTGACATCCTTTATAACCTTTGACGTATTGGTCCCAATGAGTTTCAGGACCATACCCACCACGGCCTCACCTCGGCCGTCCATGGTTGCCAGACCCTGCCGCACCTCCCCACCGATCACCACGTCGGCCAACTGACTCAGGAAGACTGGAGTGCCCTGTTCGGATTTGAGCACGATTCGCTGGAGATCACTGATCTTCCTGGCAAGCCCCACAGAGCGCACAATATATTGTTCTGAGTTCTTTACAATATACTGGGCGCCCACATTGGAGTTGTTGGACTTGACAGCCTCCACGATGTCGTGCAGTGTCAAATTAAACCTCAGGAGATCCAGGGGTCTGACCAGGACCTGGAACTGTTTCACCTCCCCACCAAGGGAGAGGACCTCAGTAACTCCGGGCACGGTCTGGAGGTTGAATTTGATCAGCCAGTCCTGTATCTGCCGCATCTCCTCAGGGGTACGCTTGCCGCTCTCATCCTCTACAAAGTAAAAGAGGATCTGACCAAGACCTGTTGAAATAGGACCCATCTCCGGCTCCCCGAACCCTTTGGGAATCTCTTCCCTTGCCAGTTGAAGCCGTTCATTGACCAGTTGCCGGGCAAAATAGATATCGGTCCCGTCCTCAAAATAGACATTCACCACTGACAAGCCGAAGTTGGAAACCGATCGGATCTCTCTGAGATCCGGTAGGCCGTTCATGACTACCTCAACCGGGTAGGTGACATACTTTTCAACCTCCTCAGGCGCTAATCCTGCTGTTTCCGTAAAGACCTGCACCAGCGTGGGGGTTACATCTGGAAAGGCGTCAACCGGCAGCCGGATATAACTGTAGTATCCGCCGGCCAGGACCATTGAGCCCAGGGCCAATATCAGCAGGCGGCTTTTCAGGACAAAACGGATCAGTTTTTCCATATCCTGCACTCCTTTCTAGTGACCGTGTCCATCACCGAAGGCTCCTTTTGAGAGCTGGGCCTTTAGAGTGAAAGACCCCCGGCTCACGTAAACCTGACCCGGCTTTAGTCCGTCAACCACTTCCACCTGTAATGCATCCTCCCGTCCGAGTCGGACAGGGTGTGGCTCAAATCCCTCATCGGTCTTAACGAAGACCACTGTCTGTCCGTCTACCGTCTGAAGAGACGTCTTGGGCACCAAAAGCGGTGCCTTCATGCGGTCAACCGTTATTTTTGCAGTGATAAACATCCCCGGTCGTAACGTGCCGTCTGGATTGGGCGAAACCACACGTGCCAGGGAAGTACGGGTGGCCTCACCGATCAGGGGGCCCACATAGGAAATCTTTCCCTTGACAGGGGAAATATCATCACCAATTGTAATCAAAACCTTCTGACCTTCGCGGACTTTCATAATGTCCTTCGGGTAAACGGAAATATCCACCCATACGGTGCTCAGGTCAGCGATAACAAAGACGTCCGAGTCTTCTTTGACCGATTCCCCCAGTGTTATGTGCTTTTGAATAACCGTGCCGTCAAAAGGGGCAACAATCTCGTATCGGGTGTAAGCGGTATCCGGGTGTTTCGGAAGTTCCTTCAAGTACGGCTCGGAAAAACCCAGGGCATGGAGTTTCTGTTCTGCAGAGCGTTTTTCAATTCTGGCCTCGGCCAGGGATTTCTTTGCCTCAAGAAATTCCTGCTCTGCAGAGATCTTCTTTTTCCAGAGCTTCTCTTCTCTTTCAAAGCTTGCCTTGGCCAGAGACACCCTTTCCACGGAAGCCAGGTACGCAGCCTTGACGTCTGCCAGTTCACGGCTTTCCAGGACAGCCATGACTTCGCCGGCCTTCACCTTGTCGCCGAGCCTTTTGTTGACTTTTCGGACCACGCCCGGGACCCGTGGGACAACATGGGCCAACCGGTCAGCGTTGAGTACAATGTGTCCAGGAAGATCAATAGTAATTTCGAGAATCCCGGGGCCGGCGGTTGAAAGCTCCACATTGAACTCATCCAGTTCCTGTTGGTTCATCTTAACCACCCGCTCCTTACCCTGTTCAGCATCAGGGTCGTGTGCTTCTTCCCTGAGAGGAACATCGTGCCCGGCACGCCCTTGCCGATCTTGTTCAATATGGCTACGGACCGAGCCCGAAGACGGGTCCGTTTCATCCCTCTGACACCCTGGCGCGATCAGGCTTGCCAGTCCCAAAAGACATATCCAGTTGGCAATCTTTAGGTTCATGTCAACCCCTATTCTTTAGAATAATAACCAACCAGCCTCTCCACCTCGATCCGAGCCAGATGGTAGGCGGATAGGGTATCGATACGCTGGCGTCTGACTTGAAACAGCGTTCGTTGGGTGTCCAGGAATTCCAGGAACCCGAACTTTCCCTGTTTATATCCATAGTCAATTGCATCGAGGGCCTTCTGTGCGGCGGGCAGGATCTCTTTCTCAAGTGTTTTGGCCGCAGAATAAGAGGCCGCAAGGCCCTGGTAGCTTTCAGCCAGAACGGCCAGGACCTGGATACGGGCTGAGACCTTGTCATCCCTGGCCCTGTTCAACTCATCAGCCGCCTCTTGGATGCCCCCCTGATTGCGGTCGAAAATCGGAATGGGAAACTGCAGGCCGAGAACAAAGGCGTTGTCATTCGTCTCTCGCAGGTTTCGAATACCTGCACTGAGAGTCAGATCCGGGATCCTTTTCGCCCTGGCCAGTTCCAGTGAGGCCTTGCGCTGCTCCAACTCCGTGGTCCAGCGTGCCAGATCAGGATTTTGATCGATGAGGTTTGCGAGTTTTTCAAATGGAAGCGGCTGATTAATGACCTCCAATGAGCCGACGACCTTACTGAAAGCAGGGACAGCGCCTCCCCAGGTCACGGCCAGTTGCTTACGGGCCGCCTCCAGCTCTCGGCTCGCCGTATTCTCCTCCACTCGGGCCGAATATAAGGCTACCCTGGCCCTGGTTTCTTCTATAGGGGAGACCTTACCTGCTTCAACCCTGTCCGTCACTGCACCATAGAATCGTTCGGCTATACTCAAAAACTGTTCAGCCTGGGCAAGCCGTTCCTGGGCAGCCAAGACCTTGATAAACGATTTTGAGACCTGGCTTAAAACATTCAATCGGAGGCTCTCATATTCCCATCCCGCCAGATCACGACCGAGCAAAGCCACCTGCTGGCGCTTTTGTATCTTACCCCCGAGCAGAAAGGGCTGGCTCAGGAAAAGGGTGCTTTCGGCAGCATTGGTTCCCCTGTATATTCCTTGACCTGCCACATTCTCTACCTCCACGCCAAAACTCGGGTTGGGAAATAGACCTGCCTGTAACGCAGCAGCCTCTTTGGCGCGGACTTCCCAGGCAAATGCCGCCAGTGCGGGATTCTTCAATAATGCCAGGGAGATCGCTTGACGCAAAGTCAGGGGTCTGTTTGGCTCTTCGAAGGATGGGGGCAAGCCATCGGTCTTTTCCATTTCGTCCGGCTTATAAATTTGCTCCGCTTTACCGGAAAGGTCTGCCTTAATGTCCAATTGACCTTGAGCTGCTAACGGACTTGCTGACACCAGTAGCAGCATACTCGCAATCACACACAGACTCCTAAACATCATCTACCCCTTTCAATCCCTGGCGAGTTTCCATAAAGACACATGACAACATCGTGAAAACACATGGTGAGTATATCCCTCCTTTCTAAAGCTGCAGTGCCATTACCCCTAAACCCAGACTGCACGGATCTGCAATCTGTTATGTTGTCTTGAGGGGCTGATTTGCAGAAGCTCTTGAGCTTGCCCGATCCCAATTGGATCAGGAGAGCTTTTTCACAGCGAGGACAAAGAAGGATATTGTATGGTGGGATTCTAAATAAGGAGGACCACCGTGCGCAAGGCTTTCAAAGCGAAAACAGAAAGCGACGGCTCTAAAATGAGCGCCTGTTTTTCTATGGTCCCTTCGGAAGTTTGTAAGACAAAAGCCATAACGGCTTGGCTGGAAAGCAACAGGTCTTTGTCAAAAGAGGCAGGGGCTTGAGATAGTCCCTGAATTGATAAGAGGGGCACATCAAGGCAGCTTATTGCGGAGTTTACGAACGAGACAGAAGGTGGGGGTGCGCCTTTGTCGGGGTTACATCCAGACTGGTGCACAATTTGGCACGTACCAGTAATGCCGTATTCCAGATGCGAGGGACCATTTTCTTCGAGACACCAGGTAAAAGAATAAGGGCCCGCCATCCCTATAAGGAGATAAGGGAAAGCCAAAAATACCAACAGTGTCGTTTTTCGAATCCTCTGCATAATTTAGTATGATATGTCGATACTCGGATATTGTCAAGACGCAAAGAACGTCCTGTCAAACTGACACTCCCTATTTTCCGGTGAAATTTACTAACGAGCACTCCGCACACATCCGAGGACCACAAATTTTTAGTCCCATTCGGCTTCGGATCGGTGGCCCCCTTGATATACCGCAAAACCCATTCGGCGATATTGTCGTCCAGCCCCCGAATCCCAGTGGGATTAGGCCATCAAATCCCTTTTCTTTTGTTCGAACTCTTCCTTGTCGATTTCCCCTCTGGCATAACGTTCCTTAAGGATTTCAAGGGCGGTCGAACCGGTCTGGGTAGTGGTTGACCCTCCCTTTGAGGCCTGAATCAGCCATTTGATGAAAAAGACGAGGCCGACAATCACCAGGACCCAGAAAACGATCATAAAGATCCCACCGAACCATCCCGTCCCCCATCCCCCCATCATGCCAGGCCCCATCTCCCAAGGGCCGTCGCCGCCTCGCTGTTGAGCGAATGCTTCGCTTTCAGCGGCTAGTGGGAGAGAAACGGCCAATCTCAAAAATAGACATTTAATGGATGTCATAATAAGCCTCCTTTTGCAATAGCTCTCTAGAAAACAGCAAAGGGTGTGCCATGTATTGTAAAAGCCACTTAACGTTATTCTCTTTTCAGCTCTTTGATGATTTTGGGGAGAAACAGGGAAAAGATAAAAAGGGCCACTGATAAGGCGACTTTCAACGAGAGAAGCTTTCCCCAGTTTCCGCTGGACCAGACCTCTTTGAGTGTGCCAATGAAGAAGAGGAAAATGAAGGTCCCCACGATAATGCCCAGGCCCGTGCCGAAAAAGTAATCCCAGAAATGGACCCTGGTCAGGCCCATGCCAAAATTCATAGGAGTGAATGGGAAATAGGCCAGACGTAAGTAAAGGACCGTGGCAAAACCATTGCGCTCTATGCCGTCGTCGTATTTTCTAATTTTGTCGCCAATCAGTGAGGCTGCGAACTCCCTGCCAAGGTAACGGCCAATAAAAAATGCGGCGCTGGCACCTGCCATGGCCCCGACCCAGACATAAACAAATCCCCAATAGGCCCCGAAGAGGACAGCACCCAATGCCCCTAATACAGTACCGGGTACGAACAGGCATACTCCCACGGCATACATGACCATAAAAACCAAAGGAGCCCAAAGGCCTGCAGCCTCCAGGAAACGACCCAGTTGGTCGGCCGCAAGGAATCCCTTGATCGGAGTAAAGCGAACCACCATTATGGCAGCAATGATGAAGGCCACGAGGACAGCGGCCTTTATCATGGATCTCCTATCAATTTTCTTTGTCCCCGAGTTTCCGTCCATGGTCTTATTATTTCAAACTCACCATCGTCAAAGGGAAGATCCTCAGCCACGCCATCAAAAACCTGGATCCCCCGCTCTTGGGCGATTTCTCTCATGCGGCTGAGGGATCGACGCCCAGCTTAATGCCTAGTGGTGCCGCGAATCGACCCGTACCTACCCCAATTTCCACTCCTCGTCCTGTCTCCGGAAGCAAGGTTCTGACAGCTCGTATTTCTGCCTCATATGCCCAACGGTTTTTCGTAAACCACGTTTCATATCGTTCGACATATTTTTGAAAAGGCGATATTTTCGGCATGACTATCTTTCAAGACGAATGTTCAAAAATTAGTGAAATATGACATTCATCCATAAGCAGTGAGTATCTCCCTGGAGACCTCGCATACCGCTTCACCGGCCTTTTTGCCCTCCACATAATGGGCTGCAACCAGGGCCGCAGTGCACCCGTCTGCGGCGGCAAGCACAATCTGCCTGGCGTACTTCTCCCTTAGGTCACCGACTGCGTATATGCCGGGGATGCTGGTTTCGCACTTTTCATCGGTGACCACGTACCCATCGGCGTTCATTTTTATACCCGCAGGAACGAGCTGGTTATTGGGGTCAAATCCGACAAAAATAAAGACACCCTCGCAATGTAGGTCCCGTTGCTCGCCAGTCTGAGTGTCCTGCAAATCAACGGCACAGACACCCTCATCATTGGCTTTAATCGCGGTGAGAATCGCGTTCCAGAGGATCTCTATCTTGCATTCAGCCAACACGCGCTGCTGCAGAATCCTGCTGGCACGAAGGGCATCGCGGCGATGAACCAGGTAGACCTTCTCAGTAAGTTTGGCTAAGTAAAGAGCCTCTTCCGCGGCGGTATCCCCGCCTCCCACCACCACGACAGTCTTGTCCCTGAAGAAGAAACCGTCGCACGTGGCGCAATAGGACACCCCCTTGCCGTAGTACTCATCCTCACCACCAATATTGAGCTTGCGAGGGCTGCCACCGGTCGCCAAAATCACCGCATGGGCCTGCAAGATCTCACCACTACTGAGTCTGACTTCGTGATATTCGAGCCCCGGCTCCACAGCTACAGTCTCTTTCTGGATCACCTCTAGGCTATATGATTTGGCATGGTTGAGGAACTTCTGAGAAAGATCGAACCCGCTAATATTCTCAAATCCTGGGTAGTTCTCCACACTGTCCGAGATGGCCACCTGCCCACCTGCATAGCCTTTCTCAACGAGTATGGTCTTCAACGCTGCTCTGATGCTGTAAATCCCGGCACTGAGGCCGCCAGGTCCTCCGCCCACAATGATCACATCATATGGCTCATTGTCTTGCATGTGATGCCTCCCTTCCTTGGCTGTTGGACTCGCATTCAGATTTTCTGCTCCCGGATACCCGAGTAGACCGCCTTGCAAATTCTCGAGACGCCGCCCTTTAACCCTTCAAGATTCTTAAACCCATCCGTGCCTTTAAGGCTTTCGGGATATTCCCGGTCGTCCGCTAATCTTTGTAATACATCTTCGGACTCTGAATCCGGTTTTATTTTAAACAACCATCCCTTTCCATAAGGGTCTTCTGGTACCAGAGAAAGGAACTCTTTTACCTCTGAATTGAAATGGATAGTTCCCTTGAAGGGTGAGTTGATATATAAAACTTTCCCGGTGATGGCAAAGGCAACAGCTTTCCCTTCACGGACTGCCTGACCATCTGGGACGAGCCAGTCCAGGTCGTTGAGAACTCCAGCTAAAACCAACGCCGGTTCAGTGAGTCCAACAATGATCTCTTTGCCGTCCGGTTTTGCCCAAAGGCCCTGTTTCACGTGGTATCGGCGATCCTCAGGTATATCTACACGTCTGCCCAAAAACTTCTCTATAGAGGCCATCTCCTACTCCTTTCCATGAGAACAGATCACGTAGACTGTGCTCGAATTACCTTTTCAAAACGCGACCAAGAATCCCTTTCTTTTCTGGCTCCGGTGGTGGAAGGCCAAGGTGATTAGAGATAACCGCCTCCAGCTTCTCTTCCGCCACATCGGACCCCTCCACCACAATCTCTTCTCCTACCATCACGGCAGGAGCAACCGGAAGATCCAGTTCAAAATACTCATCAGTCTGATATTCCGCCCGTGGTTTGGAAATGGTTTCGATTTCAATGTCGTACTTTTTGCCCAACCTGGGCATCATCTCAAGAAAATGCTTTCAGGGCTTGCCATTGGGTTCATTCATAAAAAATCTCACTTTTAACATAGCTCCCTCCCTTTTGGATTGTTGATTGAGAATTATTAAGAGCTTGCAATGTATTCTTCCAATTGTCCGATGTTTAGTGGCGTCTTAAAACTACGGACCACACACAACGTAATATGGACTCGAGCCTTTCTCCACTTCTGCCATCCGGATCAGAAATTGATCGGGAGGCAAATAATCCACCAGGCGAAGATCCTTCCTTTCTTTCCCTTCCCGGTCCAGGAAAACAACCGTTGGGACCCCTTTTACTCCATAATCCTGTAGCAGCTCCCCATGAACGGGATTGCCCTTTCGAGTGAGATCAACCTTGATCATGACGAAACCCTGCTTTGCCAGTTTTACGACTTCAGTATCATGAAAGGTAATCTCATCCAATTCCCGACATGGCGCGCACCAGTCCGCGTAGAAGTCTATGATAACCGGTTTTCTCAATCTCTGAGCCTCTGTAATGAGTGTATCGGAGTAAGGTTGCCACGCTACCCCCGGACCCCTTATGACCCATCCCCCTATGAGTAATGTTGCCAGAAGTAGGCCTGCAACGCCTGCACCTGTCTTGAGCCACTCGAATAACCGGAAGCTGGCCCTCGTCCTGTCGAGCCATCCCAGGTGGAGGCCTGCGGACAGGGCAACGGCTGCCAGAAGAAAGACGCCCCAGGGCTTTGGTAAAATCGGTCTTATAAAATAGGCAGCCATGCCCACCAGGACCCAGCCCATGAGCTTTCTCACCCATAGCATCCACTCCCCGGATCGGGGCAGTTTATCTATCTGCCCTGAGAACATGGCCAGGAAAAAGAGGGGCAGGCCCAGTCCAAGACTAAGGGTGAAGAAGATGATAAACCCCAGCCACGGGCTGCCCATACCCGCCACCCAGGTAAGAAGCCCCAGAACAAAAGGTCCAATGCAGGGGGCGGCCACGATACCGAGGGTCAGGCCCATGAAGATGCTACCAAAATAGCCCGCATAGGTTCTTGAGGCGGCCTGAGTTAGACCGCTCGGCAGTCGTAGCTCCCAGAACCCAAAAAGACTTGTTGCAAAAAAGACGAGAATGGCCGCCACCACAGCAAGGACAACGGGGTTTTGCAGCATAGCCCCCATAAGTCCTCCGCTGAGGGCAGCAAAAACACCAAGCACGGAATTGGTAACCGATAATCCTCCAATATAGCATAACCCATGTCCGATCAACTGGCCTTTGCCCCTGACGCTTCGCCCCCCGAAATAGGAAACCGTTATGGGGATTAGGGGGTAGACACAGGGAGTCAAATTAAGAGCCATACCGCCCGCAAAGATGCCCATGAGGGTCCAGATCATGGCCCAGCCATACAGGGGACCGGGCGTCTTGGGAGCTTCAGTCGTTCCAGTGAGTCCTGCCGGGGCGCTTTCCACGGGGAAACCCTTGGCATGCCATTCCGGATATCCCATAGGATCACGGTAGACGTTCTTGTAACCAAGCTTTACAGCCACACGGGCTGCCGAGTCACTCCGGACTCATGCCAGGCCCGCTCAATAAAAGACAAGAAAACGGTTCTTATCCGTTCCCAGGAATGCTTCAAGATCACCCTTTTTTTGCCATCGTGATAGCCAGGTGGGTTCCATGGGAAAGTTCAGGGCCCCTTTTATATGGCCAGTCCGGTACTCCCATTCCTGGCGCGTGTCCACCAGAAGGGGGCTTTCAGGATCCTTGCTGTACCGTTCCCATAATTGCTCGGTCTTTATAATCTGATACCCGCCCTGCCTGGCCTCAGCCAGTATATCTTCCCAGGTCGCTTCCTTTGGTGTCACACTTCGGTTGGTGACGTAAAGGGCGCCTGTCGTGAAGAGGATTACCAGAAAGGCCAAGATGGCTTTTCTCACACCTTTCATTTCGATACCTCCTTACACTCTGCCCTCCCTTTTTAGCTTGGTGATAAGAAACCTGGCCCCTGAGCGGGACAGTCCTAATCCTTCCGCAAGATCAAGGGGATCCATGGAGCCCGTTTTCTTCACATGAGAAATCACCTCACCCTCCAGCTCCTCCAGCCAGTTTTCAAAAAGTATCAACACCTCCGGATCGGCCACGGCGGAAAGCTGCCTCGACTGCGCCACCTTCTCCACCAGGCTTTGACACATTTTCGTTGGATCGACACCTTCGTCCATACATTCCGCCAGTCAGAGATGGACCAGGCTGGCCACCTTGTCGTTACCCGAGTTGCCAAGAAGGTTCACAACGAATTGAACCCGGTCCCTTTCATCCATGACGGAAAATAGATCCTTGAGGACGAGGGAAATGGCTGATGCCGCCTCCCGGGGCTCCATCTGTCCTATGACCTGTCTGAGTTTCTCTGTGCTCATAGATTATCTCCTTGTTCTAAAAGGTATCTCTTTGTGCCAGAAGGTCCTTTGCCAGGGCATCCAGGTCCTTCAGAATAACAAAGATCCTGTCGTCCGCAATTTCGTAATAGATGAAAGGTCCGCTTCGTTCCACCTGGACAAGGAGAGACCGTTTCAATTCCTTCAGGTGGTGGGAAACAAGCGGTTGGGAGAGCCCCATTTCCTCCACGATTTGGGACACGGATTTCCTCCCATCTCTCACGCACAACAAGATGCGCAATCGATTTTCATCTGAAAGGGTCTTGGCCAAAAAGGCGAGAGAATTCAGTTGCATTTCCATTCTTAGCCCTTCCTTCTGTTTCCCAAGAGGCGTGATTCCTCCGGACCTTGCTTCTTCGCCTGATGGCTTCTCGTTCTCGCAGGCGGGTAGTGCGCAAACATCTTTTTTCTCCATGGACAGACAATAAAATCAGCATATCAATATACGTTTATGTGTTTATTTTAAGATCAATGGAGGAATTGTCAAGAGATTTTCCGCCGGCTTTCATCCAGCTTATTGTGTAGCACGTGCAATCCTCCGGTATTCCCAAGGGATTTGCTCTGACTGCATACCGCGCGGTCACATCCTTTCCCGAACCATCCAAGGGTATGGGGCTGTTGTGATTTCTTCAGTTGTTGGTAGAGGATACACTGTTTTCACGGCTCTCCACTTTCCTCTGGGTACAGCGCGCATCCTTTCATCAGATATAGGGCTGTACCTTTTTAAACGCCCTTTAGCCATGCGGGTACTTTGTATCCAATTATGTCCCTCGTCTGGATACAAAGTATCTACATGGACCACCATCTTTGCATTCGATTGGACCTCTTGCTGATGAATCCTGGAAATATCTTTTTAATTTTAGATGCTTAACCATTCAGCCACCGATCAGGAACGGCCTTTGCTTCATCAAGAAGGAAACAAAACGAATTCCATCAGTCAAATTACCACCCCCAGAGGAGGTGGCTTGTTCTTGTTGGTCCTGGAAGGTACCCTGTTACTGGTTTATTTGAAAAGAGACATTTGTTTCTTCTCTATCTCTTTTTCCTTTTTTTCCTGGTACTTCACGTATCTTCTAATCTGTTCCTCGTTCAACCCCACGGTACTAACGCAATAACCTCTGCTCCACAGGTGGCGACCCCAGTATCGCTTCCCAAGTCGCTCATCTCGTTGAAATAGCCTTAATGCCAATTTCCCTTTCAGAAACCCCATTATCGACGACACACAATATTTCGGCGGAATTGATATCACAAGATGAATATGATCTTCCTGAATATTCAGCTCTAATACCTCAACCAACTCCTTCTGCCCACACAGAATATACACTTGGCTCTTCGTGTATTCCTTTATCTCATCTTTGAAAATCCTGTGCCTATACTTGGGACAACAAACGATATGATATTTGCATTCATAGATCGTGTGTGATAATTTCTTAAACCGCTTGCTCATTATGTACCTCCTTGTTTTCCTGATACCTTCCAGGACCTTGGGGGTACATAATATTAATTACTGCAACGGTAAAACCTATTTATGGTACCACTACCAGAGGTAGTGGTTTACGCCGATTAATAAACATCCTCTTCGCAAACAATGGATTTATTGGCGATTAATGCCTCGACCGATGACATGCTGAAGAGCCCCTGGGGCATCTATGCGTGATTTTCTTGCCATGCATACCGCTTACCATGCTCAAATTCCTCTGTAAACTTATTACCTTATGTCCCCTATTCCTACGCAGAGATATTATCGATGAGGTCGAATCGGGTTATGATACCATTGTAATCGGCAGAAGGGGTC
>JAZDES010000058.1:0-5499 GCA_043808585.1 Pseudomonadota bacterium | reverse complement strand
GTGCCACAGGCTGGGAAGAATTTGGGTTACTTCCTTTGGAAAAAAGGCCCTCACGGTCCGTCATCTTACTCCTCAGTGTTTTCAAAGCGCTAAAGTATTACCACTTTTCAATGTTGATGGTCTCGTAAAAAGTCTCTAAGGCCGTCACTCCCGCGGGAGTCCAGTCCCGCCAAAGGTGGGATTCCTGGATTCCCGCGTTCGCGGGAATGACGAAAAGGAATGATTTCTGAGTTTTTACGAAGCCGTCAATCTTCAATTATCCAGTCTATCCGGGTCAGGGCCTTGGATGACACCTTTCGTGTAGCTCTTTCAGGCGCTCCCTTGTCACATGGGTGTAGATCTGGGTGGTGGATATATCTTCATGGCCCAGCATAACCTGCACGGACCTCAAATCCGCCCCTGCCTCCAGAAGATGGCTGGCAAAAGAATGCCTTATACCGTGGGGAGTTATACGTTTTTTGATCCCGGCCGCTATCCCTTGCCTCTTGATTGTTTTCCAAAACCCCTGTCGGGACATGGGACCGCCCCTTGAGGTCAAAAAGACATATGGGGAGTCCAACCCCTTTCTTAGATGGGTACGACCGCCTGAAATATATTCTTTCAGGGCCTCAATGGCCTTTTCTCCCAGGGGAACGATTCTCTCTTTCGAGCCTTTTCCGAGGGTCCTTACATAGCCGGCCTCCAGATTGATATTGGAAAATTTGAGCCTTACTAGCTCCGAAACCCTTAGGCCGGTGGCATACAAGACTTCAAACATGGCCCTGTCTCTCTGACCTCTGGGATTGGTAGCGTCAGGCCGGGATAAGAGCTGGTCAACTTCTTGCGTACTTAGGACTTCAGGGAGCCTGAAGGAAAGCTTTGGTGTTTCAAGAAGCCTTGCCGGGTTGTCCTTGATCTTGCCCTCGGAAGCCAGAAAGCGGAAGAACATCCTTATGGCCGAGATATTCCTTGCCACGCTCCTGGCTGAAAGTTCCCTACCTAAGGCGCCGGTAAATTCAGCGATCTCTTTCTGTCCTGTTCCGAGGGGGGAGAGCCCCCTGGATTCCAGAAACTGAAGGAATTTTACAAGGTCCCGGCTATAGGCCTGTATGGTGTTGTCTGCAAGCCCCCGTTCAACCCTGAGATAGTTTATGAATTGATCTGCAAGATGGTACATGTTGAGCACCGAGACCCGGCTGGCCTTCAGTCGAAGTCATAGAAATGGTGTGCCTTGGTGAGGACCCTTGCGCCGCCCTCCTCGATTACGACCATTTCCTCAAGCCTGACACCTCCCTTGCCGGGGACGTAGATTCCGGGTTCTACCGTTACTACCATGCCTTTTTTGAGCCTTACCGGTTTTCGGGGACCCAGCCTCGGCCTCTCATGGGTTGCAAGTCCAACACCGTGTCCGAGGCCGTGGCCGAAAAATTCTCCGAAGCCCTCATCCCTGATAATCTGTCTGGCCACCGTGTCAGGGTTATTGCTTTCCACTCCTGCCAGAACCTCTTTTACGGCGGCAAGTTGGGCCTGGCGTACGGTCCTGTATATCTTTCTCAGCTCGGGCCCTGCCCCTCCCAAGAAGACCGTTCTGGTTATGTCGGAACAGTAGCCGTTCAATTTGACACCCACATCTAATGTTATGGGTTCCCTGACCCTCATCTTTCGATCCGTGGGCCTTGCGTGGGGTAACGCACTGTTGGGACCGGATGCCACTATGGATGGGAATGCCAGTCCATCCGCCCCCGCCTCCCTAGCCAGGCCTTCAATCTGCCATGCCGCTTCCCTCTCCGTCGTTCCTGGTTTAAGGCGGTCTATAATCTCATCCAGAATCGAAGAAACTAAAGCTGCAGAGGCCTCAATGGCCCTGAGTTCCACATCATCTTTCACCTCTCTCATTTCTTCCGCCACTTCGTCTAGTGGTGTGAGATAAACTGGAGGCGAAAGTGATTCAAAGGCCTCTCTTAATCTGCAATGAAGACCCCACGTAAGATAGTTCTGTTCAAAAGCCAGCCCTTTCATTCCGAGCCTATGCACCAGGTGAGGAAAGTCCTCGATCAGGTCCTCCTTCAATGTCTGGACCTCAAAACCCACAGCATCTATCTGGGCCTCAAGGGTGTATCTTGAGTCAGTGATCAAAAAGTTGTGATTCCTGTCTATGAGGAGGGAACCCGAAGACTCGGTAAGTTGAGCGTCTTCTGCTTTGAATCCGGATAGGTATCGTCTGTTTTCCGGTTGAATGATCCATGCCCCGCTCGAATCCCGCAACAACGTCCCTTTTAGGCGTTTTCTAAAAAGCCCCAAACGTTTCTGGAAGATGGATTGTTGCATATTTCGATGGTATCCGTTAATTAGTTGGCCCAAGGGCTTGCATTTCTGCCATCTTATCAGAGTCATGACCGGATTGCAATTTCACTCAATTCAAAATCTTCGTTGCAGATGAAGATCAGGGCCAGGAGGAGTGCGAGGCAGCCTTGCCGGATCAAAAATCTTGCCCGAAGAAGGCTTTTGGCGGAAAATGGTGTCCGTTTTCCCAATTCCCATCGGAGAAAAGACGGGAGGTCATTTTTTCCGGGAGGGGAATATGGGTGAATTATCAGGGATGTCGTCCTACGATTTGAGCAGGGTATTGGGAAATGAGCACAGAGGAAGGAGAAGGAGGAAAATGGGAATACACGATCTGGATGTGTTTATGTCCCCTCGCTCAGTGGTTGTAATAGGTGTCAGTCGAAAGACCGGTAAGGGGTCCTTTAACCTCATTGAAAATATCAGGGAGTTTGGCTTTCGAGGGGAGATATATCCTGTAAACCCTTCGGCCGACGAGATTGGTGGGGTAAAGGTCTACAAGGATGTAAGAGATATAGGCAAACCAATAGACCTGGCCATCATTGCCACCCCCAGGGAGGAGGTCCCCCGCATAGCTGAGCAGTGCGCCGATTTGGGGATAAAGGGGGCCATTGTGGTCCCCCAGGGGTTTGCTGACGCCGATGCTGAGGGTAAGGCCCTCCAGGAGAAAGTGTCTGAGATAGCCCGTAATAACGATATCAGAATACTCGGGCCAAATACCTTGGGCGTCGCCAATGCCTTTTCCGGTTTTACCTCCTCTTTTATGCCCATCCGGAGGGAAAAGGTCCCTGTGGGAGTTATCGCCCAGTCAGGGATCTTTTTTGTGGGCTCTCCCATATTCACCGGGATGATGGGTAAGGGTATCGATGTGGGAAACGGTTGTGATCTGGACTTTGCAGATGCCCTGGAATACTTTGGCGCAGATGAGCAAATAAGGGTGATTTTCATTCAAATCGAAGGGATGAGGCAGGGTAAGAGGTTTTTTGAGGTGGCCAGGACGGTCGCCGGGGCCAAGCCGATTCTCGGCATGAAAACCGCCAGGAGCCCTGAAGGCGCCCGCGCGGCTTCATCCCATAGCGGCTCCATGGTGGGCAACCACGAGGTCTTCGATGCTGCATTCCGGCAGGCAGGGATCATACCTGTGCGCAACCAGGAGGAGGTCTTGGATTTCACTAAGGCGTTTCTGCATCTACGCCCCATGAACGGCAACCGTGTTGGGGTTATTACCTTTACGGGGGCCGGCGGGATTATGATGGTTGACACCTTTCAGGACCATGGCCTGGACCTGGTAGATTTTTCCCCAAATACCATCCGGAGGATCAAGGAACTCTCTCCTTCGTGGATGTCAATAGGGAACCCCATGGATATATGGCCCGCCCTGATGAAGCACGGGATGAACAAGGTGTATAGAACTGCCTTAGAAAACATACTCCGGGATCCCCATGTAGACGCCGTGGTCTGCATTGCAATTGCGCCGTTACTGCCAGAGCAGGAATACCTTGATGCAACGGGCATCATAAAGGAGACTGCGGCTTGCTTTTCCCAAAAGCCCGTGGTGGCCTGGCTCTATGGGCAAAATCAAGAGGAGGTGTCAAGGGCACTGGAGGAAGGTGGAAGGGTGCTCGCATTTCCTACACTGGCGCGTGTAGCGCGGACCCTGGCTGCACTATATCGACGCGGTCAATTTCTCAATGCCCTTTATTTTCCCTCGTAAACATGTAGAGGATGGATGCGCCAAAGAGGCAGGCTGCGCAAAGAAGAAGGGAGGCATTGAAGGCCTCGGGTCCTCGGGAGGCATCGGGATAGAGTGACTGCATAAGGCTTCCCATTCCTTGAAGAAAGACGGCAGGACCTATCATTGTGAAGAAATTGACTCCTGTCATAGCTGTACCGGCCATTTTCAAGGGCATGAGTTCCTTGATGTGGGGGTACATAAGCAGGCTCGTGGCCCTAACGAGACCAAAACCGAAAAAGATAGATGCCAGGACTATCATGCCGGTTCCAGGGGGAATAATGGCCAGGATCAGCACGATGAGGAAAAGGACAACGAGTCCGAAAGAGACAATCATTTTGCGAGTCTTGAAGAGGCTGTCCGAGATGCCCCCCCAGGCCGGCCCCCCGAGGAGCATACCAATATTCATGAGGAGAATGAGATTTCCCGCCTCAACGGCAGAAAGCCCCTGTACCTCGATAAGATAGGGTCCCGCCCAGAGGACCTGAAAAGAGGCAAACACGCCATAACTAACAAGGGTGCCGGATGATATGATCCAATAGCTCCTATTCCGCAGGAGGAGTCCAAGGTCCTGTAAGGCGTGGGTCAATCCTGGGCCGGCCTCAAGCGCGGAGGGGGCCCGAGATCTTTCTCCAGGGCCATCGCGCACGATGATATATAGTGCGAAGGTCGAAAGGAGATTTATGCCGGCTATAAGGCAGAAGGCCATGCGCCAGCCCATCCCTTGAGCCAGGAGGACAAAAGGGGTCGCGGCTGCCATGTTTCCCAGGGTACCGATGGAAAAGACTACTCCTGATAGAGTTGCAAAGCTCAAAGGGTTAAACCAGACTGTTAGTAGTTTCAGGGTACCCATGAGATTGCAGGCCATACCAACTCCCAGCAGTATGCGTCCTATCACTCCCGTAGTAAGCGAGTCGGCCCACGAAAAGATAAAGGCACCTGTGATTCCAACAAGGGACAGGCCCGTCATCATGCGTCTGGGGCCCACCCTGTCGAGAAAGATACTAATGGGTATCTGCGTGATGGCAAAGGCATAGAAGAAGGTTGCTGAGATCAGGCCCAGGCCCTCGGTGTCGACATGGAGGTCTTTTATGAGTTGTGGGGCAATAACGGCATTTGATGCCCGATAAAACTGTGAGATAAAAAAATTGGATGAAGTGACAAGGAAAATGGCCCAGCGACGGTACATGGCATTACTCAGCATCCGAGAAATCTCAATCACCTGATCACCAAGACAACAGGTGCTGAGGTGTTTTGTATATTGAAAAGATACGTTTCGGTTTTAGAATTTGGTAACACTTTAACGTTTTGAAAGAAAGGCAGAGGACCGCGAGGGTCTTTTTTCCAAAGGACGTAAAAGACGGCATCATTTCAAAGAACGGCAGTGAGGTCTTGAACCTCGTTACGGAACAGCCCCATAAGAGGATGTCCCTATGAAGAGCCCT
>JAZDES010000057.1:0-2407 GCA_043808585.1 Pseudomonadota bacterium | reverse complement strand
GGACCCTGACATTATTACAGCCAGCGCCAAGGCCTATATCAATGGCCTAAACCGCCTTGAGTATCTGAAAAAAAATCCATCTTTCATAACTGAAGAGAGATGATTGTAATCGGATTTTGTGCTTCGGATTTCACTGAAAGGGGGTGTTTACCATTAAACTCACAGGAGCTCAGATTTTAATAAGGATACTTCAGGAGGAAGGCGTGAATACCATTTTCGGCTTTCCTGGTGCAGCGGTTATCAATATCTATGACGAGCTGATCAAAACCGATATTCGTCATATTCTGGTGCGCCATGAGCAGGGGGCTGTTCATGCCGCGGACGGTTATGCCAGGGCATCCGGTAAGGTAGGTGTCTGCCTGGTGACGTCCGGACCCGGTGCAACGACTACCGTAAGCGGCATTGCATCGGCCTATATGGACTCGGTTCCCATTGTTGTTCTTACAGGACAGGTTCCCACCCATCTGATTGGAAATGATGCCTTCCAAGAGGTGGATATCGTCGGTATCACCCGCTCTTGTACAAAGCATAATTACCAGGTGATGCAGGTTGGGGAGCTTGCCAGAACCCTAAAAGAGGCTTTCTTTATTGCAAGGTCAGGACGTCCGGGCCCCGTTTTGGTAGATCTTCCCAGGGATGTGATGCAGGCTGTTGCCCGGTATACATCAATAGAAGAAATACGGCTTAAATCATATAAACCTACCTACGAGCCCAATATAAGGCAGTTGCCCAAGGTGATCGAGCTGATAAAAAAGGCCGAGAGGCCCGTGGTCTTTGCAGGTGGAGGGGTTATCCTTTCAAGGGCCTCTGAAGAGCTGATACAATTTGCCAGGAGGATTCAAGCCCCGGTTACGACAACGCTCATGGGCCTGGGGGCCTTTCCCGCATCCGATCCCCTGTGGCTTGGGATGATTGGAATGCATGGGACATACCGGGCCAATATGTCAACATCAGAATCTGATCTTCTTATTGCCATCGGGGTCCGGTTCGATGACCGTGTCACAGGGAGGACGGATTCTTTTGCGTCCAAGGCGAAGATCGTTCATATCGATATTGATCCCACGTCGATCCGAAAAACCATCCACGTGACCATCCCCATAGTGGGCGACTGTAAGATTACCCTTCAGCTTTTGAACCAATTGCTCGATGAAAACCGCCTGGGTGATCTCAAAGGAAAACGGGCGTTGTGGCTTCGCCAGATAGAAGAGTGGAAGGCGACAAAACCGCTTGCCTTTGAACAGCGGGATGTAATCAAACCGCAGTTTGTGGTGGAAAAACTCTATGACGTCACAAGGGGTGATGCCATCATCACGACCGAAGTCGGGCAGAACCAGATGTGGGCAGCCCAGTATTATCATTTTGAGCGTCCAAACTCTTTTATTTCCTCAGGGGGATTGGGCTGCATGGGATTTGGTCTGCCGGCGGCCATCGGTGCACAGATAGCATGCCCTGACAAGCTCGTGGTTGATATTGCAGGGGATGGCAGCATCCAGATGAACATCCAGGAGATGGCCACTGCGGTCCAATATGATCTCCCCGTCAAGATCGTCATCTTAAACAACCACTATCTCGGTATGGTCCGCCAGTGGCAGGAGCTCTTTTTTGATCGCCGTTATGCCTGTACGGGCATGGATCACGCCCCTGATTTTGTCAAACTGGCAGAGGCCTATGGAGCGGTGGGATTGCGTGCAACAAGACCTGAAGATGTGGAACCAGTCCTCAAAGAAGGGCTTTCTGTCCCTAAGCCGGTTATCATGGATTTTCAGGTCGAGCCGGAAGAGTGTGTCTATCCCATGGTCCCCGCGGGAGCTCCAATCAGTGAAATGATACTGTCATGAAAAGTGGCTGGCATACTGTGAGTTGTTTGTTTTGAGAGGTCAGATAACAATGGTAAAAAAAGAAGAGAACAAACATATTCTCTCCATGCTCGTTGAAAACCAGCCTGGTGTGCTGGCGCGTATTGCAGGGTTATTCAGTGGCCGGGGCTTTAACATCGAAAGTCTCTGTGTTGCAGAAACCACCGATCCCGCCATTTCCAGGATTACCCTGGTGACCATTGGGGATATGTCCGTCATTGAGCAGATCAAAAAACAGCTAAACAAGCTCATTAATGTCATCAAGGTAACCGACTTTGCTGAAACGGCCTTTGTTCAGAGAGAGATGATCCTGATAAAGGTTCGGGCCAAACCTGAAAACCGTGCCGAGATCCTTCGAATGGTGGATATCTTTCGCTCAAGGGTCGTTGATGTGAGTTCTGAATACTACACGGTTGAGGTGACCGGCGATGAGGGTAAGATAACGGCCTTTCTGAATCTACTAAAACCCATGGGGATCAGGGAGATTGCTCGAACAGGGGCTATCGCTCTGGCCAGGGAAAAAAGGTAATCATGGGACATATTATTGTCCC
>JAZDES010000056.1:0-2191 GCA_043808585.1 Pseudomonadota bacterium | reverse complement strand
AAAGTGGTCGGGGAGATCATGTATGGACTGATGCTCCATGAGATGGACCTGGAAATGAAGAAGGCAAGAGGACACCTGGATAACCTCTTTATGCTGGTTATCTTTGGAGATCTGATCGGTCTCCCATTACTTCCGCCTTATTATTCCATGCGACTGCTACCTCATATCATGCCTTCTGTTGAAACATGGAAAAGAAGAGTGCTGCGGGAAAGAGATCTGACCGATTTTATAGCCCATGATCTTTGAATGTCCGCAAGATTGAGTCATTGGGGACGGATTCTTATTTATCAAAATCAAGAACGTCAATGTCTCAGAGGTTCTTCTTAAGAATAGATCATGAACATTCACCGACTTCATCCTGGTGATGGTGAGGACCCAATCGATGCCTTCATCTTGTGAGGAATATCGGCAACAACAGCAACTGCTTGCTTTAAAGAAGCGTTTGGCCGAGGATCAGTTAAAGCCGGAAGACCGGGAAGAGATCGAAAGGCTGGTTCAGGAGCTAGAAAGAAAACTAAAAATGTGAACTGGCAAACAGTGACGGACAAGAGCAGGATTCTTGGCCGGGAGGTGCCCCGTCCCGCCTTTGGCGGGATAGGCGGGGTCAAGGGGCGCAATACAAAAGAGATTTCTTCTCCAGGAAGTCCCGCCGTGCCTGTCCCGTCTGAACGGGATGGGCGAGGAGCTTCATGACCATGGAAGATGTTAGAAGGGTTTTTCTTGTTGCTGTCGTTCTTCTGACTCTGGCAAGTGCTGTGGGCTGCTACCCTGTGCTGAAAAAAGAGGCGCAGGGGCCAGAGGAGGCTCTCAGGCAAGCGCACTTTTTCTCCCACACATTTCGCGACGACATGGATCGTGAATCCCTGACCCTGGCCGTCAGAAGAAACCTCGAGTACCTGGGCCGCCTCAATCCAGAGACGGTATTTCACTACGGGTCCCACGATTTTACCATCCAGCAGGTGCGTGAGAGCCAAGAGGCCTTCCTGGATCTCCTGTCCAAAGGGCTTGATGCGGGTCAGCTCAGCAAAGAGATCAGGAAGAAGTTTCGGATTTACCGGGCCACGGGTCGGGTTGGAGACACGAGGGTCCTATTCACAGGGTATTACGAGCCCGTGTATGAAGGAAGCCTGGCTCGTGATGAAACCTTCAGGTATCCCTTGTACAGGCAGCCCGACGATCTGACGAGGATCGATCTGTCCCTCTTCAGCGAGAAGTTCAAGGGAGAGAACATTGTCGCGAGAATCGAAGGCAAGAAGATCCTTCCTTATTACTCCAGATACCAGATTGAGGCAGAAAGGCCACTGGAAGGGAAGGATCTCGAGATCGCGTGGCTTAAAGACCCCCTTGATGTGGCATTTCTTCACATCCAGGGATCAGGCAAGCTGAGGCTCCCCGGCGGACAGGACCTCTTGGTTCACTACCAGGCCTCCAATGGCCGACCCTACCGGAGCATCGGACGGTATATGATCGAGAAGGGGTTTCTTGCGCGTGAAGAGATGTCCATGCAAGCCATCAGGAAGTACCTGACAGAGCATCCAGAGATCCTTGGTGAGGTACTCAATTACAACCCCTCCTATGTGTTCTTCCGACAGGTGGAGAACGGCCCCTTGGGCAGTCTTGGCGTCCTCCTGACCCCGGGAAGGTCGGTTGCCTTAGATTCCAAGATTTTTCCAAAGGGTGCCCTTGGGTTCATTTCATGCCAAAAACCTCTCGTCAATGACCAGGGGGATATCATTGGGTGGACAAAATTCTCTCGGTTTGTTTTAAACCAAGACTCAGGTGGAGCGATCAAAGGGGCCGGAAGGGCGGATATCTTCTGGGGAAGCGGATCCTACGCCGAGTTGACCGCAGGGCATCTGCAACATGAGGGGGACTTGTACATTTTGATCAAGAAGCCTTAAGTCCCAATTGTAAAGAACCCAGGGGTCATCCATAAAAAAGTTGGCCGCATTCAAATGCGGATTGGGGATTGCGGAATTGGGAATTTACCTTATCCATTAGGTCAAGAATCAATATAGACATCAAGCTTGATTATGCATTGTAGGGAGAATTAAGTTGTCTGTCTCCGATTACTCCGCTGCTCATAATGTGTCCCTCATGTTGCACTGACCAATAAACCAGTAATAGAACTAAGATGATCACTAAAAAGAATCAGGCTACACCGGACATTATTGTTGTGGGGGGAGGGGCT
>JAZDES010000055.1:0-2694 GCA_043808585.1 Pseudomonadota bacterium | reverse complement strand
CAAAACTTTGACAGGAAGACCCCGGCTATGGTTTACTTCAACACCCAACCGCAGAGACAGGCTGCGGCATGAACATGAACCCAGGGCAGCTTACCACTTATAAATCCCTGTCTCCTGTCCTAAGAACCCAGACCACCTGTCGCTTCCTCGTGAGGACCGCCTTGAGTATCTCCGGGCGTTTCGTTTCTTGACCACCACCTAACCATGCGACGGAAGAATGGAAAGGGGGCAATGATGAATATGCCATCCGTTTTGAAGCTAATCGTCGCTGTGTTCTTCCTTACGAGCCTTCCCGCACAGGTCCATGCCCTTACGCCCAGCCAGGTCTTCGACAAGGTCAAGGATTCTGTTGTCATGGTGAAGACCCTGGACGCCCAAGGCAAGGTGAAAGGCTTCGGGAGTGGGGTGCTGATTTCCGCCAGCAGGGTCGCCACCAACTGCCATGTTGTGGAAGGAGGTGCCTCCTACCAGGTGGGCCGGGGCAAAGAGCTTGTCAGCGCCACTCTATACGCTGAAGATGGGGACAAGGACATCTGCCTCCTCGATGCCATGGGTATTACGGGGAAACCTGCACAGCTCGGCAAGGCGGCGGGCCTCAAGGTGGGAGCCCCGGTTTATGCCGTGGGAGCGCCGCAGGGCCTGGAACTTTCCCTGTCCGACGGCATTGTCGCGCAGCTCCGGGGCGGACCGCCACCCTTCATTCAGACCACGGCGGCCATCTCCCGGGGTTCGAGTGGCGGGGGCCTGTTCGATGGGGAAGGCAGGCTTGTTGGCCTTACCACCCTTTACGTGGAAGGCGGGCAGAGTTTGAACTTTGCCATGCCCGTGGAGTGGATAGGCGAGGTCAAGCCGGGCCGAAAGCCGGTTGCCGAGGGTCGAGGCCAGACCGAATGGTTAAAACGCGCCATCGCCCTTATAGAGATGGAGGACTGGCAGGGAATGCTTGATTGGGGCCGGAAATGGACGAAAAGCAAACCGAAAGATGCCACTGCCTGGTTTGGCCTTGGGATGGCTTACAGTAACCTCAAACGATATGATGACGCCATCAAAGCCTACCGTCAGGCTCTGCGCATCGCTCCGGAGATTGCCGACGCCTGGCACACCCTCGGGATCACTTACCGCCAACTCGACCGCTACGATGAGGTTATCGAAGCCTTCCACCAAGCCCTGCGCATCGATCCGAAGCATGTCGACGCCTGGTATAACCTCGGGGTCGCTTACAGGAACATCAAACGCTACGATGAGGCTATCAACGCCTTCCGCCAAGCCCTGCGCATCTATCCGGAGAATGCCAAGGCCTGGAGCAACCTCGGGTTCGTTTACGCCCTCTCCGGCAACCGGACAGCCGCCCTGGAAGCCGTCCGAGAACTACAACGCCTTGATCCGGAAGAGGGGGACAAACTTTTCAACCTGATCAACCGGATCGTGCCGCGCTGACGCAAACGAAAGTATGCCCATAAAAGGCTTTTATGACCCGACCCCTTATATTTCGATATGGAGGGGCCGAAATGACGTTTGTGCAACGCCGATTGGAAAGAAGATGGAAAGCATTGACTGGGACAGAATAATTGGCAAGGGACTCGCAGCTGGCGTCCTCGTCTTGATCATCTACTTGGGCATATGGTTTTGGGGCATTGCCAAGAAAGCCGGAAAGAAAAGCGTGGAGATAGGGAAACAAGCTCTCGATCAAGCAAAGGATCGATTCGACGGTATTCCGGACAGCGGCTGCTGGTATGACGACCTATACACAAAAGCCTACGAAGAAATGAACTCTGAGCAATTCGATTCCGCATCTTGGGCAAAGGCACTTGCGCATGGGGCAGGAGAGCAAGACAAGACGAAAGCCCTGTATATCAAATATCGTGTTGAACAACTCAAGGCACAGGCAAACAAAGTTATAGGAGGATAGTAATGTTATTACGGGTGTTATTGCTTTCATTGTTCGCTTTTTTCGCCGTTGATGCGCAAGCCGCGTCAGTCACGCTATTGGGGCGTTCAATTGAGATTGTTATTCCTAATGGCTACTGCGAGGCTGGCAACAATCCAGCCGATGCGGAGATGGTGAGACGAGTCAGAGAAGGAATCGGTAACTCCAATCAAATAATCGTTATGTTTGCGGACTGTAGGGAATTGGGAAAGTTTCGCAGAGTCAAGGGATTTATGCTCGATAACTACGGGCAGATTCTGGCCCAGACGCCGAAAGGCCAACTTCGAGCTTTCAAAGGTGTTACTCGCCCTGAGTTCATTCAGAAGATGGGCGGCAAAGCCAATTTCAATGACGCCTTCAAGAAAGCAGACGCACGTTTAAAACAGGTTGTCCCAAGTTACCAATCAGGCGAAAATCTTGGGCTTTTAAGCACCGACTCGAATGGCTTATATATAGGAGTCTTGTCGACGATAACCGATGACGATGGAAAGCCACGTACGATTGTTGGAGTTCTGGGCATGACGCTCGTAAAGGAGCTGGCGATTTCAATCAACCTATATCAGGCTTACCAAAAATCGCCAGATCTGCGCGGGCTTCTGGTACGTCAACAATCCGCCATGGCGGGTTTTGTCAGGGCCAATAATTGACCAGCTTTTTTATATTGATGAGGTTCGATATGATCCTAAAGAGACTTTTCTCCCTTTTCTTTCTCATGGTGGTAATGACTCTCTCCCCATCACAGGGGCGATGTGAAAATTGGAAAGAAT
>JAZDES010000054.1:0-6513 GCA_043808585.1 Pseudomonadota bacterium | reverse complement strand
TGTTCTGTAAAAAGTGTAGGCCTGACCCCTATGGGTTCTTTCAAGAATTGTCCTCCTCAAAAAATAATGAGAGGAATTCTAACACAGGTTGCAATTCAGATCCAGACATGCTACATAATTTTAATAAATCTTCCTGAATTTAACCCTTTGTGAGCCGTGGGCCTCAAACCCTGTCAATTTTTTTTCAGTCAACTGAAGTTGAACATCGGGCCTTTGGAACTGGCCGTTTTTTCTCGCAGTTGTATGTCCAATCAAAGACGGGTTCGGATCAGATCATAAGAAGGAAGAAGAAGGGGCAAAAAGGAAAGAAGTAAAACTCCAAGAACTTGTGCTTTAGTGATAAGAATATGGACAAAATGAATATAAAGAGGAGGAAGAAATGGGGTTCATCGTTATCGGAGGTGATGCTGCGGGCATGAGCGCTGCGAGCCGGGCCAAGAGAAATCAGCCTGAGCTGGAGGTATTAGTCCTGGAGCAGACGCGAGACGTCTCTTACAGCGCCTGAGGGATTCCTTACAATATTGCTGATCCCGGTCGGGAGATCAATGATCTTATAGTTAGACAGGCCCATGTCTTTAGGGAAAAACAGGGCATTGACCTGAGGACCGAACACCGTGTAGAGGCAATCGATCCTGAAGGCAAAATCGTTAAAGGGATCACCTCGGGGGGTAAGGGTTTTCAGTTCCCTTATGACAAGCTGTTGATTGCGACAGGGGCTTCTCCTATCATTCCACGGCTTCCGGGTTTTGATCTGGCTGGGGTCGTATCCTTGAAGACCCTGGATGACGGCAGGAGAATCAAACAGTTCCTTGTCGATCAGGAAGTAAAAAAGGTCGTGATTATCGGGATGGGCTATATCGCCATGGAGATGTGCGAGGCCTTTAGGGCCAGGGAGATAGACGTGGACATGGTAAAACCTGGGCCCACCTTTGTCCCGTGGATGCACCCCAACCTCTCAGCAATGGTCAAAGAGGAGATAGAGGCAAACGGTGTCAGTCTTCACCTTGGACACGAAGTAAAGGGTATTGAAAAGGTGGACGGCGCACTGAAGGTGATCTGTTCGGATCTGGAACTGGAAGGTCAACTGGTTCTGGTTTCCATCGGTGTCAAACCAAACAGCCGCTTGGCCGAGGAGGCAGGACTCGAGCTGGGTCCCTCAAGGGCGATTGCTGTAAACAAGGCCCTGCTCACTTCTGTTAAAGACGTCTATGCAGCCGGCGATTGTGCCGATGCCGTTCATGTGGTCACCGGCCAAAAGACATGGATACCGCTGGCCTTGAGGGCCACCAGGGCTGGATGGGCGGTCGCCGACAACGTTACAGGCAAAAGGAGAGAGATTCAAGGCGTGGCAGGGACAGCTGTCTTTAAGGTCTTTGGACTTCAGGTGGCAAGGACCGGCTTGAACCTGGCTGAAGCCGAGAAATACGGTTTTGAGCCGATTGAAGTCATGATCCGGGGCCGAACTCGAGGCCATGCCCACCCGGGCGGGTCAGAGATCGGGGTCCATATGGTCGGCGATGGGAAAACGGGCCGTCTTCTGGGAACACAACTTGTTGGGAAAGAGGGGGCTGCCCACAGGGTAAATGCCGCGGCCGTGGCCCTGCACGCCAAAATGACCGTGAAGGCGTTCAGCCAATCAGACCTTGCCTATGCGCCGCCCTTTGGCCAGACATTGGACCCCATGCTCATAGCGGCGAATCAATTGCTGAAAAGCCTATAGTTCGCGCTATACAAATTTGATGATGTAAGTTATCCTTGCGCTCTCAACAATGAACTCTCTTCGTGGTATCTGCTTCATCATTTTCTGTTCTCTGTGTTCCAGTTCGATCCGCTATTCCCAATCCCAGTATTAAGAAGGCCTTTTGCCCTTGACACCCAAAGGCCTTTCTTTCATACTCACATCCCAAAAGCCAAATTTATCACTAATGGAGGGTGTTGACCGCAAATGTCATCGGTAGATTTCGACCTGCGCCAATTGGAGATCTTCTGTAAAGTGGTCGAGCTGGAGAGTTTTTCAAAGGCAGCAACTGTTGTATTCCTATCCCAGGCCTCTGTCAGCGAAAGAATCGCCAACCTCGAAAGTTCAGTGGGAACCAAACTGCTTGATCGCATGGGCAGGAAGATTGTGCCAACAAAGGCCGGGGAACTGCTTTACAAAAATGCGGTCCTCCTGCTTGAGATGAAAAGGACGGCCTGCTTGGAAATGGAAGGCTTTCTTGGGTTGAGGCATGGGGAAATCCGTATGGGTGGAAGCACGATTCCAGGTGAATATATCCTGCCCGAAATCATAGGACGCTTTCATATGAAATATCCCCTCATTTCGGTGATGCTATCTGTCTCCGACACAACGGAGATCAGAAGCCGCATATTGGAAGGAGGACTGGAACTGGGGGTAATAGGCTCTAAAACCCCTCATAAAGATCTCATTCACTTCGAACTGTGGGAGGACGAATTGGTCCTGGCCGTCCCCAAACAACACCGATGGGCAAGAAAAAGAACGGTCTTACCTGAAGAGCTCATTGAAGAACCCTTCATATTGAGGGAGGTCGGTTCAGGGACCTTGAAAATCATGGACAACTACCTTCAAGCTTCCGGATTAAGGGAAACCGATTCCCTTCGTGTGGTGGCTCGCTTTGGAACATCTACAGCAGTCAAAGAGGGTATTAAGGCAGGTCTTGGTGTATCCATTCTGTCTTCCCGGGCAATTAATACAGAATTGGAAACCGGGATCCTCAAGGCTATAAGGGTGAAAGGGTTGTCTATGCTGAGAAGCTTCTACCTGATAAGAGACAAGAGGAGAATCGCCTCTCCCATATGTCAGGCACTGCTCGATTTTCTGCTTGCAACCTCCAAAGAGCAAGATCAGAAAAATAGTAACAATGTAGCGCTCTGAAACCGGGGCAATGGGGGTTTCCCCGGATAAACGCCAGATCGGAAAAGGGCTAAAATGATACGAAAAATAAAGAAAAAGGGGGAGAAAGGAGAAAAGCCGATGGCAATTCCTGAGGATTCTGGGGCCTATTTGAAAACGAGGCTGGTAGAACCGTCAAGTCGCCTAACATGACCGATGATACTTGCCCTATTCACCCCTTCATTATGCAGCGAAGTAAGCAACGGAGGACCCTCATTTTCAGGAACAGAGACCAGCAGGCCCCCGCTTGTCTGAGGATCGTAAATAATTTCCTGATGCCATGCCGGCACAGCATTTTCAAAACGCATGCTTCTTTCCACAAGCTGCTGGTTGTACCGATTGACTCCGGTACTCATTCCCCTCTCATACATCTCGAGCGCTTCCCGCATGATGGGGGTTTTTCCCATATCAATTTCCAAAGTAACGCCTGAGTTTTTGGCCATCTCAAAGCTGTGACCCGCCAAACCGAATCCCGTGATATCGGTTGCAGCATGAATCTCAAATTCACTCATTACCTCAGCGGCCCTCTTGTTAAGGGTGCTCACTACCCCAAGGCATTCATCCATCGCCCCTGAAGAGACCCATTTCCTGAGATTGGCATTGAAAAGGACCCCGCTGCCAATCGGTTTTGTCAAGATCAGAATATCACCAGGCCTGGCACCACTGTTGGTCCAGACCTTTTTCGGGTGCACGATTCCAGTAACAGATAACCCGAACTTGGGTTCATCATCCTCCACACTGTGCCCACCTCCCAAGACTGCACCCGCCTCCGTAATCTTATTCAATGCCCCATCAACAATCTGATGCAAGACTTCTATCTCAAGCTTCTTGGAAGGAAAGGCCACCAGATTGATGCAGACTATAGGCCTTCCGCCCATGGCATAGATATCGCTTATGGCGTTTGCCGCTGCTATCTGGCCAAATAAGTATGGGTCATTGACAGGCGGCGTGATGAAATCCGCGGTTACCACAATTGCCAGGTCTTCATTGAGACGGTACACCGCTGCATCATCATTCGTCTCAAATCCGACCAGCAGGTTTGGGTCCTTGATCCTCGATAACCCTGATAAAAGCCGGTCAAGCCCGACCGGGTCGATTTTTGCCGCTCAGCCGCACGTCTTTGACAGGCTTTGCAGTGTGGGTTTTTGAAAAATCTTCCATCTCACCATCTGGGTTTTCCTTTCTCACCTGGGTTGCTGCTGAGTCTCCCCCCGCAGACCGATTGGGCTTAGGGCTTACACGCAAGACTCACAGCCATTGAATTTACAATAGGCTATATCAATAAGTCAAACTGGAAATTCCGATGAAAATTCCTTTTAGTTTCGACTCTTCCGATTTCTTTCTTGCCCTCTGACTACCTGGCATGATAGAGTAACATAGTTTGAATTCTTAGTTTTTGATGTGGTTTCGAATTCTTAGGCCTGGTCGCACCACACGTTTCCACATAGAGAAAGGACTGGCCTCCGGTGAGAGAATACCATCTTGGGATTTATATGGGCCACGACACCGGGGTAGCGGTAGTCGATGGAGAGCTCAACATATTGTATGTCTTAGAGGAGGAACGCTTTAACGGAGAGAAGATGACCTATTTTAACCCCTACTTCTCTCTCAAAGAGGTAATCAAGCTCAATTTCAGACATTTTAGGACCATAAGCTTCGGCTTCGATCCTCATGAGACACAGGAAACCTACCTCAGGAAATTCATCGGTTTCCAAAAAATTCGCTCTTCCGAAGTCCTTAATTATTTATCCCGCAAGGTCTCTTGGGCCAAAGTGTGCTTTGTAGGTCACCATGACTGCCACGCTGCGGGCGCGTTCCTTTGTTCCGGCTTCGATGAGTCCGCCATACTCGTGGCCGATGGCACAGGTGAAGCTGAGTCAACATCCTTTTACAGTGGTGAAGGTAATAGCTTTTTCCGGATCTCGACCGAGTTCACAAAGGACTTCTCCCTTGGCATCCTCTACCAGTATTTCACTGAGTGGCTAGGTTACCGGACCCACAATACCTCCCAGCACTGCGGAAAAATCATGGGGTTGGCCAGTTATGGCAGGCCCATTTTTAAGGAACGCATCCGCAAGATACTGGAGAAGGACGGAGACCCTTACAGGTGGCCGGCCGGAACCCTCCGCAACATGAGACGTGAAATAGTAGAGAACTTTGGTGCACCCCAACCGAGACCTGTAACAGACTATAACAGGCTTCAGGCTGATGTCGCTGCAAGCATACAGGCCTTGCTGGAGGAGATAGTCATTGAAAAACTGCGGAGGGCCAAGGAGACGTTATCCTTCGAAAACCTGTGTTTTGCCGGCGGCGTTGCCATGAACAGCTTGCTCAATTACCGCATTTTGAAGTCGGAAATCTGTAAGGACCTGTTCGTCCAGCCGCTCGCCTCCGACAGGGGAATTGCCTTGGGGGCCGCCCTCGCCTCAGCCTCAAGATGCCTGGAAAGCGGGGGTTCCCATCCCAGGAAGCGGATAGATCATGTCTATCTTGGATTCGGGTATGAGGAAGACTCCTTGCACGCTGAACTGAACTCCCTGCTCAAGAGGTACGACCTTCCAATTTACATCGAAAAACGATATGTCTCCGCTTCCGAGGTGGCCCAACTTCTAAACGACAACCAGATTGTTGGCCTTTTCCAAGGAAGACAGGAAGTGGGGCCGAGGGCCTTAGGTAATCGCTCGATTCTGACCGCACCCACCATCGACTCACGTAACAGGGCCAACCGTCAGGTGAAATACAGAGAGCCCTGGAGACCGTTTGCCCCGGCAGTCCTGGAAGAACAGGTGAGCAATTATTTTGATATCAATAGGCCTGAGCCCTTTATGACGGTCATCTACGGGGTGCTCCCGGATGTGATAAAGGGGATAGAGGGTATAACTCACGTGGATGGAACCGCCAGGCTCCAGACAGTGAGCCGGAAGGAGAATCCATATTTTTATTCCATAATAAAAGAATATTATAAGATTACAGGAGTACCCGTCATTCTTAACACGTCTTTCAACATCAACGGGCAACCTATAGTAAGAACCATATACGACGCGGTTTTGACCTTCCTTTGCACCGGTATGGATCGCCTCCTGATAGGGAACACGCTGGTCCGGAAGACCAAAGACCTGCCAAGAGATAACTTAAACTCTTTGGACCGTATCTTGTCTGAGACTACAAAAAATTCCACATCGGTTGTCCTTAAGATCCTCGATTATTCGAAGGAAACCGAAATTCTCATGTCTCAATTCCTGGAATGCCCTTGCATAAAATTCCGCAGGGATTATGAATCTGGAGCCGTCTCAAGGTGTTACGTCGACGCCCACACCAAAATGAGCTGGAACATTGTCTCAGCAATGACTTCTATGGTAAGAGAGTTCATCTATAACGACGAAATGCCAAGTCTCAGTCATGGAGAAATATGCATTATCGTGGTCGGCGATAGACTAATCGAGGCCTCGAGCCGACCGACCCGGACCTATGTGGGCTTTGATCGAGACGTGTTAAGAGAGCTAATTGAGCAATACTATCAAATGCCGAACAGCGAAAAGTACTTTATTCTCGACAGGGAACACCACTTCTTTGATATCGATTACCTGCATAGCCGGTTCGAG
>JAZDES010000053.1:0-3088 GCA_043808585.1 Pseudomonadota bacterium | reverse complement strand
CCTCTGCCGGAATCTTGGCCAGGGAAAGGAGTTGTCGAATATAGGCTGCCGCTCGCAGACGATCATCGCCTTCAAAAGCCTTTTGGGCCTTGTTCCAAAGTTGTTTTCCCACCTCTTTGGAATGAAAGAGGGTGGTGTCCATCATCCTGATCACCCGCCGCCCGGAAAACAGGCTATAGGTCCTTGCAAGGTTTATAAGGCGGCTCTGGCCTCCGCTTGCGCTGTCTAACGTCTCAAGGTTGCTTTGCCGCGTCTTTTCATCGGGCAGCAGTACATTAATAAGCTCCTCACAGACGTCTTGGCAGAGGAAACGCTCGCCGACCAGGAGATAGATTTGTGAGGTCTCACCTTTACGCACCGCCTCCATAAGCTTTGGGATATCCTTACGTTTGTAAACAGTCATGCCTTAACTTCGTTAGCTCCGTTGTCTCTTCATGCCCTGATTTACTTCTTACTTTGATAATAATGTTATAGAATTGATGAATCCTATTGCGAAAAGCGGGAGGGCTGCCCCAGGGGAAAGCTCTCTTCTTTGTTGTAAAGGGCGCCTTTCGGGCTCAGGGTACTTGAATAGAGGACAAATTCCGAGACCTCAAAGAAAGACGACTCATAGAGGCCGTTGTAGGCCAGAAAGGCGACCACCTTGGAAACGGACGTTCCCTTAAGCCTCGCCAGGGTTATATGGGGAGAAAATTTGCGGCCCTCTGGGGCCAGTCCCAGCCGCACCAGGGTGTATTCCACCTTATTTCTTAACTGGAGTAAGGCATCGTTACGTTCTACTCCCACCCACAGTACCCTCGGCTCCTGGCGTGGAGGAAAATGCCCTGCGCCTTTCAAACGGAGGGAGAAGGGTGAACTCTGGATGGTCGCCAGCTCCTCTATGATATCTCGACCTCGACCGCCGTCTACCTCACCAATAAAGCGGAGGGAAAGATGAAGTTGATCTTCGGGGACCCATCTTGCTCCCGGCACCCCATAACACATAGTAGCAAGCTGTTGCCTCGTTTCCTCGGGTAAATCAATGGCGACAAATAATCGATACATATCTCTTATGAGTCTAGGGGGCTGTCGGAGTTAGATGAATCTACTTTATGCCTGAAGGCGGGTAAGCAGTCGTTCATGGATGTTATCAAAACCGCCGTTTGAAAGAATGGGAATCACATCACCAGGGTTCGCCCCTTGGCCAAGAAAGTCGATGATCTCTTCTGTGGTCGAAAAATAACGGGCTTTGATACCCCGTTGGGTGAGGTCGGCCACGAGTTTTAAGGAAGAAAATCGTTCGCCTTCGGGGATCTTGGCAAGGTCCGGAGGCTCCTTTACAATTACCAACTGGGCGTCATCAAAGGAGGTAACATAGGCCTCCTGAAACACGTTCCGACGGCTGGAATTGGTCCTGGGTTCAAAAACTGCCACCAGACGGCTTCCTGGATAGGCTCCGCGTAAGGCCTCCAAGGTTACCCGCACGGCCGTAGGATGATGGGCAAAATCGTCGATCACAATAATCCCCCGGACTATACCGCGCACCTCCTGCCGCCTCATTATCCCCTGAAAGGTGGCAAGGCCTTTCTGTATGGTTTCCTTCGTGAGGCCAAGCCGGTCGGCCACCGCAATGGTGGCCAGGGCATTTAAGGCATTATGCCGGCCCGGTATCCGGTTCTTAAAGCGGCCCCAGAATTTGCCTTCGTTGCTTACCGTAAAACAGGTGCCCTTGTCGGTCACCTCGATATCAGAAAGAGACCAGTGCAGGTGCGGGCCCTGCCCATAACCCACCACCCTGCATGGCGCCTCGCTGATAACCTCCTGCACCGCAGGGTCGTCAAGACAGGCGACCAGGAGTCCGTGGCGGGGCATAAATCTGACAAGCCTACGGAAGGAGTTCTTTACGGCGGAGAAATCCGGATAGATATCGGCATGGTCAAACTCAACACTGGTAATGATGGCAATTTCGGGAAGGTAATGGAGAAACTTGGGACCTTTGTCGAAAAAGGCCGTATCATACTCATCCCCCTCCACCACAAAATATTGGCCCCTGCCGAGATGAGAGTTGCGACCAAAACCTTGTACCACCCCGCCGATCATAAATCCGGGATCAAGACCTGCGAAATGAAGAAGATGTGCCAGTATCGAAGATGTGGTGGTCTTCCCATGGGTACCGGTGATGACAAGCGGGATTTTATCTCGGAGGAAAAAGTGAAATAAGGCCTGGGGAAAAGAGACATAAGGAATGTCGAGCTTGGCAAGGCCTTTCGCCTCTTCGTTGGCCTTCGTAATTACATTTCCCACCACCACCAGATCCGGCCTCGGAAACAGATTTTGCTCATTATACCCTAAAGAGATCTTGACTCCCATCCGCTCGAGAAAATTACTCATAGGCGGATAGGCGGCATGATCAGACCCGGTAATCGTGAGGCCCGCCTCTTTAAGAAGCCCTGCCAGTGAGGCCATACCTGTCCCGCAAATGCCCATGAGGTGGATATGACGGACAGCCGAAGGTATTATATTAAGGGTGGGATCGAGATTCACATCAAGTAAGGGTTATGACCGGATCGTACTGCGGACCGCATCATAGATACTTTTGAAGGTTTCTTCGAAGTTCGCTGGCGAAAGCCTGCCAACCTCAATAAATTTGACCACAATCTCTTTGGTGGTCTTAAGGATGGTATCTTCTGACACCGATTTCCCCGGCAGATCTTGTAATGGCGGTGTTTCTTTGGAAGTCTGGCTCATAGACAGGATACAAACAAAAGCCTCTGTTGTGGGAAGAAGACCTAGTTACGGCTCAACAGAGGCTTTTTTTTTGCAGGAAAAACCCGGTTAGGCACTCCCTGGCAAGTTTATCATAGATAACGTGTTATATGGTGGAGCTAAGCGGGATCGAACCGCTGACCTCTTGAATGCCATTCAAGCGCTCTCCCGGCTGAGCTATAGCCCCATTCCTTAGTTTATCTTCAAAATACGCTGCAACGTGTACCATGCCTTTTGGCAAGGTGTCAAGTTTTATTAAGTTTTGAATTTATTCCCTTGAAAGGCATTCCCATATTTTGATAAGATTTATATAGAGGGTATCTGGAGAGGGAAGTGTATCTCC
>JAZDES010000052.1:0-2259 GCA_043808585.1 Pseudomonadota bacterium | reverse complement strand
GGGGGTAATGCCCTCTGACTTTCTTTCGAACCTAGAACTCATGATATTCGGCGGCATGATCATTTTTTTCCTGATCGTGGAGCCTTTCGGACTGGCCAGGCTGTGGATGACCATCAAAGATAAGCTGAGGTTATGGCCGTTTCCGTATTAACCTGGTGAGTTGTTGAGTAATTAAGTCGTTGAGTGGTCAAGTGGTCAATTAGTTGAGTCGTAAAATTATTTAACTACTCAACCATTTAACCTATCAACCAACTATCTCATTAACCATTAACCATTAAAGAGAGGAGGGAATGAAGATGAGACGTAAATCGATTTTTACCTTAATTGCTTTGTTTTTGGTGGTCAGTTTTGTCATGATTTCGGGGCAGGCAATGGCTGCTGAAGAGAAGAAGGAGCCACCCAAGCAATATCTGCCGATTCTGACATATAGGACAGGTCCGTTCCAGGCAGGCGGAAGCGGAACCTCTGGTGGATGGGAAGATTATTACAATCTGGTAAACATCAAAGGTGGTCTAAACGGGATCATGATTGACTGGGAGGAGTGTGAGTTCGGCTACAACACCGCCCGAGGGGTCGAATGCTACGAGCGGGTAAAACCCAAAAATCCCGTTGTGATACACCCCTTTAGCACAGGTGTGACCTATGCACTGATTGAGCGGGCTACACGTGACCATATTCCTTTGATAAGTCTTGGGTATGGACGCGCTGATGCCTCTGACGGAAGGGTCTTCCCTTACGTCTTTCCGCTCATGACCAACTACTGGTCCCAGAACTCGGCCAAGATCCGCTATATCGCCCAGAAGGAGGGTGGACTTGACAAGTTAAAAGGACTCAAGATCGCGAACCTTCACCTCGATGTCCCTTACGGACAGGAGACAAAGTTCATCCTGGAGATCCTGTCAAAGAAGTTCGGCTTTGAGGTACAGCACTTCCCCGTGCCATGGCCCGGGATCGATCAGAAATCGCTCTGGCTTAAAATCCGGAGATTCAAACCCGATTGGGTCATCAACCGTAACTGGGGTGTCTCCTGCACCGTGCCCCTTAGAGAGGCCGCAAGGATGGGATTTCCCAGGGACAAGATAATAGGTGTCTGGTGGTGCGGCTCCGAGGAGGATGCCATGCCCGCCGGAGAAGCCGGAAAGGGATACCTGTCCACCAATTTCCATGGCGTTGGCAAGGACTTCCCTGTGATCCAAGAGATAATCGAAAAGGTACACGGCACTTTACAGGGAAATATCTCCTTCACCCGTGTGGGGATGGTTTATTACAATAGGGGCATTATCACTGGTATTATCACCACAGAAGCGATACTTACAGCCCACAAGAAGTTCGGGGTCAAAGTGATAACTGGTGAAGAGATGCAGTGGGCCCTGGAAAACCTGAACATCACAGAGGAGAGGATCAAGGAGTTAGGGGCAGAGGGTTTGATGATGCCCGTGAAGACCTCGTGGAAAGACCATGAGGGAGGCGGATATGTGCGGTTCCAACAGTGGGACGGAACAAAGTGGGTTTCGGTCAGCGATTGGGTCGCGCCATTCAAGGATCTGGTAAGGGCTGAGATCGAGAAGTCCGCTGCCAAGTATGCCGAGGAGAAGAAAATCACAATTAGAACAAGCGAAGAGATGAAATAGATTGAACTTCCAGTTAACATCCTCTCCCTGCCTTCCCCCTCTCGAAGATCCCGCTGGTTTTCTAGCGGGGAAGGGGGAGGGTTTGGGGGGGAAAGTGAGTATATAGCATGAACGAAACTCCTTTGCTCCGTGTTAACAATATCGAGGTCATCTACGAGCACATTATCCTCGTTCTCAAGGGCGTTTCCCTTGAGGTCCCGAGGGGGGGAATTATCGCCCTCCTTGGGGCAAACGGGGCGGGTAAATCCACCACCCTGAAGGCCATCTCCAACCTTGTCAAGGCAGAGCGGGGTGAGGTGACAAAAGGGACCGTAGAATTTGAAGGAAGGCGCATCGACAAGATGTATGCGCCGGATGTGGTGAAGATGGGTGTACTCCAGATTATGGAAGGTAGGCGCACCTTTGAGCATCTGACGGTGGAAGATGACCTTCTCACGGGTGCCTATACCAGGGGCCATGACTTTAAAGGGATCAAAGAGTCCCTGGACAGGGTATACAGATATTTCCCCCGATTGTTAGACCGGCGTCAAGCAAAGACCGGATACATCTCCGGGGGTGAGATGCAGATGTGTGCCATCGGCAGGGCACTCATGGCCAAGCCCAAGTTGATGCTCCTGGATGAGCCCTC
>JAZDES010000051.1:0-23539 GCA_043808585.1 Pseudomonadota bacterium | reverse complement strand
ACGGCGAGACATCATACCTTTTTTGAAATGCTAGGGAACTTCTCCTTTGGGGACTATTTCAAAGAGGAGGCCATAGAATGGGGGTGGGAACTCCTGACCGATGGCTATAACCTCCCTAGCGATAACTTGTATGTCACTATCTATAAGGATGATGATGAGGCCCATAGGATATGGACTGATAAGATAGGTGTTCCCGAAAAAAAGATCTTCAGGCTGGGTGAAAAAGATAATTTCTGGGCCATGGGAGATACCGGTCCTTGCGGTCCTTGCTCGGAGATCCATCTTGATCAGGGCCCCTCCGTCGGGTGCGGAGAACCCGGTTGTGCCCCAGGATGCGACTGCGATCGATACCTGGAGATATGGAATCTGGTCTTTACCCAGTTCGATCGTGCCCCGGACGGGACCTTGACACCCTTACCAAGGCCTAATATCGATACGGGCATGGGACTTGAGAGACTAACAGCCGTGGTTCAGGGGGTAACTTCCAATTATACTACCGATATCTTCAGGGGTCTTATCTCTACCATAGAGAATTTGTCCGAAAGGGCTTATGGAGAAAATGAACGGCAGGATGTGGCCTTCCGGGTGATATCTGATCATGCCCGTGCTGCGGCCTTCTTGATCGGTGATGGGATCATGCCTTCAAATGAGGGCAGGGGCTACGTTTTGAGACGCATTATTCGCAGGGCTATACGTTTTGGCCAGGTTCTCGAGCTAAAGGATTCCTTTCTGAGTAGAATTTGTGGCAAGGTGATTGAGGTCATGGGCCTGGACTACGCTGAGCTCCTTCGATCCAGGGGTTTTATTGAAGGGGTTGTGAGCAACGAGGAGAGGCGTTTTTCCGATACACTGCATTACGGGATGAAGGTGCTCAACGAAGAGATGGATAAGATAAGGGCAAAAGCAGGCGACACTATCCCGGGTGATGTGGCCTTCAAACTTTACGATACCTTCGGCCTATCTGTGGATATCCTTGAGGATGTGGCCCGAGATGAAGCCCTCAACGTGGACATGGAAGGGTATGAAAGGGCTATGTCCAAACAACGTCTCCTGTCTCAAGAATCATGGAGAGGAAGTGGGGAAGAGGAGATCCCCGAAGCCGTTCGAAGTCTGATGGGCCGCGGGATCACCACAAGGTTCTTGGGATATGAAACCCTTATTTCGGAAGGAAAGATACTCTCAGTGCTCTCAGAGGGTAAAGAAAGGGGCCTTGATAAAGCAGGTAGCCATCCGGAGGTGGTGTTGGACCAATCGCCCTTTTATGGCCAGGCGGGAGGACAGGTGGGTGATACGGGCTGGCTCCTGAATGATGAGGGATTAAGATTCCGAGTCACAAATACACTCAAGTATGACCAAGACCTTATTGTCCACAGTGGTCGTCTTGAATCCGGGAGCCTCGTAGTGGGGCAGCGGGTTGAGGCAAGTGTGGATGAGGAAAAACGGGATGCCACGGCCCTTAACCACTCTGCTACACACCTGCTTCATGCAGCCCTCAGGGAGGTGTTGGGGGACCATGTAAAACAGGCAGGATCGCTGGTTTCACCGGGGAGGCTTCGGTTCGACTTCAGCCATTTCGCTCAAGTATCTTCAGATAAATTGATGGAAGTCGAGCAGATAGTTAACAGGCATATACGCGCCAATCTTTCAATTCAGACCTCCGTGATGTCCAAGGAAGAGGCGATGAAGACAGGTGCAACAGCCATTTTCGAAGAGCGATATGGAGATAGGGTAAGGCTTGTGCGGGTTGGTGATGGGGTCAGCATGGAACTATGTGGCGGGACCCATACGAGGCGCACAGGAGATATCGGGCTTTTTCGGATCATAGGTGAAGGTTCTGTGGCTGCCAATGTAAGGCGAATCGAGGCCCTGACCGGGGAGGCGGCGCTTCAATATGACCAGAGGCAAGGGGAGGAACTAAGGTCTGCTGCCGGTGTTCTCAAGGCCACTCCTGATAAGGTTGCTGAAAGGCTTGGACGGCTACTGGGAGATCTCAAGGATAAGGAAAGGGAAATCGAGACCCTCAAGGCAAGGTTCCTATCACGAGAGTCGGATGACTTTCTTTCAGGGGTGAAGGAGATCGGGGGAATAAGGGTGATTTCACGGGAGCTTGGGGCCGATTCTCAAAAAGAACTTAGAGAGACGGCGGATAAGATAAAGGACAAGCTACGTTCGGGCATTATCCTTCTGGGTTCAAAGTCCCAGGGCAAGGCCATGTTGACCTGTGTGGTCACCAAAGACCTGACCGGTCGATTTAACGCAGGGGAGATCATCAGGAACCTTTCAGGTATCGTTGGAGGAAAAGGCGGAGGGCGACCGGATATGGCCCAGGGAGGGGGAGGACGACCGGAAAAACTGGGAGATGCACTGGGGGCCCTCTTTGAGCTAATAGAGAAAGGAGGGAATTAATTTCTTCCACCAGGACTCATCTCTCGCTGCTTCCTCTTGGGCCAGCTTCTCCTTGCATTTCTTCAGATACTCTAGTGCAACATGGTATTGCCCCAGATCAGGGTAGTTTTCGATGAGATAAAGATATCTACTCATAGCTGTTCGGTATTTTTTCATCCTGAAATAGTAATTGCCCACATATAGTTCATGTTCTGCCAGATTTATGTAACATTCCCGTATCTTTCTCCGGGCCATATTCGCATATTCACTCCTTCGAAATCTCCTTACCAGCCGCTCGAACTCGTCTTTTGCCTTTAAGGTGTTTGACTGATCCCTGTCAACGGTGCTCATTTGGTTAAAGTGGCACATGCCCTTCTGGTAGATCACATAGGGGATGTTGGGATTTTTGGGGTGCAGCTTCTCAAATTCTCCGTAAGCATCGAAAGCCTCCATGTACTGGTCTCTGTTGAAAAGGGAATCGGCCATCCTTAGCTCAGCCTCCAAGGCGAACTTGCTGTATGGGTACCTGTCCTTTATCTTCTGGAAGATCTCGGTCGCTTCTTCGTATTTCCCTTTCTTAAAATCTTCCATCCCCTCACTCATTAGCTGGTCAGGGGTTTTCTCTTCTTCCTTGAAAAACCGATCCCAAAGGGCACAACCGTTTAAGAGGAAGACAACTGAGGCCCCTACCAGGAGCCACTTTGCAATACTAAAGGATTTGGGCATAATTGTTTTCAGATTTTTGAAGACCGCTTTCATACAAGTCAGTGCATCGCCAATTGACACAAACTCAAGGCCTCAGAAAACGTGAGTTCCTCAACTATCATCATTTCTCGATTTCGCATCGTCAGGGCTTCATGCTGGGGAAAGAGGCTATTTCATCAGGGTGTCACGGTTTTCTGCAACATCGGAATTTACTAGGGCTCATTTTGTGTTTTCAACGTACCTTTCTGCTGCAAATGCAGCCGTGGCCCCATCGCCCACTGCGGTGGATATCTGTCGTAATAATTTTGACCTGATATCCCCGGCAGCGAACACACCAGGCACAGAAGTTTCCATCTTGTCGTCGGTCAATACGAAACCAAGTTCGTCCAGTTCCAGTAGCCCCTTTACCAGGTCGTTGTTGGGGACGTAACCGATAAAGACAAATACCCCATGGACCGCGAGGTGAGACTCCTCTCCGGTTTTCACATTCCTGAGGTCCACGCCTTCTACACCGGTTTCACCAACAATTTTTGTGGCTACGGTATCCCATATGACTGTTATCTTCTTTTCAGCCATGGCACGATCCTGAAGGAGTTTGATCGCCCTCAGCTCATCCCTACGATGTATGAGGTAGACCTTACTCGCAAACCGAGTCAAGTAGATGGATTCCTCCACTGCCGTATCGCCTCCTCCTATTACGGCCACCTGATGGTCCCTGAAGAAAGGCCCGTCACATGTGGCACAATAGGAAACTCCTTTTCCTGTCAATAAGGCCTCACCCTCAATTCCCAGCTTCTGAGGTGCGGCCCCGCTGGCAAGGATAACCGTCCTGGTACGGAGGGGTTCCTGAGGGGTGACAACGACCTTTTCTTGCCCGGCGAGTTCCAGACTAACAACCTCTTGATTACCGATCTCAAGGCCGAACTTCTCTGCGTGGGTCTTCATCCTTTCAACCAGTTCAAAGCCCGAGAGTCCATCTGGAAAGCCCGGATAGTTCTCTACCCAATCGGTTGTGAGGACCTGGCCACCGGGTGAAAGCTTCTCAAGCAAGAGGGTCTTAATGCGTGATCTTGCGGCGTATAGTCCTGCTGTCAGCCCGGCAGGCCCTCCCCCTATGATAATCAAGTCCTGCATGGGGATTCATATAGACAAAAAGCTGGCCTCTTTTCCACTGTAACCTACAATAGACTCTTAAGTGCTTCGTCGATGTGACTTTTTGGTTGGGCGCCGACGATCGTCTTGGCGACCTCGCCTCCTTTAAACAAAATAAGGGTCGGAATATTCCTGATTCCGAACCTAGCCGGGGTCTCACGATTGGCATCCACATCCATCTTGGCGATCTTAATCCTGCCTTTATACTCCAGGGCCAGTGCCTCGACCACAGGCCCTACCATCTTGCATGGGCCACACCATTCTGCCCAAAAGTCGACCATGGCTGGCATATCGGATTTGATAATTTCCTCCTCAAAATTGCCATCCGTTACCTGCAACAGATCGGACATGCTCTATCTCCTTTCAATATTCTGCTCTGTTTTTGAAGAGGGAATTATCATTTGCCCAAGGTTTTGTCAATCCAAAGGCTCCGAACGGGAAGGCCAAATCACATAAACAGACAACTATCTGAACTAGAAGGAATTACTTGCCCAATCTAAATCTTATAGATCGGCGGGACACTTGACCTTCCCGCAATGCCTATGGCTGGATCAGTAACATTACCCCGCACTTAAGCTGATAAGACGTTGGCGATTAGAAGAGACAGGGCTGGCATATTGGGAACGCCTCCCAAATGGGCACCCCCAAATGAAAAGAAGGGAAAAAATAGACTTGTCTTTTTAGGGATTACTGATCTCCCTTTTCCAAGAACGACTTCAGCTTATTGATAATGGTGACCGGCACCGGACCCGACCTGGAGTAAAGATCCAGGAGTTGGTGAGGGACTTTGATCTGTCCTACTACCTTGTCCCATCCAATGCCCTTTTCTTCCACCTGATTCATTAAATTGATCAGCTCTTCAGCTTCCATCTCGATCTCCCTTATTTTTGCTTCGAAGGCCTCTGGTCGGGCGGATAGATGAATTTGGGATCCATATCATATGTCCACGGGAGCCCCCACCACTGCCATCCGTAGTGTCTTCTCTCGTCAAAACCCTGAATATTGTTCCTCTTTGCCAGCTGCCGATAGAATTTGTCCTTATTACTGTCTTTAAAGGTAGGAAATCTCGGTCCTTCAAAACCGTCTTCTACGTCATAGACTTTCTCGAAGCCGGCCTTTACAAGGTCTTTCACAGCAAAGGCACTTCGGGTTCCATCACGGCAGAGAATAAGTAGATTGTCCGTCTTCTTAAACACTTTGCTTATTTCTTCAACAAAGTTCTTGTTTACTTCATTAAATCGGTATTCAATTTCCCCATCCTTTTTTTGCAATTTATCAGTCAGGAACATGTAAGGAAAGAGGTAGGCATTTATGGGATGGCCTACAAATTGATATTCGGCCCTTGTCCTGACATCTATAAGGTAGGTATCAGGAACCGTATTGAGCATATCATAAGCTTCAATACTCAAAATCTTTTTGGGCTCATCTGCAAAAACATCTCTGGATGGTGAAAATATGAAAAGGAACGCCGAGAGAAAAACAACAAAAGATGATAATAGGGCTTTCTTCTTCATGTTTCCTCTTCTTCGACCTGTTGGACGCCCTGTCTTGGGCCTTTTGGTGGGATATTTCAAACCTATCCGCTACAAGCGAATCTTCTGTATCTGAATGGCTATGGTCCTTTTTTTATGGAATACCTTGAGCCTAAGTCCGTAAAGGCCAATCGTTCTTGATACAAACTAATAGTCCAACACTCTTTTATTTGTCAACGAAAAATATAAGGGCCTAGACAATCCCCTTGACACACACGCGAGAGAAGCTTAATATTTGTCGCTATTTACCAGGGGGCGTCCCCGCGCCCCTGGTGAGGCCTCATATAACCTATCCGAATTAATCCACCGGCTCTGCCGCTGAGAATTGAAAAGGTTCTACCGTTACGGGCGTGCTTCATAGCCTTAAATAAACTCGAAATCCGAAGCACAGAATTTGAAACCAATTCGAAAATGAAAAAATCAGAGGTTTTTGATGGCCGCAACTCAAGTATATTTTTCAGATCTTAAGGCATCTGCAAAAGAAAATCTACCCTCAAAACTGGCAAGGCTGATGGATAGTGCAGGCCTGGACGAGATTATCATGCCCCGAGCGCTCGTTGCCATCAAACTTCACTTTGGCGAGAGAGGAAACACGGGCTTCATCCGGCCCGTCTTTATTCGACGGATCGCGGACCGTGTCAAAGAACTGGGGGCCTCGCCCTTTCTGACCGATACAAATACCCTTTACGCAGGGACTAGGGGAAACAGCGTAACCCATCTTAAGACGGCTATAGAGAACGGCTTTGCTTATTCAGTAGTGAATGCCCCAATTATCATCGCCGATGGTATAAGGGGCGCCTCCTTTTCAGTGGTGAAAATCGATGGGGCTCTAATAAAAACGGCTTACGTGGGAAAAGAGATTGTTGAATCCAATGCCCTCATAAGTGTTGCTCACTTCAAGGGGCACGAGTTGACAGGCTTTGGAGGAACAATAAAGAACTTAGGTATGGGTTGCGCATCAAGAAGAGGAAAATTGGCGCAACACTCGGATCTATGCCCTAGGGTCAAACACAAAAAGTGCGTAGGGTGCGGGGACTGCACGCAGCACTGTGCTCAAGAGGCGATCTCGCTGAACAAAGAAAAGGCAGTCATCGACTCCAAGAAGTGCGTGGGTTGCGGGGAGTGCATCCTCATCTGCCAGAACCGCGCCATCGAGGTGCAATGGAGCGGCGATATTGTCGCTTTTCAGAGAAAGATGGTAGAATACACCCTGGCAATTCTGAAGGGCAAGGCGGGAAAGGCCTTTTTCCTCAATTTCTTGACCAACATCTCTCCGGCCTGTGACTGCTATGGCCACAGCGACGCCCCTATCGTAGGTGATGTAGGCATAACGGCCTCGAAAGACCCTGTGGCCATTGACCAGGCATCTGTGGATCTGGTCAATCGTCAGGTGGCCTCTGTGAATTCCTGCCTCAAGACGAGCACAGAACCGGGTGAGGACAAGTTCAGGGGGGTCTATCCAAGAATTGATTGGTCTATCCAACTGGATTACGCCGAAAAATTGGGACTGGGTACCCGTAAGTATCAGCTCGTTACCATATAGGATCGAGGCTTCCAGGGGGAGATCGGCCTCTTAAGAAGAGGGTAATTTTAAAGAATATCAAAAGGAGAGGATTATGGAAATCAAAGTGATGCAAGCCGATAAGAGCCAATTAAGATCAAAGCCAACCGATGAATCCAAGCTGGGATTCGGTGATATCTTCACCGATCACATGTTCGCAATGGACTACGAAGGAGGGAAAGGCTGGTTTAACGCACGCATTCAGCCGTATGGAAATATCTCAATCGATCCGGCTGCAATGGCACTTCACTACGGACAGGAGATATTTGAGGGGCTCAAGGCCTATCGGGGAAAAGATGGTTCCATTTATCTTTTTAGGGCCAGGGACAACTTTGAAAGGTTAAACCGATCGGCGCAAAGGCTCTGTATGCCTGAGGTCAATATTGACGAGACCATGGAAGCGATGAAGCAGTTGGTTGTATTGGATCGGGACTGGGTCCCCAGGAGCCAAGGGACCTCTCTTTATATAAGGCCTACGATGATTGCTACTGAGCCACATCTTGGTGTTCGAATTGCCACCGCCTACCTTTTCTACATAATTGTAGGCCCTGTTGGAGCCTACTATAAGGAAGGCCTAAACCCTGTAAAGATCTATGTGGAGGATTTCTATGTGAGGGCTGCAGCAGGGGGAACTGGTGAGGCCAAGACCGCTGGCAATTATGCGGCCAGTCTTTTGGCTGCGGAGGAGGCCAAGAAGAAAGGGTTCACCCAGGTGATGTGGCTGGATGCCGCCAAAAGAACGTACGTTGAAGAAGTGGGGACCATGAACATGTTTTTTCTGATTGACGAGGAGCTAATTACAGCGCCACTCACGGGTAGCATCCTGCCCGGAATCACCAGGGATTCGGTCATGCGGATCGTGAAGGACTGGGGAAAAAAGGTTTCAGAACGATCGCTTTCAATTGATGAAGTAATTGAGGCCTCAAAGAACGGTAGATTAAAGGAGGCCTTCGGTACAGGTACCGCGGCCGTCATATCGCCGGTAGGTCAGATCACCTACAAAGGAGAAGACCATACCGTGGGCGGTGGGAAGATGGGAGAACTCTCCCAGAAACTATATGACGAGATCGTGGCCATACAGTACGGAGAAAAACCCGACCCCTTTGGGTGGGTTGAACAGATTGCGTAAGGTCTTTGCCTGTATAGGCGCCTAGAGAGATCAATAGGTAGCTAAATGATCCCCACCATAGAATGGAGCGGGCAACACGTCCGGATGATTGACCAAAGAAAGATCCCTTTCAGTATTGAGTGGTACGTATGCAGGGGATACAAGGACGTCATCAAGGCGATTAAAAAGATGGTGATACGTGGCGCCCCTGCCATAGGAATAGCTGCAGCAATGGGTCTGGCCCTTGGGGGATTCTCCATCAGGGCGAAATCCGCACCCATTTTCCTGGAAAGCTTCAGAAAGATAGCCGAAGAGATGCTCTTTGCCCGCCCAACTGCAGTAAACCTCAGGTGGGCCGTCGAGAGGATGACGGGAGTGGTGGAAGGAATGGGAGACGCCCCCTTGGATGAGATAAGGTGGGCACTTAGGCAGGAGTCCGAAAAGATCCTTACCGAGGATATCGAGATCAATCGCAGGATGGGCTTGAACGGGCAGGGCCTTGTCCCGGCGAGGGCGACCATCCTTACCCACTGCAATGCCGGCTCATTAGCCACCGGCGGTTACGGCACGGCACTGGGTGTGATAAGGGCGGCTCACGATAAGGGGAAGAAGATAAAGGTGATTGCCGATGAGACCCGGCCGTGGCTCCAAGGGCTGTGCCTTACGGCCTTTGAGCTGATGGAGGATGGGATACCGGTTACTGTGATCGTTGATAACGCCGCGGGATCCCTGATGCGGCAAGGTATGATTGACCTGGTTATAACCGGTGCCGACAGGATTGCTGCTAACGGAGACGTGGCCAACAAGATAGGTACATACCAGGTGTCAGTGCTGGCCAGGACAAACAAGGTCCCCTTTTATGTAGCCGCACCCCTTTCCACAATTGATCCCACCATCAGGAATGGAGACATGATCCCAGTGGAAGAAAGGGGAGAGGAGGAGATTTCTCAGATTGGCAAAATGAGGATGGGGCCTTTGGGGGTCTCTGTCCTTAATCCCGCCTTTGACATTACACCCGCCAAATATGTCTCTGCAATAATTACGGAAAAAGGGGTTCTCTGGCCCCCCTTTCGGAAGGGAATCAAAGACTTACTGTCGTTCATATCCTAAGATCCTGTTCCAATGCGCCGATCAACCCGTCAAGTTCCTTCCGTTTGCCTCCCAGCTGTTCCTCCAGGAGCCTCTGGCTGTCCTTGATTTTCTCCAGTTGAGTTTCCTGCTCATTAAGTTGTTTGATGTATCGACTCCGCAGATTCTTTTCTTCCACTGTTTGCCCCAGGCCTCGCAGGTTCTCCCTGAGTCTTTTCTGGTCGTCAAATACTTGCGTCCGCTCTCTTTTCAGGTTGCTGATATCTCTCTCGATCTTGGCGATTTCTGCCTTGAGTCCAACGATCTTTTCCAAGTGCTTTTGTGAGCTTTCGCTAATATATCTCTTCCGGAAAAATATAAGGATATCATCTGGCGTTAGGTTGGTCACCATTATGGTCTCCCACATATCCCTCATCTCTTGCACAGTAAACTCTGTCAGTTTTTGGGCCGGCGCCATGACCCTGAAACGCATGTAATTGTCGGTGATTTCGATAGGCTTTTCTTCATTGATCAGCCTCCAGTCCGAGTGGTAGGGATGCTCTATAATTACGGTCTTGGCCCTATCATCTTTGTTATCAAGGTTGTAGGTCTTCGTCTCAACAACGCCCCGATGAATACGCATAATGCCGCGGCTTATAACGACCCGATCAACGCTTTCACTCTTGCTCCCCTGTTTGGTATTCACATGGAGGCCCAGATCAACTGCATAAGTTATAAAACGCTTCTCGCCCGGCCTCACCGTCTTGATTAATGCCTCGCCTGCATAACTGCCTCCCTGCATCACTGTTAGAGGCCCCCCCTCCAACATAAGGCCAGTGGTGTTCTTGAGCCATATTGCCGCCAGAGGGTTTTTTGCTCGCGTCTTTTCATTGTAAAGGTCTACCGCCTCTCCCCCGACCTCCCTGGCAACGATCGGGACCAGGGCAGATTGATTTCGCTCTATTGTCACTGGGTGATCAATTTTATATTCAAAAAGCTCTCCCACCTCACGGGTAACTACCTCTGCCTTTAGGTCCCGCATCCTGCCCTCCAGATCAATCTCCCCGGGACCTCTGGCTTCCACCTCCTCGGCCATACCCAGGGCTTTCATTGGCATTGCCGCTGCCCTGGGCGCTAAAGGTGCTGCCCTCTTGGCCTCCCTCGCCCCCTCCCTGCGCATCGCCGCCTCCGGGATACCTGGCGCCAGTGCCACCTCTTCCTCAATCTGGATCACAGGTCTTTTCTTGAATATGGGGTCGTAAAGGTTCTGGATAAAGGATATGGGCAACCCGCTTACAAGGGAAAGCTGCACCCCTTTCCAGTCATCGCGGGTCACGTTGTCCACAATGGCCCAACCCTGCAGAAAGGGCTTACCCTCCTCAGGCTGCCCAGAGAGTACAATACGATATGTGGCCTTCCATACCGGGACTTCGGTCATATAGCTTGCAAAGATCTCTTGATCGCCCTCGCCAGATGCTGTGAAAACGACCGCCTTTTCGTCCTTGTGGTATCTGTCAAACAGAATCTTCAAATATCGCCTGATATCCTGGTCGAGCCTTTCATCCAGGAACCTTACCGCACCGATCTCATCGATATTGAAACTGCGCAAGTCGCCCTTATTGTCCATTACAGCCAAATAAAAGCTTGGAATCTCCACATCATCCTCTCTTGCGATCCGTTTTTGAACACCCACTATGGTTCCTCTTGTCGTTGTGCTGCCCGTTATAAGCTCAATGTTGCTTCCCTGTAATTGCCTAAGGACCTGGGGGAGGCCATCCCCACTCTCGAATTTAAAGGTGTAATCACTCAACATCTGCTCGACGGTCTTGGTGCTGTCATAGACAATACTGCTGATCTTTCCTCCGCTTAAGTTCAGGACGGTCAGGCTCTTGAGCAAATCGTTCATCTGATCACTCCTGAAGTAAAGCTTAACAGTTTCCCCCCCTTTGACCGACCCTCTCATTTCAAAATAGCCCACACCGCTCTTGTAGAGCACCACCCTTCGAACAGCCATATCGCCCTGGCCAGTGACTGCACTTACGTCTCCACAAAAAAGGGGCAAAACGATCAGGCCCAAAAGGATCGTTAAAACCGCTCTCTTTTTGAAATAACTAGCCCTCTTCATGACCAGACTCCTTCCATTCAGAGAAATCACCTGCCCTTGGTTTCAAGCATGAGGTTGTCTTCATAGAGGACGGAGATCACGAAAACATTTCCCAATTTCCCGGTGGCGTATAGATAGTTTATAAAGAACCTTTTCCAGTGTTCTCCGTGATAAAGGCTATGATCTGATCAGTGGTTGTTCCGGGGCCAAAGATCTCTGCAATACCTACATCCTTGAGGGCAGGGATATCCTCATCAGGTATGATGCCGCCCCCTATTACGAGCACATCCTCAACCTCCTTTTCCTTCAGGAGCTCCATGATCTTCGGAAATAGGTAGTCGTGGGCGCCGGATAGGATGCTCAAGGCGATAACGTCCACATCCTCCTGAACAGCAGATTCAACAATCTGCATGGGGGACTGTCTCAGGCCCGTGTACACCACTTCCATCCCTGCCTCCATCAGCGCAAAGGCCACCACCTTGATCCCCCTGTCGTGGCCGTCAAGTCCCGGTTTCGCTGCCAAGACCCTAATCTTCCTATCCTTATCCATTGTCGCATCTCTCCTGATAAATAGACCCCATGTTTGGTCATTAGTCATTGGTCATTAGTCATTGGTTACAAATCCTTTTAATATTGATGGACTCGTAAAAAGCCATCCACAGCGCTTTTGTGTCATTCCCGTGAAAACGGGAATCCAGGAGTCCCGCCTTTGGCGGGCCTGGACCCCCGCTCCCCGCCTTCGCGAGGACAGGCCCCGCGGGAGTGACGGTCCAGGAGGCTTTTTGCGAGACCATCAATCGTCATTCTTCAAATCGCCAATCAACAATCGCCAATCAACAATCCCGTCAGCGTCCAAGGGTATTGACCTGCTGGTACTCTCCAAACACCCCTCTCAAGACGTCACAGATCTCACCGAGGGTACTGTATGCCTTTACTGCGTCGAGTATAAGGGGCATAAGATTATCCGTCCCCTCAGCCCCCACCTTCAGATTGGCGAGGGTCTCTCTTACCTTCTGGTCGTCCCGTTTCGATTTTAGCCTTTTCAATCTCTCGATCTGCGCCACTCTAACCTCCGGGTCCACCCTCAGGAGGTTGGTAGGCCTTTCCTCATCTGTCTGAAAGCGGTTTACCCCTACTACCACCCTCTGGTGTTTCTCTATTTCACGCTGGTACTTATATGCGCTTTCCTGGATCTCTCTCTGGATGAAGCCCTGTTCAACCGCCTCAACAGCCCCTCCCATTTCGTCTATCTTCCTGATATACTCCTCAGCCCGCTCATATATTTCCTTCGTAACACTCTCCAGATAGTATGAACCTCCCAGGGGATCCACCGTGTCAGTCACTCCTGTCTCATATGCGATCAACTGCTGGGTGCGCAGGGCGATCTGGACCGCCTCCTCCGATGGTAGACATAGTGCCTCATCCATCGAGTTGGTATGGAGTGACTGGGTCCCCCCCAGGACCGCGGATAGTGCCTGAAATGCGACGCGAACGATATTGTTCTTGGGCTGCTGTGCAGTGAGCGTGCAACCAGCGGTCTGGGTGTGGAACCGGATCATCATGGACCTGGGATTCCTGGCCCCAAATCGCTCTTTCATGATCCTGGCCCAGAGCCTTCGGGCCGCCCTGTATTTGGCTATCTCTTCCATGAAATCCAGGTGGGCATTAAAAAAGAAGGAGAGCCGTGGTCCAAAGGTATCCACCTCCAGCCCTGCCTCAAGGGCTGCCTCCACATAGGCTATTCCGTTGGCCAGTGTAAAGGCAACCTCCTGAACGGCAGTAGAACCGGCCTCCCTGATATGGTACCCGCTGATGCTGATGGTATTCCACTGGGGCACCTTCTCAGCACAATAGGAAAAGATGTCGATGATGATCCTCATTGAGGGTTTGGGTGGGAATATATAGGTTCCCCTCGAGGAATATTCCTTCAAGATGTCATTCTGTATGGTGCCCCTCAATTCTTTGCTTGAGACACCCTGATTCTCTGCAACAGCGATATACATGGCCAGCAGGACCGCCGCCGGCGCATTAATGGTCATGGAGGTGCTTACCCGGTCGAGCGGAATGTCCCTGAAAAGCGTTTCAATGTCCTCAAGGGAATCGATTGCAACCCCCACCTTCCCTACTTCTCCGATCGCCATTTCGTTGTCTGAATCATACCCGATCTGGGTGGGGAGATCGAAGGCCACGGATAGCCCGGTCTGCCCTTGCTCCAACAGAAATCTGTACCTCCTGTTGGACTCCTCAGCCGTGGCAAAGCCGGCATATTGTCTCATTGTCCAGTACTGTCCCCTGTACATGGTCGGCTGGACTCCCCGGGTAAAGGGGTACTCTCCGGGCAAACCCATCTCTGCTACATAGTCCTGTTGGACACAGTCAAGGGGGGTATAGAGCCTCTTGATCGGAATCCCCGAGGTGTTGATAAATTCCTCTTTTCTTTCCGGATGCTTCTTCAATTTCTCTTTCAGACCGTCAGACCATCTCTTTTCAACCTCAAACAAACGCTCATTACCCTTTACATCTGACATACAAGCCTCCTGTCAAGATATTATCCAAAGAATACAGAATCATAGAACTTTTTCAAATTATTTCAACACCTACTAAGGTCTGTCAAACCCTTTTTTGGGTACAGGCTCTTTCGTCTTGACAAAGGCCTGTAACTTAAGCTTAATTATAGCTAAATTTTAGGCTCTTCTCGATCATGAGAATGCGCCAGCCACCCGTTGTGATTCCAACCTAACACCTCCGAACCTTGAACAAGGACTCTGGTATGACGGCCAATGAAGTACTGGACCTGCTCTACGGCACCTTGCACACCACAGGAATATACAACTTCCAGTGGAAGCTTGTCATCATGTGGGCCATTGGGTCCCTGTTCATTTACCTTGCCATTGCAAAGAAATATGAACCTCTCCTCCTCCTGCCCATAGGGTTTGGGATATTTATTGTCAATTTTCCCCTTGTCCCGCTCATGGGCTTTTCCCACGGCCATGCCCAACTCCTTCAGGCCTTTTACCACTACGGGCTGGAATGGGAGATTATCCCCTGCATCATCTTCCTGGGCCTGGGCGCTATGACCGATTTCGGCCCGCTCATTGCCAACCCCAAGACCCTTCTAATCGGTGCCGGGGCACAACTGGGGGTCTTTATCACCTTCACTGGCACAGTTCTGGTAGGCTTTACCCTCAAGGAGGCAGCCTCTGTCGGCATCATCGGCGGTGCTGACGGTCCCACAACCATCTATCTTACCCAGCACCTTGCCCCCCAATTGCTGGGTCCAAACGCCCTGGCGGCCTACTCTTATATGGCCATGGTCCCACTCATTCAACCTCCTATTATGAGGTTGTTGACCAATGATAGGGAACGTAAGATTCGCATGCGCCAGTTGAGACCTGTTTCAAGACAGGAGAAGATCCTCTTTCCCCTTATCACGGCAGGCATCATCGCCCTCCTTGTTCCTTCCGTGATCCCCCTGATGGGTATGTTTATGTTGGGTAACCTCATGAAGGAGAGTGGCGTGGTTGCCAGACTGACTGAAACATCCCAAGGGGCCCTCATGAACATCGTAACCATTTTCCTTGGGATATCGGTGGGTGCCACCATGCATGCAGACAAGTTCTTAAGCTGGAAGCCCCTCTTCATATTTGGCCTGGGCCTGGTAGATTTTGCAGTATGTACTGTGGGTGGCATTTTGACCGTCAAGATCATGAACCTGTTCTTAAAAGAAAAGATCAATCCCCTCATAGGATCAGCCGGGGTCTCCGCTGTGCCTATGGCGGCGCGTGTATCGCAGATTCAAGGCCTAAAGTATGACAAGGCCAACCATCTTTTGATGCATGCCATGGGTCCCAACCTGGCAGGGGTTATCGGTTCGGCCGCGGCGGCCGGTATGTTTATTGCGATGTTTGATTAAGGGCAAGGTGACTGAGAAATGAAAAATCTTTTACTCTTGGTCCTGGTCTTTTTTGTGATGATTCCCGGCAGTTCAAACTCTGAGGATTTTCTCGGGGCCCCGGTTGTCCCGGGCGGAAAGATCGTTGAGAAGACTGACGCGCGACTGGAGCTGGAGACCCGGCTATCCCATGATGAGTTGGCTGTCTTTTATGAGGAGGCCCTAAAGGGACTAAAAGACATCAAGTTTCGTAAGTGGAACGATGCAACTTACATAGAGGACGACGGAAACAGACCCTGGCATTCCATTACCATTTCAAAGACCGGCAAGAATGGGGAGTCCGTCTTAATAGTCAAGGACAACTGGACATGGATAATCGGAACCCTGGTTCTCAGGTATATAGGGGTCTTTGTGGTCTTGATGGTCCTCCTTTTGGGTATGTCGATTTCCGGACAGATAATCTCAAGAGCGGTAAAGAGGTTAGAGGCAAAAAGGCAAGGACAGGAAGGCTAAGCTTTACCTCAGAGGGGAATATTCCCGTGCCGCCTGCGCGGGAGGCGATCCCTCTTGTTTTTGAGCATCATCAGTGCCTTGATCAAACTGGGCCGCGTATTCTCGGGAAAGATTATCTGATCGATATAGCCCAGTTCCGCAGCCTTAAAGGGACTGGCGAAGTTATTCCTGTACTCTTCAACCAACCTCGCCCTAGTGGCCTCCGGATCATCCGCCGTATCGATTTCTTTCCTGAATATTATGTTGACCGCCCCTTCGGGCCCCATGACGGCGATCTCGGCGGTTGGATATGCGTAGTTGATGTCACCGTCATGGTGTTTGCTGGACATCACGTCATAGGCCCCCCCGTAGGCCTTGCGGGTTACCACGGTAATCTTGGGAACCGTGGCCTCGCAGTAGGCATAGATGATCTTGGCCCCATGCTTTATTATGCCCCCATATTCCTGGTTGACTCCCGGCAAAAAGCCCGGGACATCCACAAATGTCACCAGGGGGACATTAAAGGCGTCACAGGTTCTGACAAACCTGGAACACTTCATAGAAGCGTCAATATCGAGGCAGCCCGCCAAGAATTTTGGCTGGTTGGCCACTATTCCGACGGGCATTCCATTTAGTCGTCCAAAGCCTACCACCATATTCTTTGCCCAATGCCTGTGGACTTCCAGAAACAGGTGATTATCCAGTACCGTGTGGATGATCTCCCTTATATCGTAAGGAACCCTGGGATTGGTCGGGACCACTTTGTTAAGTGATTTATCTCTACGTTCTGGATCATCAGTACACTCAACTGCCGGAGGCATTTCGCGAAAATTCTGTGGCAGAAACCCAAGGATCTCCTTGACCCTGTCGAGGGCCGCCTGGTCAGAGTCTTCTGCAAAATGAGCTACACCACTCTTGGTATTGTGGGTCATGGCACCGCCTAATTCCTCGGCCGTCACTTCTTCAAAGGTAACCGTCTTTATCACCTGAGGGCCGGTTATAAACATGTTGCTTGTGTTTTTCACCATAATGGTGAAATCAGTCAAGGCAGGCGAATAGACAGCACCCCCAGCACACGGACCCATGATAACCGATATCTGAGGGACTACGCCGGAGGCCCGTACATTCCTCTTGAATATCTCCCCGTAGCTTCCGAGGCTCACAACCCCTTCCTGGATCCTGGCACCTCCGGAGTCATTCAACCCGATGATAGGGGCCCCGTTCTTGATGGCCAGGTCCATGATCTTGCACACCTTTTCCCCGAACGGCCCGCTCAAGGAACCGCCAAAGACCGTAAAGTCCTGAGAAAAAATAAATACCTGTCTCCCATCTACGGTCCCGTATCCGGTAACCACTCCGTCGCCGGGGATCTTTTTCTTATCCATACCGAAGTCGTGACATCGGTGGACCACGAATTTGTCCAATTCCTGGAAACTACCCGGATCAAGAAGATAGCCGATCCTTTCCCTAGCTGTCATCTTCCCTTTGGCGTGTTGCTCATCGATGCGGTTCTGGCCACCGCCTAGCTCAGCCTCAAGGTTTCTTCTCTCCAGCTCTTTGATCTTGTCTTCGATGTCCATTAAGGCCCCTCCATGGACAGACTGATTTAATAAGGGCTACTCAATCACTACCAACACAGCCCCTGCTTCCACGGCGTCCCCCTTCTTACATCTCACTTCTTTCACCGTACCAGAGGCCTCGGTAATCACGGGCAGTTCCATCTTCATGGCCTCAATCACTACTACTTCATCGCCTTCATTTACCACATCGCCCGGCTTAACCTTTACTTCCCACACGTTTCCGCCCATGGGAGCGGTAACTTCGTTCATAGCATATTCCTCCTTCATTAAATGGAATTATTCGAACCCAGGGCTCCGCCTTTGAGTGCCCTGCCAGGTATCTCCTCCAGTCGTCTCCAAATTCCCAGGTATGGCATCCAGAGAGACCCTATCCTCTAGGCATCCTTTTGAGTGACGTCTTATACCATTTAGGATAGGCCGATTGTCAAGCACAATATCCCAGAAGATTGCCTTCCAAGGGTGGATTGATTTTCCATCGATTTGATGGGTCCCGAAGACAAACAGGGAGCATCATGGCGCCCATGACCCATTTCTTGACACACCCATACAAATTATTTAATCTTTTGTAAATGCCTATTCAAACTATAGAAATGGGCGTAATATTCGTCGATCGGGCAACCGATCTCTTTTTTGGATTAGAAGGGGACCAGAGGAAAACCACAATGCCGGTCTATAAATGGGTTGCGGAGACAAGGAAGGGCAAAACCCTTAAGGGAGAGCTGGAGGCCGCTGATGAAAGGATGGCCAGGTTACAACTGAGGCGCCGCAACCTTACGGTCAGAAAGATAAAGCCCAAACCAAAGGATCTCTTTGAGAATGTCTCGTTCATGCAACCCAGGGTCACAAAGAAAGACCTGGTCATCTTTACTAGGCAGTTTTCCACTATGATCGATGCGGGCCTCCCCCTTGTGCAGGGTCTTACCATTCTTGCCGACCAGACAGAAAATCCCACATTCAAGAATATCCTGAGAGAGGTGGTTCGGGATGTGACAGCCGGGGCAAGCCTAGCCGAATCATTGAAGAAACACCCAAAGGTATTTGACGATCTCTTCGTAAACTTGATCGCCGCCGGCGAGGTCGGGGGTATACTGGATACCATATTGCAGAGGCTTGCTGCCTACATCGAAAAACTGGAGAAGCTCAAGAGCCAGATCAAGAGCGCCATGACCTATCCGATCATTGTGGTTGCTATCGCCGTCATAGTCATCTCGGTTATACTGATCTTTGTGATACCGGTTTTTGAAGAGATGTTCGCAGGCTTCGGATCGGCCCTCCCGGCGCCGACACAATTGGTCGTCAACATGAGCCGCTTTGTGAAAAGTAACTTTCACTACCTATTTGGAGCAATTATCCTGCTCCTGGTCCTGATAAATAGATACAAGAATACCAGGGGAGGAAGGAAAAGAATGGACATTATGGCCCTGAAATTGCCCATTTTCGGATCCTTGATACAAAAGGTAGCGATAGCGAGGTTCGCAAGGACCCTGGGAACAATGATCGGTAGTGGCGTGCCTATACTGGGTGCCCTGGATATCGTGGCCAAGACCTCGGGCAATGCCGTCCTTGAAGAAACCATCTACGAGGTGAGGTCCAGTATTGCCGAAGGACAGAGCATTGCTGAACCGCTCTCTGAAAACGATATATTTCCCCGCATGGTAGTGCAGATGATTTCCGTGGGCGAGGCAACAGGAGCGCTTGATAGCATGCTGGAGCGGATTGCCGACTTCTATGATGCCGAGGTAGACGCAGCAGTAGAGAGCCTGACTTCAATGCTTGAGCCCTTACTGATGCTTTTCCTCGGCGGGTCAATAGGCGGTTTGGTTATTGCCATGTATCTGCCAATCTTCAAGATGGCCGCAGCAATGGGATAAGCAAGATGAAGATGAATAGCTTAGGGCCGAAAATCCCCCAATCAGAAGTCTCCCGCCGTCTGCAGGCCCTTATGCTCCTGAGGGTTATAGTCGTATCGCTCCTCTTGGGGGCACTGATATTCATCCAGGCAAAGGAAACTCAAACTTATTTCGGGCGTGTCCAGACATACCATTACCTGCTCATTGCGACGGCATACCTTGTCAGCTTCTTTTATGCCATTCTCCTTAAGTATCTCCCTCATAACATTCTTCAGGCCTATCTACAGCTATTCTCCGACACCTTTTTTATCACCGCCGTTATTTACTGCACCGGCGGAATTGATAGCATATTCTCATTTCTTTATATTCTCTCCATAATCAGCGGAAGCATCATTTTATACAGGAAAGGGGGCATGATCATTGCTTCGGCCAGCAGCATACTTTATGGACTGTTACTGGATCTTCAATACTATGGGGTCATTTCTCCTCTGGCGACTCAGACCGTGTACCCAGAGAAGCACCAGAGTTCATACATCTTCTTTGCTATACTGGCAAACATGGTTGGCTTCTACGTTTCAGCCTACCTCAGCAGTTTTCTCTCTGAGCAGGCAAGGAAAAGCCGTGTGGAGCTGAGGACAAAACAGATAGATTTTGACAAATTGGAGGCCCTGAATGAGAGCATCATTAATAGTATCACCTCAGCTCTTGTCGTCATGGATGGCCAGAACCATATCATCCTGTTCAATCCTGCCTCAGAAAACATCTTCGGCCAGAAGGCCAATCATGTATACGGCAGGGCACTAACGGAAGCGCTCCCGATCCTTGGTACTCACCTGTCCCCCGAGAAACTTAAAGCGCTCTCGTCTGACAAGGATCAATTATTGTTCTCCGACTTGACCTACCATGGGTCCGATGACAGAACACTGCACCTCAGGCTCTCTGTCTCCCCCCTCTCCCTTTCATTGGGTAGTCAGGAGGGGAAGATCCTTGTCTTTCAGGACATAACACTGATCAAGGAGGCTGAAGAGGAAATGAAAAAGATCGAAGGGCTGGCCGCCATAGGTGAACTTGCCGCTGCAATAGCCCATGAGATCAGGAATCCCATGGCCTCCATCAGCGGCTCAATCGAGATGTTAAGAGAAGGCCTTGATAAAGACGCCGTAAACGGTCGCCTAATGGATATCGTATCGCGAGAAGTCAATCGGCTGAACAATTTGATAAACGATTTCTTGCTTTTTGCGAGACCCAAGAAGGCGAATTTGATGAAATTCGATTTGGGCCAGTTGATTCTGGAGTGTCTGGGCCTCTTTCAGAAAAGCCAGCGTTGGTCAGCAGGACTCTCTGCCCATACAGATTTCCGTCATCCCATAAAGATGGAATCGGACCCTGAGCAGATCAAACAGGTCTTGTGGAACCTCTTTTCAAACGCCGTTGAGGCAATGGGGGCTCACGGTCGCCTATGTGTAAGTTCAGAGATGGAACCGGGTATTTCCAAAGCAGGGCGCAATATGGTGAAGATTGTCGTACGCGATACAGGCACTGGATTTGACAAGACAGACCTCTCCAAGATGTTCACCCCTTTCTTTACCACAAAGGAAAGGGGCTCGGGCCTGGGGATGGCTATCGTCAAGCGAATAGTAGAAGGGCTTAAGGGACAGGTCGTTGGCGACAACCACCCTGACGGGGGAGCCAGGGTTATCATATATCTCCCCATAACCACATGAATAAACGGTTGGAAGATCTATAATGTCTATAGTAGACGAACCCTGGTTTTCAAAGATCACCCGGCCAAGCCGTCACCTGGGGGATGAGGTCAACTGTGTCAAAAAGGATCCACGCAGTACCGAGGTCTCTGTTGCCCTTGCCTTTCCCGATGTCTATGAAGTGGGTATGTCCCATTTGGGACTCAAGATCCTCTACCACATCCTCAACCTGCGTGAATGGATCTGTGCTGAGAGGATCTTTTCGCCCTGGATAGATCTTGAAAAGGAATTGAGGCATAGAAGCATCCCGCCTGCAACCCTTGAATCGGGCCGACCCTTAACCAGCTTTGATATTGTGGGCTTCAGTCTTCAACACGAGCTTTCCTATAGCAATGTCCTGAATATGCTAGACCTTTCCGGTATCCCACTTTTTGCAGGTGAAAGGGGAGATAACGACCCTCTTGTGATCGCAGGAGGGCCAGCCTGCTTTAATCCCGAGCCTGTTGCCGAATTCTTTGATCTCATAGTGGTAGGGGATGGGGAAGAGACCCTCTTGCAAATATGCAAGACCCTCCGCGAGGCAAGACAGAAAGGGGTAAAGAGCAGGAAGGAGTTGCTATCTCAACTACGACATATAAAAGGGGTGTACGTTCCTTCTTACTTCCGGCCGCACTACACCGCAGAAGGGACTATAGATTTTATTGAACCCTTCAGCTCGGACTACCCGTTCGTGGAAAAGGCGCTTGTACCCGACATCGATGCCTACCCCTTCCCTGAATGCCAGGTGGTACCTTTCACTGAACTGGTTCATGATCGCATGGCAATAGAGATCTCTCGCGGATGTACGCGGGGATGCCGGTTTTGCCAGGCAGGGATGATATATCGCCCGGTAAGGGAACGGAGCCCTGACTCCATACTCTTGAGTACACAAAAGGCCATAGAACTGACGGGCTATGAGGACCTCTCCTTGCTTTCACTGAGTTCCGGGGATTATAGCTGTATTGGGCCCCTCTTAAAGACCCTGATGGACAGGCAGGCCAGCGAAAAGATCTCTATAAGCCTCCCTTCCCTGCGGATCGACAGCCTGAACCCATCATTAATCGAGGAGATAAAGAGGGTACGAAAGACAGGCTTCACTCTTGCCCCTGAGGCAGGCAACGATAGGCTCAGGAAGACCATTAACAAGAGGCTGACTCAGGAGGACATTATGGAAACAGCCCAGCAGGTCTATGACGCTGGGTGGAATCTGATAAAACTCTACTTTATGGTAGGACTACCCTTCGAACGGAAGGGAGACGTTAAGGATATCATCAATTTATCAAAACAGATTGCCGCCCTGGCAGGCAAGAGGGGCAAGAGACCTAATCTAAACGTGAGTGTCTCTACCTTTGTGCCCAAGTCCCATACGCCCTTCATGTGGGTCCCCCAAATCGCTCTGGAGGAGGCCGGGGAGAGAATAGGGTTGATTCAGGGGGGATTCAAGAGAAGCCGTGTTCGGGTCAAATGGAATCACCCTGAGATGAGCTGGTTAGAGGGGATCTTTTCAAGGGGCGACAGGAGATTGACACCGGCCATAATTGAGGCATGGAGAAGGGGCGCCAGGTTTGACGCCTGGAGTGAGCATTTCCAAATGGAAATCTGGGAGCAGGCCTTCAGGGCCATCGGAGTGGACCCACTCTTCTATCTCCACCGTGAGAGATCACTCGACGAATCACTGCCTTGGGACCATATAAGATCCGGGGTAAGCAAAGATTTCCTCACCCAAGAGTGGCTCAGAGCGCAGATACCGGAATTTACCCCTGACTGCCGGGAGACATGTCTTGACTGTGGCGTATGCGACCACAAGACAGTTTCCCCGGTGATATTTGGAGATGGGAATTTCACCCCCGCCCCGATTGAAGAACCTGCCTTCAAACCGGCTATACCAAGCACGACAAGATGCCGACTGACCTTCTCTAAACTCGGGAATGCCAGGTATTTGAGTCACCTGGAACTGGTTAATGTCTTTATCAGGGCACTGAGGAGGGCTGGAGTGAATCTCGTCCGCAGCAAGGGACATCATCCCATGCCCAAGCTGTCCTTTGCCGCTGCCTTGCCGGTGGGGACTGAAAGCATGCAGGAAACGCTGGATCTGGAATTGGTTGGAACGCCAGACGTCCTTTCCGTGAGGCAGAGACTCAATAGCCAACTTCCCCGTGGAATTGAGGTTGCCTCTGTTGAAGAAATCCCTTCTCAATCACAAAGCCCCTGCCTAAAGGAAAGCCATTTCCTGGTGAGGCTGGAAGGTATAGAACTTAAAGAGGAAAACCTGGCTGGATTTCATAGATCCAGCTGTTTTCCGATTGTCAAAGTCAACAGAAAAGGCGAACATAAGATTGATGCCAAGCCCCTGGTCAAGGCCCTGACC
>JAZDES010000050.1:0-11530 GCA_043808585.1 Pseudomonadota bacterium | reverse complement strand
GAAGAGTTTGGGTTACTTCCTTTGGAAAAAAGACCCTCACGGTCTGTCATCTTACTCCTCAGTGTTTTCAAAGCGCTAAAGCATTACGAATGAAGGAGTATCACGATCATGAGCCGATTGAAGGAGCTCATAAAGGGTTCTCCAGTTCATGAAAGGCGGCTGGAATTCCGAACCTATCCACTGAAAGACGGCCGCTTGATCGTCGAGGGATGGCTGAGAGATGAGCGTTTTAAGCCAGGATATCATTGGAATGGCAGGCCACGCCCACCCGGAATTGTCCACTGGATCTGCGTTCGAATGCTCGTGGGAGGCTGGCCCCCTTGCATTCTGGAGGCTGAGGCGGAAATGCCTCAGGTCCCGCACGAGCTTTGCCCAACTACCCTCGAGTCAGTAAAGAAGGTCGTCGGGATGCCTATCATCTCGGGTTACAGCGAGGAGGTGCGGAAACGCCTCGGAGGAATCCAAGGCTGCACCCACATGACTCATCTGATCACTGTGATGGGACCGGCTGCCTTGCACGGCTATTGGAACCATTACTCGCGCAAGCGTCGTCCCCTGCCCCGTTCAATGGATCAAATTCCGGGACTTGAATACCTGATCAACAGCTGCACGCTCTGGAAGGAAGACGGTCCGATGATAAATACGGTTCGGGCGGAACTGGAAAAGGGTTGAGATTTCTGTCTGCTGATTTTGTCTTCCGAAGGAGAGCCAGATGAGGACCTGGGCTGTGCCATAGCCGAAGAGATGGGCCTGTCCAATTCTTTTTCTTCAACTGATAATCAGCAGGGGATCTTCAATCATATCTTTGACCGCTTTTAAGAATCTGGCAGCAGGCGCACCATCGATGATCCGGTGGTCAAAGGTGAGGCTCAATCCCATGCGGTGCTCCGGTAAAATACTGTCATTCTTGATCACAGGCCTCTTGACAATCCTGCCCACGCCCAATATTGCACTTTCCGGGGGCCGGATAATGGGAGTGAAAAAATCTATATCTCCAAAGCCCAGGTTCGATATGGTAAAGGTTCCGTTTACGAGATCATCCGGGGATAGTCTGTTCTCCCTCGTCTTCAGGACAAGCTCGCTGATATCATGTTCTATCTCGGAAATGGTCTTCAGATCAGGATTTCTGACCACCGGCACGATCAGTGCTTCATTGGCCTCCATGGCCAGGCCGATATGGACCTGCCTCCACACACGAATGATATCTCCATCCACACTGGCGTTCATCCTTGGGTGATGACGCAGGGCAGCAGCAACTATCCTCATCAAAATGGCGTTGAAAGAAATCTTCTTGTCTTTGTTGCTTATGCGTTCTCTGAGTGAAATAAGGGACTCCGCGCAGGCCTCTGTATGGAGGGTAAGCTGTGCGGACTGGCTCAGGCTCTGATACATATTATCGAAGATGACCCTTCTCACGCCCTGTATGGGGATAGTTTCCAGGGCGTCTTTCACCATCGCCTCCAGAGCGCCAACAGGCCGTGTTCGCACCTTCAAAGAGGGAACCGCCGCTACTTCCTGCAGGGTTCGGAGGATATCGGCCTTTACAATCCGCCCGCCAGGACCGGAACCGGTTATGGTTCCCAGATCCAGACCGTGTTTCACGGCCATGGACCTGGCAAGTGGAGAGGCCTTGATGCGGCCTTGAGGTGCGCCAGGGGAGAGTAGACCTGGTGAAAGCCCGGCGGCATGTGCCAGGACTTTCTGAGTAAGACCCGAACCCTTGCGGAACCCTTTTACTCTGCCTCCAATCTTTCTCGCCAGGTCGTCTTTCTTTTGCACAGGGCTCCTCCCGGGTGGATGCCGACTTATAAGAGAGGCCTTTCCCCAACAAAGATGACCTCCTAACGCTGTGGAAACTATTTGTCAAGATAAAGTTTACTATTTCTAAAGGTCGTTTATAAATATGCAAGCACCTCTCCTGAACTTCGAAATCCATAACAGATCGGACTTGCAATCCCATGCCCTATCGCTTAAATTGCGGATGATTCGGATTTAACCAATACCCAAACTTGATGGACTCGTAAAAAGCCTGCTAGACCGTCAGTCCCGCCAAAGGCGGGATTCCTGGATTCCCGTTCCCCGCCTTCGCGAGGACAAGCTTCACGGGAATGACTGAGAAAGAAAAACTTCGGGTTTTTGCGAATCCATCAAACTTCAATGTGCACCAGCGTGCCCTGGGAGACAAGAAAGGAACAAAATGGATAAGATCCCTTTGCACTATCATACCATCACTTCACTGGCACGTAGGATCCGCGAGGAAGGACTTTCCCCTGTTGAACTCACAGAGCATTACCTTGCCCGTATTGAATCCCTGGACCCCAGACTGAACGCATACCGGCTGGTCTGCCACGAAAGGGCGCTGGGTGAGGCGCATGCCGCGGAAACCGCTTTGCGGTCCGGGCAGGATTTGGGGTTACTTCACGGCATTCCTTATGCAGCCAAGGATCTATATGACGTGAGGGGTCTCCCTACTACGGCTGGGACATCCCTGCTTGAAGGCAATATCGCTTCAAAGGATGCCTATGTAGTGGGCAGACTGGCCCAGGCCGGAATGATCCTTCTCGGCAAGACCAATACGGTTCAGTTTGCCTACAGTGGTGTGGGAATAAACCATGATCACGGTACTCCCCACAACCCCTGGCACCAGGCCCACCATGTGCCTGGTGGATCCAGCAGCGGTTCAGCGGTTGCTGTTGCCTCCGGCATGGCGCCAATGGCCCTGGGCAGCGATACAGGCGGGTCAATACGAATTCCGGCCTCCCTCTGCGGAACCGTGGGTTTGAAGCCCACTGTAGGTAGGATCAGCCGGGCGGGCGTCTATCCCTTGAGCTGGACCCTGGATTCGGTAGGGCTTCTAGTACGGTCGGTACAGGATGCCGCAATTATCTATCAGCATCTCCATGGGCCCGATCTCAACGACGAGACAACCCGGGGTCTAGAGCCCCATGACGTATTGAAGCACCTGAAACAGGGTGTTGATGGGTTACGTATGGCCTTTCCTGAGTCGACCTTCTGGGAAGATATACATCCGGAAATAGAGAGCGCCATAAGGGAATGTGGAAAGGTCTTCCAGAACCTGGGGGCCTACGTGGAGAGCACGCCGTTCCCGGAGGCAACGGAGGCCCTGAGGCTCAACCCCCGTGGCCTTATTATCGCCGCAGAGGCCTATACCCTCAACAAGAGATGGCTGGAGGAGCATTTCGATCAGTTAGACCCTGTTGTGGCTCACCGGATGATCAAAGGGAAGGAGATCAGCGCCAGCGAGTACCTGCAAAGCCAACTGGACTGGAACCGCCTGAGGCAAAAGGCCAATGACTCCCTCAGGGACATCGATGTCCTCATCGTTCCCGCGACAATCCGCCCCGCCCTTCCGCTGGCCGAGGCTGACCGAGATATGGACACCTACTCAGGGATTAACGTGGCCTATCTTCGCAATACATCGATTGGCAACATCCTGAACCTGTGCGGCCTGAGCCTGCCATGCGGGTTTACTGGCACGGGTCTCCCAATCGGGCTCATGCTCTACGGAAAATCATACAACGAAGAGGTGATACTCCGCGCAGGCTATGCCTTCCAGCAGGCAACCGACTGGCACACACATACCCCCGACCTTTCATGGGCCGGAGTTCACGGGATAAAAGGTTCAGGGTTAAGGGGATAGCTGAATCTGTGAACGCCTGCGATTGAAGGTCAAATGAGCGCTGAAGATAGACTCAGATATGAGATTAATTATTGTGGTGGCTGCGATGTCTGCAGGGATCTACTGGGTAATTCCTGCCTGGTGTTTCCCGAGATCTTCATGTTGTACGACAAACAGAGAGAAACTGGCGGAGACATCCATACCGATGATCTAAGAAATCTGGTTGGCCTGTGTAATTTTTGTGCCCTGTGCCCCTGCCCTAATATCCGCCAGGCCCTGCTCGCTGCCAAGACCGAATACGGAGAAAAATACGGGCTAGGCTTTAAGGTCCGCGCAATCGAAAACCTTGATCGTATTGGGAAACTGGGAGGGACCTTTCCCATATTAGGCAACGCCTTCCTGCAGAACAGGATCACAAGGGGGTGGATAGAAAGGGCGGCCGGACTTCATCGAGGGCGTAAATTTCCCAAATTTCCCAGGGAAAACTTCCCAAAATGGATCAGCCGGCGAAAGGTGAATATAAGGCCGGGGAGCGAACAGGAGAGGAAGGTGGCATATTTTGCCGGCTGCACCGCCAAGTTCTTTTTTCCCGAAGTGGCAAAGGCATTTGTTGAAGTTTTCGAGATGAACGGTATTGAGGTCTATTATCCCGAACAGAAATGCTGCGGCATGCCTGCCTTCCTTGAGGGAGACACCCAATTGACCATGGAATTTGTAAGATACAATTTGCCCCGTTTAATGGCGGCCGTGGAAGAGGGATATGATATCGTCTGCTCCTGCCCAACATGTGGATACTTTCTTAAATGTATACTAAAGGCAGGGGCCTACCATTCTCCTGAATACACGGATTCATTAGCCGTGTCGGATGGTGGTTTTGTAAAGTTGCCCAGTGGAGGCCCCATCCTTTCTTCTGTCCACGATGGCTTGAGTCTGGTCTGGCTAGAGTTTCTCAAGACTTATTTGAGGGACGATGGCTATTTTTCCTCCATCAGCGCCAGGAAGCGAATCAAGGTGGCTGAAAACACCTATGATGCGGGGGAATATCTATTGAAGCTTCATTCGGAAGGCGAATTTGACACGAGGCTGGGGCCTTTATCGGCCAGAGTGGCCTATTATCCCCCCTGCCACCTTAGGGAGCAAAAAATCGGGAAACCTTATTATAATCTCTTGGGCTTGATCCCCGGGTTGTCCCTGGAGGCAATTGACGAGATATACTGTTGCGGAAATGGGGGCATTATGGGCTTCAAGAGATGTTTCCACCCGCTCTCCATAAAGATCTCCGGCAGATTGATCGCAAGATTTAAGAGAATCGACCCAGAGCTGATCGCCACGGATTGCCTCAGTTGCAGGCTCCAGTTCAATCAACTCACCCCGTACAGGGTGCTCCATTCCCTTGAGATCATCAAAGAATCCTACGGCAATTATCAGTCACGGGCTGAACAGGAAAAGGGGTAAAGGTTGGATACAGCGCAGGTCACAAATCAGCCACCACTGACCGCTGAGAAGATCTTCAGGACATCATTTTCTTTCAAGATCGTGTCTCTCTGTCCCTGACGGCCGTTGAGCATTAAGATGACAGGGATGTGGCCCAGGTTCAACATCTCCAGCACCTCAGCCACGGTGGCCTCTTCCTGCACCTCCCATTTGTCCCGACGCAGGTTTTTATCAGAAGGGGGGATTTTTTGATGGAGAATGGAAGCAACCTCTAACGTTATCATCATGACCTATCCCTCTCTTTTTCTCCCCACGTAACAGTTTAGCCCTCTGAAATGATACCTTCCCACCAATTTAAGATAAGGCCCGCGGCCCGTCAAGAAAGGAGATCTTTAGATGTCCTTTCCTTGATCGGGACCTGGCGGGCCCTGCAGGACTTTAAAAATGCCGTGCGCATTCAGAGGATGCCGCTAAGCCCTTCGAATCCTAGAAATTCCAGAAATCATCAATCTCTTCCTGCGGGACGTCAAATACCGCATTAGTTGGCGGCAGCGGCTCAGTCCTCATCCAATCCGGGAGCCTGTCCGCCTCCGGCCCGATACCCGCCTTGAGGTTGAAGTCCCTCTCCTGCTTCAGGATATCTTTCCCCATCTGCACATAATCGTCCTCGGACAGATTCGTCCCGATGAGGGGATTGATCATTGATGTGAGGATTCCAAAGGCATCACTCAAAAAGGTAAACATGCAAAGGCCTGTGGAGTCGAAGGCGGCCGTGAGGATCTGTGACTGCCTGCCCCTTTCTACCTGCCCCTCTTTGGAGAGGGGCTCATCCAGGACAACGCCGGCAGTATGATCGGCACCCTGGGGGCTTGACGTATAAGCAATGGCCCATCCTTTGGAACTACGGGCCGCATGGGCCGGGATCCCCTGACCTTTGCAGGCCGGGACTCTATCGATGCCCAGGACCTTTGCCGCATTGGCTGTTCCGCTTCCTATAATCCGGCCCAGGGGGGTTCCCTGCCCAATCTCCTCGATAAGGGCCTCGGCCCTGGCCGCATCCCCAAATTCAAAGAGTTTGGCGTCGTTCAAGAGTCCAATGGTGCAGCCGGTTTCGATGGTGTCGAGTCCGTATTCATCACAGGCACGGTCCATCCTGGCAATTGCGTCCAGATCATCGACTCCCAGGTTGGGTCCAAGCATTGCTATGGTCTCATATTCGAACCCGCTGGTGACGTATTTGCCTTCCTTGTCATAAAACAAGGGAGAACACTGGATAACGCAGCCCGGCATACAGGTATGGCCACATCCCGTATTGCCGACCCTGGCCTTGTTTGCCTCCTGGAGGGCGTTGACATTGACCTTTTTCCGCTTCTCATCCTCAAAGGAACCCTGCCTATGATTATACGTAGGCAGACTGCCGCGTTCATTGTCCGCTTCAATAAACATGGGAGTCCCGAAGGTGTGGAACGCCTCCGTAAAGGCCCCCTTGCGAATCGCCTCCGCGCATTCCTTGACCGCGGCCTTAAATGCCTCTTCGTTTACGGGTTTACGCAGTTCACCGCCCGAGTCATCAATCACAACTGCCTTAAGACCCTTGGCGCCCATGATGGCTCCAACACCTCCCCGGCCGCAGTGGCGGGCTGGCCTCCCTTCGGGATCCGTGATCGCCACGCTTGAGTTACACATCTTCATCTCTCCCGCAGGACCGATGATCATAATGCCGACCTTATCACCATAGCGTTCGCGGAGCTTTTCGCATGCGGCATAGTTCTTAAGGCCCACAATGTCCCCGGCAGCTTCAAGGGCGGCCCCTTTGGAGTTCACCTTTAGGACCTGCCATTCCGCGGACCTCCCTTCAACCATTATTGCCTGGATACCCAGACGGCCAAGTTTTTGCCCGGCAACCCCTCCGGCATTCGCCTCCTTGATGCCTCCTGTTAACGGGCTCTTCCCGCCTACCGAAATTCGATGGGCGTTGGGCGCGGCGCTTCCGCCCAGAACCCCAATCGCAGCAACGAACAGGGCCTCGGGAGAAAGTGGATGGGCCGTGGCCGAACCATACTCCGTCATCAGGTAGTCGATCATTCCCCGGCCCCCAAGGACCTTGCCTTTGGGCACGGGCATCGACTCAATCTTGCCTTTTGTCATGTTGACCTTCAGAATCTTCATAGCTTCCTCCTTTCCTTAGTCCTCTATCCTCTCCAGCTTGAAAACTACAGGCCTAAGACCATCGGTGCAGCATGAGATGGCCACACCCTTCTCTTTCATCCAGGGGTAATAGCCGCCGTAAAGGACATGCACAAGATCCCTCTGTATGTCGGCAAATGCCCAGTTACAAAAACCCTCGGGGCAGTTATGGCTCTCAACAACGAATTCCTGCCCTAATGAAAACCGGTCGCACTCCGGCCTGATTCTACCCTCATCGAAAGCGGCTGGAGGGTTTTCACCGTATAGATCCCTATTATTTACCTTCTTGACCACTGTGATTTTTGCCTTTGGCATGTTGACCTCCTTTTTTCGTTCTTTTGTTCATTTCCTTCTTTAATCTGGGTGATAGCACCGCCCTTAATCCTAGTTCACTCGGGGCACTTCACAAATTGCTGGGGTCACCTTGAATTGTGGATTAAGGTGGTCGAGCTTTTGTGAAAATTTGCCATCCTTTTCGGACCTGGGTTTTGACTTTAGCACCTCTTAAAGATTCTCTTAAACAGTTCCGATGGGAGCCGCCGGATTGAGGAATGGAAGGCCTTTCCGATATCCGGGAGTTTTTCGCGGGCTGCCCTCTCTCCCTCTAAGATCAATTCCGTAGCACGTCCAAAATCGGTCCAGTGTAAGTTTCCAACCTTTGGAAGAATTACCACGTCTGCCTCCCGGAGTAAACGCTGTTCTATGTGAAATAGGCCTATAGTGGTAGACCGAACATATGTGTCTATAGCGGTTGAGAATTTTTCGGAAGAATGTACCTTACTGTTCACACTAACCGCAACAAGATATTCCGCTCCTTCCTCCCTGGCTACCGTTGTGGGAACCATGTAGATTATGCCACCGTCAGACAAGAGCATCCCGTCAGTCGACTGTGGCGATACTGCACCAGGAACCGCACAGCTGGCCATCACTGCTTTGCGCAGAGAACCCTGAGAAATAACCACGGGCTCACCGCTGACGAGATCCGTTGCCACGGCCCTGAAAGGTATCAAGGTATCTTGGATCTCGATGTCAGGAAGAAAAAAATCAATCATGCCATGGAAATCTTCACTCTCAAGAATACCCGGTTTAAACATGGCCTGAGCCAGCAAGAGGCGGTTTTTAAAAAAGGCCTGGATCTTCTGTGTGAGACTCAATTTCCTATCAGAATATTCAGCCGCCCTCATGGACTTGAGGGCCGATTCCTGATAGGTCGAACTCTCTAGAAATTCTTCAAGCCTTTTCTCCAGTTCATAGGTCCCCAGCCCACTGGCAAAGGCCCCACCTACCAATGCGCCGATACTGCTGCCAACTATTATATCGATGGGAATGGATTCGTCTTCAAAAACCCTGAGAACCCCGATATGAGCAAGCCCCCGTGCACCGCCTGCACCAAGGGCAAGACCAATATTTTTGCGTTTCCATATCATCGTTCAATCGTCGTAGTTGAGCTAATCTTTCTTAGCCCTCAAGCTCCTTGAGCGGCCATTCAAAGAGGCTTTTGAGACGCCCCAGAACTCGCCGCCTACTTCCTTCTAACACATTTCGCACGTTGTTCTCAAGCCCATATGGCACCCAGTCATCACCTGCGGCCATCGCTTTCACAACACTGCTGGAAAACCCCTCGCGGTTGACAAAAGAAGGCCTGTTACTATAGCATGAAACCATTGCCTGGAGGGAAGTTGGGCTGGTGCGAAGGTTCACCCGGGTCATTATGAGGACAAAGGTTCAGTTCACTGCTGGAAAAGAGAGGTGTAATATGAAAAGATTATTTTCGTTTCTCAATCTTTTTGTCTTTGTTCTTGTGTTTACTGTGGCCGCTAGAGGAGAGTTTGAAAAAGATAGTGTTAAGACAAACTCAGGCAATCTGGACATCATATTTGTTGGGCATGGTACACTGATGTTCAGTTTTGGCGGGAAGGTTATTCACATTGACCCATGGAGCAGGCTAGCCGATTATTCCAAGATGCCCAAAGCAGACATCATACTGATAACACATGAGCACCAGGACCACCTTGACCTGAAGGCATTAGGATCAATCCGAACCGAGAAAAGCCTTGTGGTGTTGCCCCAAAACTGTCTAAGCCGGGTCGGAGACGGTATTGTAATGAATAATGGGGACGTTAAGACTATTGGAGGTTTGAGAATAGAGGCGGTTCCAGCATACAATATCGTCCATATGCGCAGCGAGGGTGTTCCCTTCCATCCAAAGGGGGCCGGCAATGGCTATGTCATCACCTTTGGAGACAAGAGGGTTTATATAGCCGGTGACACGGAGAACACCCCGGAAATGAAAAAACTAGAAGATATCGACATAGCCTTCCTGCCAATGAACCTGCCCTACACCATGACAGCCGAGATGGTCGCTGATGCAGCAAAGGCTTTTCGGCCAAAAGTCCTTTATCCATATCACTATGGTATAACAGATACATCCGAAATCGTAAGATTGCTGAAGGACGTTCAGGGGCTCGAGGTGCGGATTCGCAATATGAAGTAGGCCTTTGGTCCGCGGTCCCGTTTCCAGTTCGAATGGTAAGGGGTCTACGCCAGGTCGAGGGGCTGGAGACGTTACAACTCGGAGGGAATTCCGAGGCGCAGGACCATCTAAGAACTAATGATTAAATCACTACCTGCTTCGGCAGCTAATGGTTTGATCCTTGAAAAAGAGAGATTACGGATAAGAGGTGAATAGGCGTTCTCAAGATTATGGCGCTGCATGATTCAGTGTCTTATATAGCATAATAGTAGTCTAACCCTAGATGGGTGATCTGATCCTCTCCCATAAGGTAACGGAGGGTGTTCTTTAGTTTCATCAATTGGATGAAAAGGTCGTGCTCGGCATAGAGGTTAGGAGCGGATTGCGGGCTCTTAAAATAGAATGAGAGCCATTCCTGTATGCCAACCATATCAGCCCTCTGTGCCAAATCCATAAATAGGACCAGATCCAGCACCAGGGGCGCCGCTAAGATGCTGTCTCGACAAAGGAAATTCACCTTAATCTGCATTGGATAACCGAGCCAGCCAAAAATATCAATGCAGTCCCAACCTTCTTTTTGGTCGCCTCGGGGTGAGTAATAGCTTATCACAACCTTGTGCTCAAAGTCCCCGTACAGATCGGGGTAGACATCCGGCTGTAGGATGGTCTCAAGGGCGCATAGCTTGCTCTCCTCTTTGGTCCTGTATGAGTCTTTGTCTTCCAGGACTTTGCCATCCCGGTTACCAAGAAGGTTGGTGGAATACCAACCGGTAAGTCCAAGAACGCGAGCCTTTAATCCGGGTGCCAGGATGGTCTTCATCAATGTCTGCCCCGTCTTAAAGTCCTTTCCCGCAATAGCAACCCTTTGCTTCTCCGCTAGCTCCTCCATGGCAGGAATATCCACGGTGAGGTTGGGAGCGCCATTTATGTAAGGAATACCGCTGCTTAGGGCGGCATAGGCGTAAAGCATGCTGGGAGAGATGTTAGGATCGCTCCTTTTCAGTGCCTCCTCAAAGCGGCTTAGAGAGCCGTGAACTTCTTTGGGCTCCAAATATGCCTCTGTACTTCCAGACCAGATCATCACGCAGCGAGATACCTCATTCTCCTCTATGAAGGTTTTGATATCCGCCTTGATGGCCTCAATCAATTCCAGGTGAGAAGCTGGCCCCTTCACGTTTGGACCACTTAAATTCTTAACAAATGACTGATTGAAAACCGCCGGCCAGGGTCTCAATTTTTCGAGAAAAGGCCGTACCGCCTCCAGATGTTCTGTCTTGAGGACTCCGGCTTCAAGGGCCGCTTCGTAACAATTGTCTGGAAAAATATCCCACCCCCCGAAGACCAGGTCATCCAGGCCAGCCAGGGGCACAAAATCTCTGATAGGTGGAATACGGTACTCGAATCTTTTCCCCAGCCGGATGGTTCCCATTTGAGTCAGTGAACCGATGGGAATGGCCGAGCCCCGGCGTACAGCCTCAACTCCTGCTAAGAAGGTAGTACTTACCGCGCCTCCTATACCAGGGATAAGGATCCCCAGCTTGCCGTCAGGGTTCTGAATTTCTTCTTTACGTCTCATGGGACTCCTCGTCAAGGTTTGTGGAAATCCAGGAAAATGCCCGTTGAAGATTGCAACGAATTCGCCGAATAGTTGATAAATTCTGCTTTCTACGAATTTTGTAACACCTTAGCGTTTTGAAAGAAAGGCAGAGGACCGCGAGGGTCTTTTTTCAAAAGGACGTAAAGGACGGCATCATTTCAAAGAACGGCAGTGAGGTCTTGAACCTCGTTACGGAACA
>JAZDES010000049.1:0-2823 GCA_043808585.1 Pseudomonadota bacterium | reverse complement strand
TTTCCGTGCTGGGACTTGCCACACAATTCGCCCCCCAGGTTTCCATCATGATCCGACGATAGGGTTTCTGAAGGTAGCTGATCTTGACCATGAAGACCTTGCATTCAATTCCAAATAAACAGCAGGCCATGGCCAGCGCGCGGCCCCACTGGCCCGCGCCGGTCTCAGTTGTCATCCTCTTGGTTCCGGAAATCTTGTTATAATAGGCCTGTGGAATGGCAGTGTTGGGCTTATGGCTGCCCGCAGGGCTTACGCCCTCGTTTTTGAAATAGATCCTGGCAGGAGTGTTGAGATATTTTTCGAGACTGCTGGCCCTATAAAGGGGTGTGGGCCGCCACAAGAGATACTTCTCCAAGACCTCCTCGGGGATGTCGATAAATCTTTTAGGGCTGACCTCTTGTTCTATCAGGGGCATGGGAAAAATGGGGGCCAGATCGTCCGGACCAACAGGCTGTCCGGTCCCCGGATGAAGGGGCGGTTCCATGGGTGTAGGCATGTCCGCCAGAAGGTTGTACCATTGGCGGGGTAATTCTGATTCGGGCAAAAGAATCTTCTTGACCTCCATAAATCCTCCTTATTCCTTATGGGTGTTTCTGTCACAGCCTGCAGAAATTTTCTTTGCAGACTGACCATCATTCAACTCAGGACGACGGCAAACCTTCGTCTCCCTCAAGAACCTTTGCATTATTGCCAGATCTCTCTCAAATGCCAGGGCAAGGGATCGCTGCCCTTGAAGTACGAATATTGCCGGCCTCGTAAAAAGTCCCGTTCGCCCTTCGATACCCTGATCGCCTCTGGCGCCGCCGAAGGCGGGTAAACCTCAGGACGAACGGATGCGGTGATCCGTAACCCTTTGATCTTCCGTTCGTGGTGAAGTGTCGAACCATGAACGGCATGGACGCATTTGACTTATTACGATAGCATCAATACTGGAATATGATTTTTCGTATCTGCGGGAGGAGGCAATAGCATCCAATTAGACCAGAACAGCTGCAATCGACCGCTAGAAAAAATCTATTAGGGCTCTATACTGAATGCACCCTACGGTGTCAAGAGATTTCTGTGTTGTTAAGGGCAATTAGACGTGAACCTTCCCGGCATGCATCTGGTCCAAGTCGGCCCGTGCTGGACCTGCGGTTCTGAAAATCTTCCCCCAAAATCAGATCTCGTACCTTAGTGGCCCAAGCGGCCCAAGGGTTGTGGTGCTCCCTATACGTTTTGACTTCCAAAAATGCCCAAAATAGTCTATTATATAGGCTGCATAATAATAATGTTTTCATAGAGATAAGGCCCTGCCTGACCTGGAAAGAGGCAGGCTAAAGGAGTTAAGGGATGGTACAACAGGCAACTAGGGACTCTAACCAACAACAGCAACAGTTGTCTTACTACAAGGCCCTTCATGACATTGCAAACCAGATACACGCGGCGAAGGATATCAACGAAATCCTGATCAACCTGAAGGACCAGATGCTGGGTCTTTTTGATGCTGATCGAATCACAATCTATGTGGTGGACGGAAGAAAAAAAGAGATCTATTCAAGGTTGAAGGCAGGCAATATTCCAGAGGAGATCCGGGTCCCTGTCGACAACCAGAGTATCGCCGGCTATACGGCACACAACGCGGAGATATGTAACATCGGCAATGCCTACGACAATCTTGAGTTGAGTACGATTAGCAAGGAACTTACCTTTGACAAGAGCTGGGACGAAAAATTCGGATACGTAACGAAGCAGATCCTTGCTTTGCCCATTTTGTTCCAGAAATATGTCATAGGGGTGCTCCAGCTCATCAACAAGAAGAATGGCGACAAGTTTAGTTTGGAAGATCAGAATTCGGCAGCCGAGTTGGCGAGTGTTCTTGGTATTGCGTTCTATAATCAGAGAAAGCTTTCGCAGAAGGGGAAGAAACGGACGAGATTTGACTATCTTATCAACAACGATCTCATTACTGAGAAGGAGTTGGAAAAAGCCATTGCCATGGCCAGGGAGCAAAAGACCTCGATCGAGTCGATCTTTATCAATGATATGAAGGTGAGAAAGGAGGAGATAGGGCGATCCCTGGGCGAGTACTACAACTGTGATTACGCTCTCTTTGATAAGAACCACCCCATTCCTGGCGATCTCCTGGCGAAACTGAAACCCGCATACCTCAGAGCCAACCTTTGGGTTCCACTGGGCCAGGAGGAAGGCAAAGTAAAGATACTCATAGATAATCCCCAGAGGCTGGACAAGATAGATAGCGTCAAGTCCCTGATCCCTGCGGTCAAATACGAATTCGTGGTAGGCATGAGGGAAGATGTACTGCAGTTCTTGGATTACTTTTACGGTTCGGCAAAGGGACAGGAATCCATAGATGAGATCCTCAGTAAACTTGACGTGGAAGACGAGGTGGAGACGGAGGGTGGCGCTGAGATGCTGACAGAAGATGACAGCGCCATCATGCAACTCGTCAATAAGATCATCACGGATGCCTACAAGAGAAAGTGTTCAGACATTCACATAGAACCCTATCCCGGTAAGGAGGGCGCCGAAATCAGATTCAGGGTTGATGGCATTTGTTACAAATACCAGACCGTTCCTTACCATTACAGGCGAGCCCTGAGCTCTAGGATCAAGATCATGGCTGACCTGGACATTTCTGAACGCAGGAGGCCTCAGGACGGGAAGATCAACTTCAAGAGATTCGCTCCCCTTGACATAGAGCTTCGGGTCGCTACCGTCCCAACCGTAGGGGGTGAAGAGGACGTGGTCATGCGCATACTTGTCGCAGGCGAGCCCATCCTTCTCGATGCCGTCGGAATGAATGAGAGGGACCATGACCTT
>JAZDES010000048.1:0-3004 GCA_043808585.1 Pseudomonadota bacterium | reverse complement strand
ATAGCCTTCTGCAATATCTCTCTTCCTTCGGGAATCTCGCGGTTATTTTGTAAATCTCCAAACATAGCTGATAGAACTTCTGCCAAACCTTCAATTCTTTGTAATTTTTGAGCACTTGACTCGAATCCTTGAATCCTTGACCCCTTGAATCCTTAGGGTATCACCAACTCTTTTGGAGATGATCTATAAATTTCTATCAGATCCTCTTTTAATTGTAAAGAAGAAATACCATATAATGTATAATATGCAAATTAAATTATAAATATGTGTTAGCATAAGCATCCCAAATTAGAAAAACATTGACAATATTTAGATTAAATACTTAAATTAACTTAAATTAATTACCAAAATGGGCATTGAATGAGTCGTCTTCTAAGATATGGGATTTACTCCTTACTGACCATGTCTTTGCTCCTCCTCCTGCCCTTGCGTGAGGCCAGCCCTCGGGAGGAGGCAGAGGAGACCTATTCTATCTCCCTCGTTCAGACAGCAGAAATTGAAAAGAATAAAGAGATCAAGGACATAGACGATAAGAAGGTCTTAACGGAATCCTATACCGTCAAGAAAGGGGATCACGTCTGGCAGCTCTTCAGGGAGAGGGGGCTGCTGGAGAAACGAAACCTTCCTCAGTTGCTAGCCGTCCTGAAGAGGCTGAACAAATCTCTGTCAAATCTTGATCTCATACACCCGGGCGAAAGAATCGTTATTCCCTTGACCATCTCCCCCGTGGCCGGTCTTCTGAGGGACGCTGCCCCGACGACAATCAGCCTCGAGGACTTGAAGAACATAAGACTGGAGAATTACACGGTCAAACCCGGGGACGCCCTTATCAGGGTGGTCAAGGACCTCTATCAGGTCCCCGACGAGGCACTCCACGAAGAATACCTCAGTCTTCTCAAGAGACTCAACCCTGAGGTTAAGGACCTCAACCTCATCCACCCGGGGCAAGTCGTGAGGCTACCCATCTATCATCCGGAAATCGTGAGAATACCCATAAAGCATGATAAGGTCCCTGAGTCAGGAGGTGAGGGCACCTATCAAAACCTGGGCCCTTTAAGCAAACAGCTCATGGAGATATTTTCGTTCCTAGGAGAGGAGTGGGTTAATAGTGGCGAGCATTTCATTCCACTGAAATCGGGCGGCCAAATCAATCTGAAAGCAGACTCTTTCCCGATCCTCAGCCTCACGAACGGCAATCGTGTGGTGGTGGACCTCTACAACGATCTACCTCAAAAGATGGCGGAAATCATAACCTCGAACTGGGAGAATTACAGAATTGTTCATCTTGAAAAGGGAGCGGACCTCCGGATCGCCCTCGACAGGATCCTCTCGGCTTGTAACTATCACAAGATCTACAAAAATGGAGAACCTCTTGAACTGGGGGGCGACATCCTCCTTCGGATGACCGCCGACTGGATCGTCAAGCCCTCAGCAAGCCCCGCGCAAGGGAAAGGAAAAACCGTATTGATCATCCTCGCGGACCCCGCCAGGCCCAGGATCCCACAGGAGATAAAAGACTTCCTGGAAACCCTCGACATTGTGACCCTGGAATATCCCCCAGGAAATTTGACAAAAGGTCTTGAGGCCCCAAGGCCGGACATTTTGAAGTCAGGATCCGAATCCTTTGACCTCGTCGAGTTCCTCTTGAATCTCGTCGGCCAGTCTTTTTCTAGAGATTCGGAGATAAAGCTCTATCAGGGGAATAAGACTGATTTTAACCTTGTCGTGAAGGCTGATTTTCTCCTTGACGTCAAGGGCAGGGATTGCATCATTGATCTTTCGGGGCTTGGGCAGGAAATCCTCTCCCTCTTAAAAGAACGCCAGTTTTCGGTCCTTCCCCTGGCTGGAGAAAAAGATGCGGTATCAATCCTCTCCAAAACGCTTGCCTTTGCGGGAGTAGAATTCGATTCCAAACCCCATCCTTTCATGGCGACAGACACAGATGAATCAAGGAATATCAGGCTGACCATCCCCGGTGTCATCTTTAAAGATGCCAAAGGGCAAGGCGTCTTTGCCACCCGTCTAACGCTACCAGACAAACTGCTGGGTTTCTTGTCCAGAAAGGGATATAGGATATTGAGCCTCCCTCTCTCATAATCCTTTTAAAATGGCAAGTGCCTCCCCTGATCTACCATCAAGGCTTTTTTAAATGACTCGAATGGCCCTCCTCTCCACCCCATGGCCCCTCTTTAATCGCCCCTCCATTCAACTGGGCGCCCTCAAGGCTTTTGTCGAGCGTGAAATTCCCACCGTGACGGTCCATGCTCACCACCTCTACCTCACGGTGGCGGAAGCCCTGGGCTACGCTCTCTATCGCCCTATATCGGAGAAGACTTGGCTCTCGGAATCCTGCTATGCCGCCCTTCTCTATCCGGAAAGAGCGGAGCGTATCAGCCGTTTGTGGAAAAGGGAGTCGGCAGGCCTCTCCCGGAAGTGGGTTTTTGGCGATATTTGCTCTGCCTTGAAGGACATATCGGATCGGATACTGGCCGCCATAGATTGGGAGGGATATTTTCTGGTCGGTATCTCTATCTGCCTTGGCCAGCTTACGAGCGCGCTCTATTTTGCTCGCGAGATCAAGAGGAGGGCTCCCGATTCGAAAATCCTTGTAGGGGGGTCCGCCTGTTCAGGAGAGATGGGCCGCAGTCTTCTCAGGGCCTTTGCAGAGATCGATTTCGTGATCAGCGGCGAGGGCGAAAGGCCACTGCTTCAGCTCGTCAGAAACTTGCAGGGCGGTACAGCCCCAGAGCCTGACCCTTTTCCAGGCCTTATGGGCCGCCATCAAGAGTCATGGGGACGCCCCGAGGTATTCAGTCAGGTCGCCCATCTGGACGAGTTGCCGATGGCAGACTACGGGGACTATTTCAGGCATCTGAATGCTATGGAGCCGGACAGACGATTTTTCCCTACCCGTCCCATGGAGATGTCCCGCGGTTGCTGGTGGCGAAAAACCCTCTCTCATGGCATGTTCAGGGGCTGTGCCTTCTGCAACCTGAACATCCAG
>JAZDES010000047.1:0-2164 GCA_043808585.1 Pseudomonadota bacterium | reverse complement strand
GGAAACCCCTCGGAGATCAGGTTTGTGGCCATCTCTTTTCCCATGAGGCCGAGACCTATAAAACCTATCCGTTGCTTTGCCATGAAAATGCTCCCCCGCTTTGATTGAAATCCTGAGCTCTCACGCGAAGTCTCTATTTCTCCGCTCCGGAAACATGCATGTCCGTTTAACCTTGCCCCACGGAAAGAAATCCCAAGTACCGAAGGTCCTTGTTTGACCGGTTCAGTATCGTGTGCTTTAGCCCGGCGGGAACAAAGAGAATGTCACCTGCCTTGACAGGGAATTCTTTGCCCTCCACCAGTTCCACTCCTTCCCCGCTCAGGATGAGGATAATATGCTCCCCCTTATCGTGGGAATGGACGTCCCCGCCCTGGCCGCCGGGAACGACCAATCCAAACACACCGAGGAGACTCTGCGCATGAAGACCCTTGAGGATCTCTCGTTTATAGGTCGAGTTGGGTGTGGGATTTTCCATGTTTATAAACTCTTCGGTTTTGAATATTTCCATCCTTTTGACCTCCTTTCATCGCAGGTCTTAGAAATCACAGTTACACTGGATTACTAATGGGTCCATAATTGTATGGACACTGAAGGCTAAACAAGCACATCAATCAGTTTGCCCGACATCGGTCCGCTCCCGTTGCCAATGGGGGAGGGTTATGACTTCTCAATTATGGACCCATTCGCAGGCTGCTGAAAAACGCCCATCTGCGTCGTTGCCCTCATCCTTCGTCGGTGCGGTACCTGAAGGCACAATGTGTGGTACCTTCAGGTGCCTCGCTCCTCAGGATTTCGGGCGCCTTGCATCTGAGCATTCTTGAGCAGCCTGCGAAAAATGAGTTTTTCAGCAAACTGTTAGTAAGATTCTCACGGGAATTCCTCCACCTCGGCAGTAAGAGAGTCCTTCCCGCCCCTGGTTTACTACTTCATGGCTTTCGCAAGGTCCTTGTAAGACTCGTACTCGTCCTGCCAGTACTTGGCAAAATCGTCAGGGCCGAAGAATTGAATGTCATCACCGAGTTTATTGATCATGGTTACCACTGACTTGTCTTCTGTCATCTTCTTGAACGCCAGGCTCAGTTGATCGATGATTGGACGGGGTGTCCCCTTTGGAGCTGCCACACCGCGCCACATCTGGCCGAACAAGTTAAATCCCTCCTCAACGCTTGTGGGCACATCCGGTAACTCGCGATAACGCTCTTTGTCCAGATAGACCAGGGGGATAAGCTTTCCTGTATTCTTGTAAGGCATAAACATGGACGGTGCAGCCCCACCTACGTTGGTATGGCCTCCCAGGAGAGCAAGCAACTGTGGTCCTCCTCCGTCAAACGGGACAAGCTTGACACTGATGCCTGTCTGTCTGATCAGCTGCTTCCAAAAAATGGCGTCCCAGGCCCACTGCCCTCCCACGCCCACGATCAATTTGCCAGGATTGGCCTTGATCCACGACATCATCTCTTTATAGGTTTTGAATGGCATACTGGGATTGGCAACCATGAATTGAGCGTTATAGTTGATACGGCATATCGGCTCAAAATACTCCGGCCCTCGAGATCGACCCTCAAAGGCAGGCAATTGACTATTCCACCCCGGGCCGGTCATCAGCAAGGTATAGCCGTCAGGTTTAGCCTTCGTCACAAAGTCTGTGCCAATGGCTCCGCCCCCACCGGGCATTAGTTTAATCAACATAGGCTGCCCGAGATAATCCGAAGCCACACTGGTCACTGCACGTGCGGTCAAGTCGTGGGTGCCACCTGGAGGCATCGGGATTATCAGAATCACTGGTTTGTTCGGATACTCCTGAGCTATAACCCCTTGGGAGCAAAGGGAAAACATACCTACAAGAATTAAAAGAAAACTCCTTCTACTCCATTTGCATGACATCGTCTTCCTCCTTTCTATGATTATCAGTCCAAAATAGATTCTTCACCACAGAGACACAGAGGGCACAGAGTGGAGTTTTTTTGTTTGTCGGGAGCCTTTCGGCAGGCTCAAGGCCCTGAGCTCCTGACCGAAGGGCAAAGCCGGAGGGGTACCGACAAACAAAAAGGATTCCTGTTTATGCAAAAGATGGAATCTACCCTGTCTCAGAGTGCATTTGGGGTGTTGATGATTCGTTCCCCGAAGGGATGGAGCCTATGATCCAATCGTCGCCTGCCTACGC
>JAZDES010000046.1:0-60725 GCA_043808585.1 Pseudomonadota bacterium | reverse complement strand
CTGAAAACCGTAGAATGGAGTTCCGCATTGGAGTGAATTTGGGCGATGTCATCGAAGAAGGTGAACGAATCTACGGCGATGGAGTCAACATTGCAGCCAGACTTGAGGCTTTGTCCGAAGCGGGAGGCATCTGCATTTCTAAGACTGCGTTCGATCACATAGAGAGCAAGTTGCCTTTTGGTTATGAATACCTGGGCGAACAAGAGGTCAAGAACATTCCCAAGGCGGTGGGTGCCTACCGGGTATTGATGGAGCCAAGGGTGACGGTGGCTGAGGAGATTGAAAAGGCAAAAGCTCTGCCGATATGGCGACGCAAGGCGATTGTGGCTGGGGGTATCGCTGTAGTTCTTGTGGTCATTGCAGCCTTGGTCTGGAATTTCTATTTCAGTCGTCCTCCAAGGGAAGTGGCCTCAAAAGAAAGGATGGCACACCCATTGCCTGATAAACCTTCCATTGCGGTTTTACCGTTTGTAAACATGAGTGAAGACCCGAAGCAGGAGTTCTTTAGTGATGGAATAACAGAGGAAATCATCAATGCCCTCTCTAAGGTACCCAAACTTTTTGTGATTGCCCGCAACTCCACCTTCACGTACAAAGGAAAGCCTGTGAAGGTGCAGCAGGTAAGCGGAGAGTTAGGGGTGCGGTATGTTTTAGAGGGGAGTGTGCGCAAAGCAGGAGACCGTGTCCGAATTACCGCCCAGCTTATAGATGCCACTACCGGCCATCATCTGTGGTCGGAGCGCTATGATCGTGAGCTGAAAGACATCTTCGCGTTACAGGATGAGATCACTCTGAAAATCCTCAACGCTCTGCAGGTGAAGTTGACAGAGGGGGAACAGGTCCGCATTTACGGAAGAGGCACCGACAATCTTGAGGCCTATTTTAAGGTGTTAGAAGGACGCGAGCAATCTAGTAGATTCAACGAAGATGGCAACGCTATGGCCCGGAAGCTATTTGAGCAGGCCATTGCTCTGGACCCCAATTATGCGATGGCGTATTGGCGTCTGAGTGCCACCTACCTGATGGACCTTATACTCGGCTCGACCAAGTCCCCAAAAGAATCTCTGAAGCAGGCCGAAAACTTGGCCCAAAAGGCTCTTGCCGTTGGAGGGGCCTTGGCCGAGGCCCACGCATTGTTAGGGCGCATCTACTTGGCAAAAAGGCAGTACGAGCAGGCCATTGCCGAAGGGGAACGAGCCATTGCCATTGATCCCAATTCCCCAATTGCTCAATATGCGTTGGCCTTTAGTCTTACCCGTGTGGGAAAACATGAGGAAGCTATTGCGCTCTATAAGAAGGCCATGCGCAGTGATCCTATCCCTTCTACCTCGCTCTTAACCATGTTAGGTAATGCCTATAACCTTGCGGGGCGATACGAGGACGGAATCTCAACACTTAAGAAAGTCCTCCATAGCAGCCCCGATAACCTTGTAGCTCACGTTGGCCTGGCCATAGGTTACAGTTTGTCAGGCCGTGAAGAGGAGGCGCGTGCAGAAGCCGCAGAAGTTCTGAGGATAGATCCCAACTTTTCTCTCAAGCATTTTGGAAAGGAACTCATGTATAAAGACCAAGCCGATACGGATCGTGTAGTCGGTGCACTTCACAAGGCGGGGTTGAAGTGAGGGGGAGGCGATTTCAGCTGGAAACAGGTCGGTTCCTCATTCCTAATAACCCATTTCCCAAAAGCGTGCCGATCACGATGAGCCCTCCGGCCAAGGCTATGTCCGTGGGCCGCTCGCCAATACCGAGCCAAACCCAGACGGGGCCGAGCGTGGTCTCGAGGAGCGCGAACAGGCCGACTTCCGCGGCAGATAGATAGCGAGTGGCCATAGTCATCAGTATGCATCCGGTGCCGAGCTGCACCCAGCCCATGATGCACAGAACCGTGAGGTCATGCAGCGTGGGTGTAAGCGGCCAAGCGAGGGGCAACGAAACGATAATCGAGAAGATCCCTGCCAGCATGACTGCCGGAACCATGCTCACGCTGGCGTGAGCCCGGCGCAGCGTGACGATATTCAGCGCAAAAGCTGTCGGAACGCCGAGTGCCAGGAAGTTTCCAACGGTCTGGCCGAAGTCTACCCCATCGGCGAACATGAGAATAATACCGGCAAGGGCGACGGCAATTGCGCTCCAGGTGCGCAGGGAAACCGATTCGCCCAGAAAGATCCTGCCAAACAGAGCAACGAAAAAGGGCAAGGTACTCATCAGAACCAGCGTATTGGCCACGGTGTTACGGGTCACAGAGAGAATGAAAAAAAAGAAGGTGGAGGCGAGAAATGCGCCTGCCAGGGTACCCTGGATTCCGACTTCGGCGATTTTTTTGAAAACGCCAGCGCGGTGCCAGAAAGCGAGCACGCCCATCAGGAAGATCACCATGAAGGCGGAGCGCCAGAAGATGATCTCCCATGGATCGGCAAGCTTGACGTTCCGCACCAGGATGCCGCCAGTGCTCCAGCACAAACCGGCCCCGATCATCAGCAACACACCCCAAAGATGGTAACGCCCATCTTGGCCGCTGCGGCTCAAAGAAACAAGGGGTTCTGAACGTAGGGCAGCTTTCTTGGAGTTTCCGAGCATGGGGAAATCTATGCTTTGGCCAAAGCCGTGTCAAATCAAATTAGGGTCCTCAGAGCAATAGACAAATTGGCTCCTGTTGAGGTATCCTCTCTCGATAGAGAATTCATGTCAGGTTGGTGCGAGAAACCGAAAGATGCTAGATGCCGGCATCGTTATGTTGGATAAAACAAGGAATGCGGTTTTCGGGTATTTGTCAATGGGCGGAAAAAATCCTTTGAGTCAGATCCACCGTGCCTGGCGGATGGTCCTCTTTGGGCTCAACATCCTCAGCACCGACGAGTCGCGACTGTCCAGAGTATTCTTGCCAAGGGTAGTTCGGGTCGATGAAATATACGATTACGAGGGTTCCAGCTATGCCCTTCGCCACTATTACCCAGAGGGGGTAAGAAGGCCACTTCCTGCTGTGATCCTGTATCACGGGACCACGCCAAAGGGTGAGGCCCACGAGGCTATGAATCGTCTGGCCGCTAATCTTGCTTCCATGGGAGTAAGGGCATACATCCCTGAGCTACCGGTCCTGAAGAAGGCGCTTGTGAGGGAAGAGACTCTGGTAAGGATGAAATGCCTCTATACCCTTATTGCCGCTAAGGGGGAAGTGCGGGAAGATCGCATCCTTGTTGGAGGTTTCAGCTTTGCCGGTGGGCTTCTACTAAAGGTGTGCACAGATCCTCAGATCAATCCGGCGGCCATAATCTGTTACGGAAGCTACTACGATCTTGAAACAGCCTTGAGGTATTTCCTGACCGGATGCGCCCGGTTCGGTGAGATATCTCTGAATATAACTCCCCACGAGTACTCCAGGGCCGTGTTTTTCTGGAACTATCTGGATCAAATGACCCATGATCTGAATGTGGACCGCCTCAAGGAATGTATTTATCGATTCATATGCGATGAACATGATGAGGCATGGGATCTGGCCGGCAAATTGGATGAGAGGGAACGAGCTTACGCAAATATGGCCTTTAACCCGGATGATCAGGATGGGATGAATATGGTGGAGCAGATAATTCCCAGGATCAGGGACGAGCTACGCTCCATTTCACCCAGGTACTTCCTTGATCGCATCTCCGCCCCCGTCTTTTTGGCCCATGGTGTTCAGGATATCATGATCCCTTATACTGAAACCCTGGCACTTGCAACCGCCCTTGAACGTGCGGGCAAGGAGCATTATGTTTACATCAGCAGCGTCTACAGCCATTCGGATCCTGAAGGGCATTCGGTGAAGGGACATCTGAAAGAAGTAAAAACCCTTATCGGTTTTTTGAATAGGCTCTTCAGGTATTTTGCATGATGGGTCTTGCTTACCCGGATCTTTTTTGACTGAACCATAGGTTACGAAGATCAAACGCCTGATCTCACGTAGAGAGCGAGATCATTTCAATTAGCCGAGAGAGGTTGAGGCCCGTTCTTTTTTGTGTTAGAAAGGAGTCTATGTGAGGATATTGGACTGGCTTCTAATCCGTGATCAGACTGTTGGACGGCCTCGCACCTTGCAACAGGAGTTCTATTTGAGGAGGAACCCATGTGGGAATATACAGATAAGGTCAAAGAGCATTTCCTGAATCCCAGGAATGTGGGTGAAGTGGATGATGCAAACGGGATTGCAGAGGTGGGGTCCATGGCCTGTGGCGATGCCCTCAAGCTGACCTTTAAGGCAGATGAGGAGGGCAGGATCACGGATGCCAAGTTCAAGACCTTCGGCTGCGCGAGCGCAATTGCCTCGGCCTCAGCCCTTACTGAGATGATAAAGGGAAAGACCGTGGAAGAGGCCGGGAAGATAACGAATCAGGACATAGCGGATTTCCTGGGAGGTCTTCCCAAGGAAAAGATGCACTGTTCTGTCCTTGGGCGGCAGGCCCTGGAGCAGGCCATTGCCCACTACAGGGGTGAACCCAAGAAGGAGGAAGAGGGGGAAATCGTCTGCGAGTGCTTCGGTGTCACCGACAAGGAGATCGAACGGGCGGTCAGGGAGAACAATCTCATGACGGTAGAGGAGGTTACCAACTACACCAAGGCCGGGGGCGGCTGCGAGAACTGCCACGATACTATCAGGGAGATCATTTCCAGGGTGAGGGTAGAGGAAAAGCCGGTAACTCGTCCCAAACTTTCAAACATTCAAAAGATAAGGATGATTGAAGAGACCATAGAAAAGGAGGTTAGGCCCTCCTTGAGACAGGATGGAGGAAACATCGAGCTGGTGGACGTGATCGGAAACAGGGTATTGGTGGTTATGCGAGGCAGTTGTGCAGTCTGCAAGGCGTCCCAGCAGACTCTGAAAAACTTTGTGGAGGCCAAGCTAAGAGAAATGGTATGGCCTGAACTGGTAGTTGAGGAGGTGTCACAATGAAAACAATCTATTTGGATAACAATGCCACAACCCAGGTCGCAAGGGAGGTCCTGGAGGAGATGCTGCCCTATTTCCATGACCTTTACGGAAACCCGTCAAGCGCCCATTCGTTCGGGGGACAGGTCGGTCGGAAACTTCGAGTAGCTAGGGAGAGGGTTGCCGCACTCCTTGGGGCTGTACCGGAAGAGATTGTATTCACGAGCTGTGGTTCGGAGAGCGACAACGCGGCCATAAGATCCGCTCTAGAAACCCAACCCGAGAAACGTCACATCGTCACCAGCCGGGTGGAGCATCCGGCCATCAAATCTCTATGCGCACATCTTTCCAACCAAGGGTACCGAGTAACAGAGATCCCCGTAGACGGAGAAGGGCAGCTGGATATGGGTCGCTACGAGGAGAGCCTTACGCCCGATACGGCCATATCTACTATCATGTGGGGCAATAATGAGACGGGTGTGATATTCCCTGTAGAGAGGGCAGCGGAACTCGCCCATGCAAGGGGGATCCTCTTTCATGCGGACGCTGTCCAGGTGGCTGGAAAGATACCCGTGAACATGAAGGATAGCGCCATTGACATGCTCTCTCTATCGGGCCATAAGCTTCATGCGCCCAAGGGGGTCGGGATCCTTTATCTGAGAAAAGGGGTCAAGTTCTCCCCCTTCATCATCGGCGGTCACCAGGAAATGGGGCGACGCGGGGGGACCGAGAACACGGCCAGCATCATCGGTCTTGGAAAGGCATGTGAACTGGCGACGCAACATCTGGAAGAGGAAAACACCAGGGTAAGAAGGCTTCGCGATAAGCTGGAGCGCGAAATTCTGGCGCGTGTTCCCAACAGCCGGGTAAACGGGGGCCGAGCGGAGCGGATTCCTAATACCTCAAACATAAGCTTCGAGTTTGTGGAAGGGGAGGCTATCCTGCTTCATATGGACGAGTTCGGAATATGTGCATCTTCGGGCTCGGCCTGTACTTCAGGCTCCTTGCAGCCTTCCCACGTACTTCGCGCCATGGGGGTCCCATTCACCATGGCCCATGGATCCATAAGGTTCAGTCTGAGTGTCTATAATACTGAGGAGGAGATCGATTTCGTAATTGAGAAAGTTCCAGCGATTATAGAGCAATTGCGTACCCTCTCCCCATATTGGGGGATGGGTGAACGGCGGTATGCAGTTCGCTGAGGCCCCCCAAAGTAGGGTTTTGAGGGGTGATTAGTACCAGAGAAGCTGAGGCCTTATACACACAGGAGTGCAGGTTGCCATGGATGACAAGACAAGGTCGGATCAATGCAAGAGCGAGATGGAGACCACCAACCGATTTCGTAAAGAGATCCCGGAAATCGTGGATCAACTGGTCCTGTCCTGTAGCCGTGAGGATTGTTTCGATCATGTTGGCCCTGAACCCATCTCCTCACGTGATTCGATCATAGATATTATTCAGAGGGCATTTCGGATACTCTATCCAGGATATTTTATACGAACGCGAGTGGACGAGGTCAATCTAGGGTATTATTTTGGACAGGAGGTAACCGCATTCTTTGAGATACTCTCAGAGCAGATTACCCTTGCCATCAAGCACGAGTGTCTTCGCTATAATCAACCCTGCACACACTGTCAGGAACGGGGAGAGGAGGCAGCAATAAACTTCGGCCGCGAAATGCCCGGCCTGCGGGCGATGCTTGCCAAGGATATACGGGCCGCCTATGACGGTGACCCCGCTGCCATGAGCTACGATGAGATCATATTCAGCTATCCCGGGCTTTTTGCCATAACCGTTTACCGCATAGCGCACCGGCTTTACGGGCAAGACGTCCCTCTAATCCCCCGGATAATGACGGAATACTCTCACAGCCGGACAGGAATTGATATTCATCCGGGGGCGAAAATAGGGGAGAGCTTTTTTATAGATCATGGAACAGGGGTTGTGGTAGGCGAGACCACAGAGATTGGCAATAGGGTAAGACTATACCAAGGGGTGACCCTTGGCGCCCTATCCATTAAGAAGGATGAGGCGGAAAGGCTCAGGAATAAGAAGCGTCACCCGACCATAGAGGACGATGTGATCATCTATGCCGGTACCACCATACTGGGTGGAGAAACCGTGATCGGCGCCCGTTCGGTCATTGGTGGGAATGTCTGGATCACAGAATCGGTCCCGCCTGATACGACTGTCTTTCCAAAAAAGCCGGAGCTTATCTTTAAGAAGGGCTCAGGGTGAAAGGGGGTACCGGCTGCTAGGATTGGCCCTTTTTCTTGTTTGCCTTATCGATCCTGGCCCATGAATCCCTGAGTGGCACAGTTCTGTTGAATATCAGTTTCCCGTCTTTGGAATTAACCGGATCAACGCAGAAATAACCCTGTCTCTCGAACTGGTATCGACTTCCCGGCGGCGCGCCTTTTAGACCTGGCTCCACGCGACAGGAGGTCAGTACCTCCAGGGAAGCCGGATTTAGATGGGGTTTAAAATCACCGCCCTCTTTGTCACCTTCAGGGTATGCCTCTGAAAAGAGGTGATCATATAGTCGCACCTCGGCCTCCAGGGAGTGGGGGGCAGATACCCAGTGCAAGGTAGCCTTGACCCTTCTTCCGTCTGGAGACGAACCCCCTCTGGTCTCGGGATCATACGTGCAGTGAAGCTCGGTCACTTCTCCGGTCTTGCTATCCTTAACCACGTCAACACAGGTGATATAATAGGCGTAGCGCAGGCGCACCTCCCGGCCTGGGGCCAGCCGGAAGAACTTCTTGGGAGGGTCTTCCAGGAAATCATCCTGTTCAATATAGAGGAGACGTGAAAATGGCACCTTGCGAATCCCCATGCTGGAATCCTCCGGATTGTTTATGGCCTCCAGCTCCTCTACTTGGTCTTCGGGGTAGTTGTCGATGACCACCCTCAGAGGGCGTAACACCCCCATTACCCGCTGGGCCCGCTTGTTGAGATCCTCCCGGAGACAGTGCTCCAGCAAGGCAATATCAACCGTGCTCTCCCTCTTGGCCACACCTATACGCTCACAGAAATCCCGTATCGACTCCGGTGTGTAGCCTCGTCTTCGCAGCCCGGATATGGTGGGCATCCGCGGATCGTCCCAGCCTTGTACAAGGCCCTCTTCAACCAGCTCCAGGAGCTTTCGCTTACTCATTACGGTATGGCTGAGATTGAGACGTGCAAACTCTATCTGCTGTGGGTGACAAGGGACATCCAGTTGGTCGAGGACCCAATCGTACAAGGGACGATGGTCTTCAAATTCCAGGGTGCAGATTGAATGTGTGATGCCCTCTATGGAGTCGCAAAGGCAGTGGGTGAAGTCGTAGGTGGGATAGATACACCACTTGTTGCCTGTCCTGTAGTGTTCTGCCCGCAAGATCCTGTAAAGGACCGGGTCTCGCATATTCAAATTTGGAGATGCCATATCGATACTTGCCCGGAGCACGCGGGAACCATCCTCAAATTCTCCTCCCCGCATGCGCTGGAACAGGTCAAGGTTTTCTTCCGCCGAACGGGTCCGGTACGGGCTATCTTTCCCTGGCTCAGTCAAGGTGCCACGGTACTCCCTTATTTGGTCCGGGCTAAGGTCGCAGACATAGGCCTTGCCCTTCTTTATCAACTGCACGGCATAGTCGTATAATTTCTCAAAGTAGTCTGATGCGTAAAAGATCCGGTCGCCCCAATCAAACCCAAGCCATCGGACATCTTCCATGATGGATTCCACATATTCCACACCCTCCTTGCTCGGATTGGTATCATCGAATCGGAGATTGCAGAGGCCACTGTTTTCTGCGGCCAGGCTGAAATTGAGGCAGATGGATTTGGCATGACCCACATGTAGATAGCCATTGGGCTCAGGCGGAAATCGAGTGTGAACTCTTCCATCGTTCTTGTTGGCCTTCAGGTCTTCTGCGATGATGTTTCGTATGAAGTTGGGTGGGGGGACAGAATCTACGGTCATATTCGCAAGTTCCTTTCTGGTATGCTTTATCGTTTTGCTATGGACTACTATAACATATTTTGTAACACTTTAGCGTTTTGAAAGAAAGGCGGAAGACCGCGAGAGTCTTTTTTCCAAAGGACGTAACCCAAATTCTTCACAGCCTGTGGTACGCCCCCATAGCTTTAAATACAGTTTCTGCAAGGCAGGGGAGAGGTTTCTTCATAGGGACATCCTCTTATGGGGCTGTTCCGTGACGAGTTTAAAGACCTCACTGCCGTTCTATGAAGTGATGCCGTCCTTTACGTCCTTTGGAAAAAAGACCCTCGCGGTCGGTCATGCGACTCATCACTGTTTTCAAAGCACTAAACTATTACCATATTTTAATTTTGGTTTATAGCCGAAAAGGGAGAGGGGAGAGGAAGCCATAGGGTTGACGATCGGGGATTTTTTTGACAATGGGTTGAATATGGGTAAGAATTAATCGATTTAATTACCTCTTTCGGGTCGACAATGAACGATGAGCTGGGGAAGAAGATCGAAATTCTGGCAAAATGGCTATATGAATCGCGGTATCCGGTCTTCTTTACCGGCGCTGGTATCAGCACCGAATCAGGGCTTCCCGATTTCAGGGGCACTGATGGGGTGTGGACGAGGCAGGACAAAGGGCTACCCCCAAGACCAATGAGCGTCCCATGGGATGCTGTTGAACCTAATAGAGGGCATAGGGCTATTGTGGAGCTTCAGAAGCTGGGTAGACTGAAATTTTTGATCTCCCAGAATGTCGACAATCTCCACCTGAAGTCAGGTATCCGGCCCGAACTTCTGGCTGAACTCCACGGTAATATGATAAGGCTCCGATGCGGGCTGTGCGGGAAGACCATAGATCGATCAGAGGCAGGAACTAAATGTCTGTGCGGAGGAAGGCTGTCATCAAGCGTCGTGGATTTTGGGCAGGCACTCCCCGAAAGGGATCTTAGGCTATCCTTTGAACATTCACGGAAAAGCGATCTCTTTGTGGTTGTAGGCTCCAGTCTGGTGGTGACACCTGCCGCCGACATGCCGATGGAGGCCCTACGGTCCGGGGCGAAGTTGGTCATCATCAACCATGGGGAGACCCCTTTTGATGCCCACGTCCACCTCAGGTTCAATGAAAAGATCGGTGATGTCCTAACCAGGGCAGTCAAACGGGTGAAAAGGCTTATGGGTTTTTTTGAATGAGAGGTGTGCCATGAATGTAGTTCGAGCTGCCGTGGTCCAGGCGGCCCCAATTGTCTTTGATCGAGAAAAGACCATTGGGAAGGTGCGAGCGCTCGCTTCGGATGCGGCCAAACAAAAGGCCCAGCTGGTGGTTTTTCCTGAGGGTTTTATTTCGGCCTACCCGAAGGGTCTGGATTTTGGCGCGCGCGTGGGTATGCGCCTTTCCGAGGGACGGGATGATTTCCGTCGCTACTGGGATAGCTCTGTTGAAGTGCCGGGGCCAGTTACCGAGGCATTAGGAGAGATAGCCGGCGAAAACAGGGTGTATCTAGTCATAGGGGTCATAGAGAAAGACGGGGGGACCCTTTACTGTACGGCCCTGTTCTTTAGCCCTGACGGAAGGCTTATGGGGAAGCATCGAAAGCTCATGCCTACTGCCATGGAGCGCATCGTCTGGGGATTTGGCGACGGGTCAACCATGCCGGTTTTCGATACCGAGATCGGTAGGATAGGGGCTGTTATTTGCTGGGAAAACTATATGCCCCTTTTTCGGGCCTACATGTATTCAAAGGGGATCCAAATCTACTGTGCACCCACCGCAGACGACCGCGATACCTGGCTGCCGACTATGCAGCACATAGCCTTGGAAGGACGCTGCTTTGTCCTTTCCTGCTGCCAATATCTGACAAGGAAGGACTGTCCGGAGGAGTATGCGGCAATCCAAGGGGATGACCCCAAGACCGTACTTATGCGCGGGGGTAGCTGCATTGTTGCGCCACTGGGCGAGGTCCTCGCAGGACCAAGCTATGAGGGTGAAGTCATCCTCACGGCTGAACTGGATATGGCCGAGATTATTCGGGGAAAGTACGATTTTGATGTGACTGGTCATTACGCCCGTCCAGATATTTTCAGGCTCCATGTCAACGAACGGGCCATGCCTGCGGTGGTGACCTCAGGGGATCCCTGCGATCCTTTTGGTGATGAAAGGGTGAAATAGGAGAAGGGCCTTAGGGGATGTGTTTCCCCTCTAGCCCGAGGATCTTCTTTTCCACTTCAGCTATTCTTCTTTCAAGTTCCTCTATTTTCCTTTGCCGATCCGTCTTTGTCTTAGCCCTCTCTCCCGGCTCTTTCTCTTTGATTATCCTTTTAACGGTAGTGGGGCTTATTCCGCACTGATCGGCTATTTTCCTAAGCGAAAGTCCCCTCTTGCGGGCCTCTATCACCCTCTGCTTCATCGCATCATCGATCTTTTTTCTGGCCATCTCGGTCTCCTTTCTTGAGGAAAAGTGTTGATAACCGCGATATGTTCAATTCCCAAGAGTCTCCTGAGGAATTCCCCTGAGAGTAGCCGATCAGTCACCCTGTATGGTTTGTGTTGGATGGGACAGCCTGGATAACCTGGTCCGAGTCGCTCATTTCTATAATATTATTTTTGCATTATCAATTAGTCAACTCCTTAAGGCCTTTTAACGCTGCCCAGGGATTTAAAAGGAGCGGTCGAAGCGAATATTTGGATTTCTTGATGTGTTTGAGGTATAATTTAACAAATAGATGCGGTCACGTGGCATTTCGGGAGGATACCTTCAAATGACAAACTGCGAGAATTGCAAATTCAGGGCCAGGTACGACAGGAACCCCCGCTCAATCCTGGGTCGAATATGGAAGTGGCACATCGGCTGGTGCCCGGGCTGGAGGTCATACATCAAGTCCTTGCCTGATGATGAACGAGAAAGAATGCTGGCAAAATACGAGTAGGATAAGTTGTTGGCGAAGGACTTTAGCGTGTTCATATGCGTGGGCGGAATGACTTCGGGAGATCGAAAAAATGGCCAGGTGCCGATATTGCGGCAAGGATTCAAGGACTATCTCGAAGGCCATCGGCTTTTGCGGCCAGTGTATAAGAAATCACTTTGACGAAACCTGGCCGGAGATAAGACAGGTCCATGAACTGAGTCGGAGGGCCTACGGTCTCACGGAGGCACCGCCCCGGGCCCGGCAGGGGAAGCCTTGCAAGCTCTGCGTTCAGCAATGCCGAATAGAGGAAGGAGGCAGGGGGTATTGCAGCATTCGGCAAGTGGTGAAGGGTCGCATCCGGGGGGGAATGCCGCATGAAGGAAACCTATCTTACTATTACGACCCACTTCCCACCAACTGCGTGGGTACTTTTGTGTGTCCTGGAGGCACGGGCTGTGGATACCCCCGATACGCTGTCTCAAAAGGACCGGAATATGGTCATAATAACCTGGCGGTCTTCTATCGTGCCTGCTCTTTCAACTGCCTCTACTGCCAGAATTATCATTTCAAAGAGGAGACTTTTTCCTCCGGCAAGTTACCTGCACATGAACTGGCCAAGGCGGTTGGCAAGGGGACTACCTGCATCTGTTATTTTGGGGGCGACCCGACCCCGCAGGTACTCCACGCCCTCAAGACATCAAGGCTTGCAAGGGAAGGGGCAGGTAGCGGGGTTTTGAGGATATGCTGGGAGACCAACGGGGCAATCCAGGAACCTTTTTTGTCACAGATTGCTGAAGTGTCTTTGAAATCTGGTGGATGCATCAAGTTTGATCTAAAGGCCTGGACCGTAGGCATACATTATGCCCTCTGTGGGGTAACAAACAGGCTGACCCTGGAGAATTTCAAGACCCTGGCAGGATGGACAAAGCGGAGGCCTGAGCCCCCCTTCCTCATCGCCAGCACCTTGTTGGTCCCAGGATATATTGATGAGGTTGAGGTGGGAGAGATCGCAAGGTTCATTTCTGCTCTCGACCCCGCGATTCCATACAGTCTGCTGGGGTTCTATCCGAACTTCTATCTCTCTGACCTTCCCACCACGTCACTATCCCATGCCCTGAGCTGCAAAGAGGAGGCTGAAAGGGCAGGTCTCCGCAATGTCCACATCGGCAATATGCACCTTTTGGGAAGAGACTGAGGGGTGAAACGGATTGCTGGCATTTGATTAAATATTTGACTTTTTTGATCGAAGGAACTACCCTTCCGCTCATTCCACGAGGGGGTGCTGATCGCTTTGTCGCCTCTGCGGATCCAATCGTGAGACCATGCGCTGAATAGCACGAAGAGGGTTCAAGAGAGAAGGACGTGGATGTTTGAGCAGTTTACGGGTCAAGGGCGGTCCGTGGCCGGGTTGCTGCGGACATGAATTAAAACCCAAATTCAGAAAAGGAGGAGTTATGGAGGTTAAGAAGATCTTTTTGCCCGAGTCTGAATTGCCACGGCAGTGGTACAATGTGTTGCCTGATTTACCCACACCCTTGGAGCCACCTCTTCACCCGGGGACTGGTCAGCCTGTTGGTCCGGATGATCTGGCTCCCATCTTTCCCATGGCACTGATACTGCAGGAGGTGAGCCAGGAAAGGTTCATTGATATTCCTGAGGAGGTCCTGAAGAAGTATTTGCTCTGGCGACCCACGCCCCTTTACCGTGCCTACAGCCTGGAAAAATATCTCGATACGCCGGCCAAGATCTATTTCAAGAACGAAGGCGTGAGCCCGGCCGGAAGCCATAAACCCAATACAGCCTTGCCACAGGCATACTACAACAAGGTTGCCGGAACCAAACGGCTTACCACAGAGACCGGTGCGGGTCAGTGGGGGAGTGCCCTGGCTTTCAGTTGCGCCCTTTTTGGTCTGGAATGTAAGGTCTTTATGGTGAAGATCAGTTATAATCAGAAGCCCTACCGGCGCATCATGATGGAGACATGGGGGGCCAATTGCGTTCCAAGTCCCAGTACCGAGACCAAGGCCGGACAAAAGATCCTGGAGCAAAACCCTGATTCTCCGGGAAGCCTGGGGATCGCCATCAGCGAGGCGGTAGAGGCAGCGGTGACAGGTGAAAACAGCAAGTATTGCCTTGGAAGTGTGCTTAACCACGTGTTGCTGCACCAGACCGTCAACGGCCTCGAGTGCCAGAAGCAGATGGCCATTGCAGGTGATTATCCGGACGTGATTATCGGTTGTGCAGGAGGCGGCAGCAATTTCGCCGGCCATGCGCTCCCCTTTGTCCGGGATAAGATAAACGGGAAGGATATTGATATTATCGCCGTTGAACCGACCTCCTGCCCCACCATGACGAGAGGGCCGTTCGCCTATGATTTTGGCGATACGGTACAGATGACCCCCTTCCTTCCGATGCACACCTTAGGACACAGCTTTATCCCTGAGCCGATTCACGCAGGTGGCCTAAGATATCACGGCATGGCGCCGATTGTGAGCCAGCTTGTCATGAGCAATATCGTGCGTCCGGTCGCGGTTCCCCAACTGGAGACCTTCCAGGCAGGGATTACCTTTGCCAGGACAGAAGGGTTCATCAGTGCGCCAGAGACAAATCATGCGGTGGCCGTTGTCATCCGCGAGGCCATCAAGGCAAAGGAAGAGGCAAAGGAAAAGGTCATTCTCTTCAACTGGAGCGGCCATGGTCTAGTGGATATGGCAGCGTATGAGGCCTACCTGAACGGAAAGCTTGTGGACCACGCACTCCCTGAAGATGAAATTGAAAGGGCCTTGAAAGACATCTCACCCTTCCCAAAGCCCCGACAGTACAAAGGCAAATAGGCCTCGCACCGCTAAGCCTGTAAGCTTACCATCCCGGAGGCCTTAGAGGCCTCCGGGAGCGGCCTTTACCACCAAAAGATTAAAAGATGAAGAGACAGGATACGCCGCCCGGCGATGATTACAAGATCAGGTGTCCCAGACTGGGTCATCAGATATCCTTTTCATATTGTCGCTTAGAAAACCAGGGGCTGCCCTGTTTCAAGACCCTTGATTGCTGGTATGATCACTTCCTGGTGGAGGAGCACATCAGAGAAGAACTGAGCCCTGAGGAATGGAAGAGGGTATTTGACAAACCTCCAAAACCCAAGATGCTTTCGCTCGTGGAGATGATTGAAGAGGCCAAGAAGAGGTTAAAAGAGGAGTCATGACACAAGAGGAGTTCTTGCTGGGAAACGGGGCAATAGCCTTGGGACTTTTAGAGGCAGGCTGTCAGGTAGTTACCTCCTATCCCGGGACACCCAGTTCGGAGATCTTGCCCGAGGTAGTTCGACTGGTAAAGTCGGCCGTCCTTAACACCTATGTGGAATGGTCGACAAACGAGAAGGTGGCCTTAGACAACGCATTTGCCGCCTCGATCTCCGGAAAGAGGGCGGCCTGCTGCATGAAACAGGTGGGGCTGAATGTGGCGGCTGATTCGCTCATGAGCGCGGCCTACATGGGAACGATAGGCGGTCTGGTTATCATTTCGTGCGATGATCCTGGCCCCCATTCTTCCCAGACAGAGCAGGACACCCGTTTGATGGCCCGGCTGGCAAAGGTGCCAGTCATGGACCCCTCCAACCCGAGAGAGGCCCGGGCAATGGTCCGACTGGCCTTCGATATTTCGGAGGAGTTCAGGATCCCGGTTGTGTTAAGGCCTGCCATTCGTGTGTGTCACGGCCGTCAGAGCCTTTCATGGGGCCCTCTCAAGGCCAGTGATCGAAAGGCGGCCTTCAAGAAAGACCCTTTGAGGTGGGCAGCCACACCCAGGTTTCGATATATACTCCACAAAGAACTGAATGGGAAGTTGAGAGAGATCTCCAGCAGGTTTGAGGGGCTTAGGGATTTCAACTTCCATGATGTGGAGCCCGGGAAAGAGTATCCCCTCGGGATAATTACGGGTGGCGTTCCTTACGCTGTTGTGCGTGACATCTTCTCAGAGAAAGATCGCAGGGATATACCGGTTCTCAAACTCGGCACTCCTTATCCGTTCCCAGAGGGCCTGGCCCTGGAGTTCATGTCTCGATGCAAAAAGGTGCTTGTAATCGAGGAGACGGATACGGTGATAGAGTATTTCCTGAGGGACAGGAAAAAGGTCTTGGGCCGTCTTTCCGGACACGTCCAGGCAGAGGGTGAGCTGGTTCCAGAGGTGGTGTACGGCCTGATAAACACCGTCCTAAAGGAGCTTGATTTGGAGCCTTTTGCGGACTCAGAAGAGCGGGAGGCCGTGGAACTGGTCAAGGGCCTCGGACTGCCGGTACGCAGGCCCACCCTTTGCCCTGGGTGTCCCCACAGGGCCGCATTTTTTGCCATAAGAAAGGTAAGCCCCAAGGCGATATTCACATCTGATATCGGGTGTTATACCCTTGGCCTAAATCTTGGGGCAGTGGATACCTGTCTGGATATGGGAGCGGCCATCACCATGGCCTCGGGATTTTACCAGGCATTTAGTCAAGATGGTCTCCTTAAGCCCATAGTAGCTACTATCGGCGATTCCACTTTTTTTCATTCCGGCACGGCAGGTCTGCTGAACGCGGTATATAACGGTGCGCGGTTTATCCTGGTCATCCTGGATAACCATATAACAGCCATGACCGGGATGCAACCAACCCCGGCCCTGGGCATACGGGCAGATGGAAGCAAGGGAAAGGCCATTTCCCTTGAAAGGGTAGTGGCAGGTTGCGGGGTGGATTTTATAGAGGTGGTTGACCCATATGATGTAAAGAAAATGAGTGCCTCAATCAGGAAGGCCGCCAGGTATGTGGAAGATCCTGAGGGGGGAATCGCCGTGATCATTGCAAGGCACCCTTGCATCATCGCCTATAGGGATGAGGCCATCAGCGAGAGAAGGAGGGTGGCAATCACAGACGACTGCGTTGAGTGCAATTTCTGCATCGATAGATTCGAATGCCCTGGGCTGTACAGGGATGAAGAGCTGGGCCGTACAAACATAAACAGAATACTTTGCGTGGAATGCGGCGTGTGCCGAAATATATGTCCCAAAGGCGCTATTGTTGATGCCTGACCCTGCGAACGGCTGATAGGAGGAATTGAGGTAGTACATGAAAAACGTCAATTTTGTCCTGGGGGGGTTAGGCGGACAGGGGATACTCTTCCTGACCAAGGTGCTGGCCCAGGCAGCGCTTGACAAGGGTCATAAGGTCACTGGCGCGGAGACCCACGGGATGGCCCAGAGGGGGGGGTCAGTGGTCTCACACCTAAGGCTAGGCGACGTTGAAGGCAGTCTTGTCAGGGCCGGGACGGCCGATTACCTCCTGGCCTTGGAAGAAAACGAGGCATACCGCAATATCCCCTTTCTTGCCAAAGGGGGGAGGGTATATGCCAATGCCTCGCCGGTCTCTTTTCCCAGAGAGGAGGCAAGGGGTTATCTGGAGCGAAGTGAGATTCTTTGTCGATCGGTTAAGGCAGGAGAGATGGCCTCCGAGCTTGGTGTCCCAATGTCTTCCAACCTGGTCTTGCTCGGCTTCTTTGCGGCCTATGAAGACGATCCCTTGACCCCTGATGATCTGAGGGGTACGGTAGAAAAACTAAGCCCTGATCGGTTCAGGGAGATTAATATCGTCGCCTTTGATGCGGGGCTTAGAATGGGCTTGGAAGAGAGGTAGGTATTGGTCACTTGAAAGGGTTCCGCCGGATTAAGCAAGAAAGGCGATGAATGAGCTTCGAACAGGGGTTGCAGGCCTCATTTTGGCCGCTGGCTCTTCCACTCGAATGAAAAGACCGAAGCAGCTCCTGCCGTTTGGGGAAGAGACACTCCTTGGTCGAATCCTAAGGGAGGGGCTCAGTTCGGATCTGGACCTGGTCGTACTGGTCCTGGGGCATAAGGCCAAAGAGATCAGGAGAAACCTGGGGCCTTTGCTGGACCACCCAAGGCTCAAGGTTAAGGAAAACAGGGATTACAGGAAGGGAATAAGCTCCTCTATTATAGTAGGACTTTCGGAGATAGAGGGGATCTATGATCACGTCATGATCCTCTTGGGAGATCTGCCCAACGTCGATTCCAACCTTATCAATCTCTTGATTCAAAGATATCTGGATTCCCACCTCCCAATAGGGGCTATCAGGGTCAGGAATAGACGGACCCACCCGGTTATATTTGGCCGCGAGCTTTACCCGGAGCTCTATCTGCTGAAGGGAGACACGGGCGCCAGGACCCTCTTTGATAGGTATGGCCAAAGGGTGTGCCTGGTGGACCCTGAACGCCCTTTTGACGACAGGGATATAGACACGCCGGAAGATTATGCCCAATTTCAGAGGTCGCTGGAAAAATAGGAATCAGGGACCGCAAGGGGTATTAGGATTTAGGGTCTTTCCCCATGGGACTCAGCGCAGGAAAACTTGTTATCCTCGGCAAGTGGCTCTTCACAAGGCAGCCCACTTCCGCAGCTATCGACATTACCCACCGCTGCAACCTCAAGTGCCTTCACTGCTACTGGTGGAAGCAGGAACACCCTAGAGAACTGAGCGATTCTGAAATGCTGGCCTGCATGGAACGATTGCGGGCGACGGGCCTCCGTGCAGCCATTCTTTATGGGGGTGAACCGACACTTCGGCTGGAGCTCTGCAGGGCAGCCTGCAGGATCTTCGATGCAACACTTGCCTTTACCAACGGAACAAATGGATTCCCTGCATTGGAAAAGGGGCAATGGATTCTCTCCCTTGATGGCCCTGAAGATGTCAATGACAGGCTTAGGGGCAAAGGCGTATACAGTTTGGCGCTTGAGAACCTGCTTCAGGCCCCTCGGCCTCCCATTGTCCACATTACCATATGTCGGGCAAATCAAGACAGGATAGAGGATTTTATAAAAGAGATGATGGGCTTGCCTATCAAGGGGATCGGCTTTTCGTTCTACACCCCCCAGCGGGGTTCGGATGATAAAGAGTTCTTTATACCCCTTGAGGAACGAGACCGTGTGGTAAGACATCTTCTGGGGCTGAGGAGAATCTATGGGGAGAAGGTGGGTTTTACACCTGCCATGGCACGCCAATTTCTGACTTATGGTGACTTTAGGAAATGGAACAGCTTCTCCGCCTGTCCCGTAAGCAAGAGAGTCAGGTGTTTCACATCGGATGGGAAGTTAAAGGATTGCACTTACGGGAGCAATGCCGATTGCTCCAGGTGCGGATGTACGGCTGTTGCCGCCTACCGAGCCGCCTTTAGACCCCTCGATTACAAGACCCTGAGGTTGATAATGGGGCTGATGGTACCTGAATATCGCGCCCCGGATGTCAATGCCTGATCCTGCGCCACACCGGGCCTTCAATTGTATCCGTCACCGCTATTCCCATCTCCTTGAGTTCCTCCCGGAGGCGATCTGCCGCCTCCCAGTCTTTCTCTTCTCTGGCCTTCTCCCTCTTCTCAATCAGGTCCTTTGCCTCGCTACTGACCTCAGGGGGTTCAAGGTCTATGACACCGATTACCGAATTGATAGGTTCCAAGGCCCTGAACACCTTTTTTTTGTCTGAGGCGGACAGGCCGTTTCGGTCCATGCCCTTATTTATCTGGCGGGTAAACTGGAACAGGGCTGCCAGTGCAGGGGCGATATTGAAGTCATCGTCCATGGACTCCACAAACCCACGCCTCAAATCATAGACCATCTGATCCATATTGGGATCGTCCGGGCCAGATCCGGAGGTATGGACTTTTTGGACGAACTTGTCGAGGTGAGCCACTGTATTCTTGGCCGCTTCCAGCTTGGTATAGGAAAAGAAAATGGGTTTTCGGTAATGACGACTGAGCAGCCAATAACGCACATCTCTTCCCGTGTAGCCCTGATCCAGGAGATCTCTAAGGGTCAGCGCGGCCCCCCCTGAGTCGGATGAGTACTTCTTATCGTTGATCAAGACCTGTTCATTATGGATCCAGTAATTGGCCAGTGGCTTGTCTGTTACCGCCTGGCTAATAGCGATTGCGTTTTCGTGGTGAGGAAATATCAGTTCAACGCCGCTCGTGTGTATGTCATAGGTAGGGCCAAGGTATTTCATGGCCATGGCAGAGCACTCAATGTGCCAGCCTGGCCTAATATTTCCCCACTGGGTGTTATAGAATATCCCGCTCTTTAGCTCATTAAGGGTAGATCTCTTCAGGAGCGTAAAATCCCGGGGGTTCTCCTTTTCGTACTGGTCCAGATCAACGGTCTTGCCTAGCCTAATCTTGTCCAGATCGATCTTGGAGAGCTTGCCATACTCCTTGAACCGAGATATGTCGAAGTAGACGGATCGGAATTTCTCATACGCATACCCCTTCTGAAGCAGTTTCTGTGTAAGCCGTATCATATCGTCCACATGCTCACTTGCCTTGGGATAGCTGGTGGCTTTTCTTATGTTCAATTCTTCCAGATCCTGCATAAAGGCCTGATAGTATTTTTCTGTAAACTCCTTTAGCGACATCCCAGCCTTCCCTGCCCCTTCAATGGTCCGGTCATCCAGGTCCGTGACGTTCATAATGTGGGTTACCTGGTAACCTTTGAACTCCATATACCGCCTGATCAGATCAGAGCATACCAGACGCCTGCAATGGTCCAAGGGGATCAACTGGCAGAGGGTGGGTCCGCATGCGTACAAGGTTACACGGTCTTCCTCAATGGGGACAAATTCTTCTTTTTTGCGGCTCAAGGTGTTATACAGGCGAATCCCCGACTTCTTTTTTGCCACAAATAGAGGGGTGCTCAGATATCTTTCACCTCCGTCGGGCAATATTACTACCAGGCGGCCTCTCTTCATCTCCGTTGCCACCCTAAATGCCGCTGCCATTGCCGCACCGGAACTCATGCCCACAAAAATGCCTTCCTTTTGGGCCAAGATGCGTGAGGTCTCATAGGCCTTTTCATCGTCTATATGAATGATTCGGCTCAACCGTTTCCTTTCAAAGATGCCCGGCTGATACGATTCCTTCATGTTCTTGAGACCCTGTATCTTATGACCCAGATAAGGCTCAACGCCAATAATTTGCACTTCGGGCTTTAGTTCCTGGAACCGTCTGCTGAGACCCATCAAGGTACCGGTGGTACCCATTGTTGCCACAATAACATCCAGGTTGCCACCGGTCTGTTCCCAGATCTCTTCGGCAGTCCCGTTGTAGTGTGCCATCCAGTTTGCCTTGTTATTGAACTGGTCGGCAAGCCAGTATTTTTCTTTCTCTTCTCTGGCCAGCTTGTAACCGTATTCAATGGCTCCATCAGTCCCCAGGTGTGCAGGCGTAAATTTGATCTCTGCACCCATGGCCTCTAGGATCTTGACCCGCTCCCGGCTTACTGCCTCTGACATGGTCAGGACAACGCGATACCCCTTGACTGCCGCCACAAATGCAAGCCCTATCCCGGTATTCCCGCTGGTGGCCTCGAGGATGATCTTGTCCTTTGTAAGTTCCCCCTTTTTCTCCGCCTCCTCGATCATGTAAAGGGCGGGTCTGTCCTTTACAGAACCGGCCGGATTAAAGGATTCGAGCTTGGCCAGAATCTCCACATTTTTGTTCGGATTTATCTTATCTACTGGGACCAGTGGCGTCCCGCCAATCTGATCCAGGATGTTGTTGTATTTTTTGGTCATCAATTCTACTCCGCCACCCCACTACTCTCTCCGAGCCGTAGGCGCTACTACGAGCAGGAGGCCAACAGCAAATTGTGAGAGACAATCTCTCAGATCGAACCGGTAAGAATCTAATATACTAACAGCTCAAGACTTTCAATGGGAATAATTCGTAAGCTCTACAGCTTCTGTGAGACCTTGACTTTAGGTCTCAAGGATGGTAAGTTTTTCCCCCAAAAAAAGTAATGTCTTGTTGGGGTACACTATGAAGATCCTGGTTACCGGTGGCGCTGGTTTCATCGGTTCAAACGTGGTGGATGGTTATCTCAGGGCCGGTCATGAGGTCCTGGTGGTCGACAACCTTTACACCGGCAGGCGGTCAAACGTCAACCCGCAGGCACGGTTCTATGAGTTGGATATTCGTTCACCGGAGGTCCTCAGGCTGATCGAACGGGAAAGACCGGATGCGTTGAACCACTACGCCGCCCAAATGAGTGTGCCTGATTCGGTATCTGACCCCATCTTTGATGCAGACGTCAATATCAAAGGGTTCCTGAACCTGCTGGAGGCGGCTGTTCAATTTAAGACCAAGAAGGTCATTTTTGTATCCTCCGGTGGCGCCATTTACGGAGAGCCGTCTGAATATCCTACATCCGAAGACTGTGAGCCAAGACCCCTTTCTCCTTATGCAATTACGAAATACTGCTCAGAGCATTACCTGGCCTTTTACAGGCATCAATATGGGCTCGAATACACTACCCTGCGCTATTCTAATATCTATGGGCCTCGGCAGGTGCGGTACGGTGAGGCCGGTGTTGCAGCCATCTTCATGGATAATCTCCTAAAAGGGGTAGATTCCACCCTGAATCACTTCCCGGATGATGAGGAGGGAATGATCCGCGATTACTGCTATGTGGGGGATGTAGTCAAGGCAAATCTCTATGCCCTTGGGAGGGGGGATGGGGATTTCTTCAATATAGGGACGGGTCAAGGGACCAAGACGCTGGCCCTGTATGACATGATCTTTGAGGCCTTTAAGAGGGTAAGACCAGGTGTATCGGATAAACTGGCTGTGCCCGTCAAACGGCTTGCGCGACCAGGCGACCTGACCAAGAGCTGCCTTGTGGTAAAAAAAGCAAGTGCCGGCCTGGGGTGGACTCCGAGGACAGGGCTGAAGGAGGGAATTCGCAAGACCCTGGACTGGCGTCTTAATCAGCCGGCATAGGGTCCATGTTTTTTGTTGTTTCCCCTTGACATTTGATATCCTGTTATTAGCTTCTTTCAAATTCAGGTCTTTGTGGCGGATCCCCAGGAAGTCTAATATCGTTTCTTACCAACTTTGCGGTCTGCTTTTTTTTGACATCCGGCCCTTTTTCGGGCCTTCATGCTGGAAATTTGCCTGACAGGCAACAGGTGGATTAAGGGTATCTAAAGGAGGTGACATCTGATTTTTTTGAGTAATCAGAGGGTAGCCACCAGAAAATCATTCATATTGGGAGGAGATAGCTAAGATGAAAGTAAGACCATTGCATGACCGTGTTATTGTAAAGAGAGTAAAAGAAGAGGAGAAAACAAAGGGGGGCATTATCATTCCTGATACGGCAAAGGAAAAGCCCGTAGAGGGCAAAGTAATCGCAGTTGGGGATGGTAAGGTGCAAGAGGATGGCAAGAAACTTCCTCTCGAGGTCAAGGCAGGGGACCGGGTCTTGTTTGGAAAGTATGCCGGGACTGAAATCCAGATTGATGGCGAAGAACACCTGATCATGAGAGAAGATGATATTATTGCCATCGTTAAGTAACCCCTGTCGTATGGTTTTCGGCCGACCACATTTTAGAGAATCGTAAGGAGGAGATTTAGAATGGCAAAAGAAATCAAGTATGGCGTGAAGGCCAGGGAATCAATCCTTAAGGGAATTGACACCCTTGCCAATGCTGTCAAGGTGACACTGGGACCGAAGGGGAGGAATGTCATCCTGGACAAATCCTTTGGCGCCCCCAATATCACCAAAGACGGTGTCACCGTTGCCAAGGAGATTGAGCTGGAAGACAAGTTTGAGAATATGGGCGCCCAGATGGTCAAGGAGGTGGCATCCAAGACCTCTGACGTGGCAGGAGACGGTACCACCACAGCGACGCTCCTGGCCCAGGCTATTTATAGGGAAGGATCCAAGCTGGTAGCAGCGGGCGTCAATCCAATGGCTATTAAGAGGGGGATCGAGGCGGCTGTGAATAGTGCAGTGGAAGAACTCGAAAAACTCTCCAAGCCGACCAAGAATCAGGAAGAGATTGCGCAGGTGGGAACCATATCGGCAAACAATGATCCAACCATCGGTAACATAATTGCCGAGGCCATGAACAAGGTAGGCAAGGAAGGCGTCATAACAGTAGAAGAGGCCAAAAGCATGGATACCACTCTAGAGGTGGTGGAAGGAATGCAGTTCGACAGAGGTTACCTATCCCCCTACTTTGTGACCAATGCTGAAAAGATGGAGGCCGGTCTTAGCGAGCCCTATATCCTGCTCCACGAGAAGAAGATCAGCAGCATGAAGGACCTGATTCCTCTCCTGGAACAGATTGCCAAGATGGGGAGACCCCTGTTGATCGTTGCAGAAGATGTGGAAGGAGAGGCACTTGCCACACTGGTAGTCAACAAATTGAGAGGTACACTTCATGTGGTAGCTGTCAAGGCACCCGGTTTCGGCGATCGGAGAAAGGCAATGCTGGAAGACATCGCCATTTTGAGCGGTGGACGGGTGATCTCTGAGGACCTGGGATTGAAGCTAGAGAATGTAACCGTTAACGACCTGGGCACAGCCAAGACCGTCAACATTGACAAGGACAATACCACAATCATTGACGGTGGCGGAAGCCGGAAAGATCTGGAAGGTAGAGTCAAGCAGATCCGGGCACAGATCGAAGAGACGACCTCTGATTATGATCGCGAGAAGCTCCAGGAAAGGCTGGCCAAACTCATTGGTGGTGTGGCCGTAATCAATGTGGGAGCGGCCACAGAGGTGGAAATGAAGGAGAAAAAGGCCAGGGTGGAGGACGCCTTGAATGCCACCCGGGCTGCAGTGGAAGAAGGGATTGTACCCGGGGGCGGAGTTGCCTTTATCAGGACGATCCCGACCCTTGCCAAGTTGGAGCTGAAGGGTGAGGAACAGGCCGGGGTCAATATTGTCAAAAGGGCCCTGGAGGAGCCGATCCGCCAGATTGCCAATAATGCCGGGGCAGAAGGCTCTGTTGTGGTTGAAAAGGTGAAAGAGGGAAAAGGCGCCTTTGGATATAACGCCGAGACAGGCGTTTATGAGGACCTGATGAAGGCGGGCATTATCGACCCCACCAAGGTCGCCAGGTTCGCCTTACAGAATGCCTCATCGGTCTCAGCGCTCCTGTTGACTACAGAGGCAATGGTTGCGGAAAAACCCGAAGAGAAGCCTGATATGCCACCAATGCCACATGGAGGCGGAATGGGCGGCATGGGCGGCATGGGCGGAATGATGTAAGCCACCCTTAAGATGTAACGGGAAGTTTATGACTTTGCCCGTTACCTGAGTCACCATAAAGATTGTATCCGGAAAGGCCTAATTTCAGTATCCGGATACAATCTTTTTTTTGGACCTGCTCGTGGCTGCCAGTCTCCTTTGATACCTTGCCCCAAAGGCGCCCAAACACGAATTGCAGGGTCGGGGAGGGCAAAATCCTGTGGCCATTCCTTTACATGTCTGATATTAGACCCATAGGCCTCTGGAATCCCGTGGCTAAACCGCCGGTTTTCCGCAAGCAAGGTCAGGGTAGGATTAAGAGACATCGTCATGTCTGGAAATAGCAATACCATCCTGGTAACAGGGTCGGCAGGATTCATAGGGTTTCATGTCTCTAAGAGGCTCCTTGAGACGGGGGAGGACGTTGTCGGGATTGATAACCTGAACGAATACTATGATGTAACCCTCAAGAAGGCCCGGCTGGAGATCCTGAGATTGCACGATCGTTTCAGCTTTTACAGGGAAGACATTCGGAACCTGGAAGCCCTGGATGATATCTTCGAAAGGCACCGCTTGGATATCGTCTGCAATCTTGCCGCGCAGGCCGGGGTCAGGTATTCATTGAAGGATCCCTTTTCTTACCAGAGAAGCAATCTGGAGGGTTTCCTGAACCTTCTCGAATTGGCACGAAAGCACGGGGTAAAAAATTTTGTATACGCCTCATCCTCTTCCGTCTATGGAGACAACAAAAAGGTCCCGTTCAGTGTGGATGACCGAGTAGATACTCCCATCTCCCTCTATGCCGCCACCAAGAAGGCCAATGAATTGATTGCCCATGCTTACAGCCACTTGTACCATATTCCTTGCACAGGGCTGAGATACTTCACGGTATATGGGCCCTGGGGAAGGCCTGATATGGCGCTTTTTCTATTTACCGACGCCATTCTGAAAAAGAGTCCTATAAATGTCTATAACAACGGGCGGATGAAAAGGGATTTTACCTATATCGATGACATCGTGGAAGGTACGATTGCTGCCCTCCGAAGGGCCGTGCCTTACGAGATCTTCAATCTGGGGAATTCCCAATCCGTTTGCCTCCTGGACTTTATCCGTACCCTGGAAGAGGAACTGGGTGAGGAGGCCCAAAAGAAAATGATGCCCATTCAGCCCGGAGATGTGCCGGAGACATTAGCAGACATCCAGAAGTCAAGGGAACTCCTGGGCTTCAACCCAAAGACCCCTCTCAAGGAGGGGGTCAAGAGGTTTGTGGCCTGGTACCGGGAATATTACAAGGTATAGGCCCGGAAATCCCAAAGGGCGCCTGCTGGAGCTTCTCCATTGCAGAGATATCGTGACTTTAACACCTATTTAAAAGAAATATTTGGAGAACGGGTTCAAAAGATATCCCTGGATGCAGGACTGAGCTGTCCAAACAGGGATGGGACCATTTCCAGCAGAGGCTGTATCTACTGCGATGGGAGGGGCTCAGGCAGCGGGGCCTGGATCAATAGAGGGCTTTCAATTGACGAGCAGATTTCCGCTGCAAGGGAGCATATCCAGAGGCGCTACGGGGCCAAGAAATTTATTGCATATTTTCAGTCATTTACCAACACCTATGCCCCGGCTTCCCAATTAAAGACCCTTTATGACCAGGCGCTTAGCCACAGGGGTATGGTCGGACTATCGGTTGCGACCAGACCGGACTGTGTGGGCGAGGAGGAGCTGGATCTCCTGCGCTCGTATCAGAAAGACTACCTTGTTTGGATCGAACTTGGATTACAGTCGGCACATGACGCTAGCCTCGAGAAGATCAACCGGGGCCATGATGTGGCCTGCTTTGAACGCGGGGTGCTCCTTGCCAATAAATTCGGATTGAATGTATGTGCCCACATAATTTTGGGCTTGCCTGGCGAGGACCGGGAGATGATGCTTGAAACCGCCCGTTTTCTCTCCAGGTTGCCAGTCCAAGGGGTCAAGATACATCTCCTTTATGTGGTAAAGGGTACAGAACTGGAAACCCTTTATGAAAATGGGGAGTTTTCCTGTCTTGCTAGGGAGGAGTACGTGGAGACGGTTGTGGACTTCCTCGAGCTGCTACTGCCCGAGATGGTTGTGCAGCGGCTGACCGGGGACCCCGTGAGATCTGAACTCGTGGCCCCTTCCTGGGCCAAGGAGAAATCCAGAAACCTGGATCTCATCAGAGACGCCCTGGAGAGGAGGAATACTTGGCAGGGTCGCCTATCTTAGAAAACCCTCCAGACTCTTGGCGTCCTGGACGTTGTGAGTCTTTACGTCCTTATCTGCAGGGAGGATCTTCTTGAGTAGACCGATCAAGACCTTATTTGGTCCAACCTCAACGAAACTGCTCACTCCACTGTCCAGCATATTCACCATAATATCGTACCATCGGACCGGGCTTACAAGCTGGTTGGCCATAATATCCTTGATCTTCTCCGGGTCTCTCTCAATCATGGCAGTGGCGTTAAACAGGACCGACGATTCAGGCCTTGCAAATGGAATGTCATCCATAAATCTTCTGAACTCCTCAACAGCACCTTCCATTAGTTTGCAATGCCATGCGCCGCTGACCTTCAGGGGGATTGCCCTGCCCTTCCTCGCTTTTACCATTCTTATGGCACGAGAGATAGGCTCCTCCTGACCCGTAATCACAATCTGCTCGGCAGTATTGTGGTTGGCGACGGCCAGGACGTCTTTTCCCCTGGCCTGGCTTACAATATCCTCTACGGCATCGATATGGATGCCTATGACAGCAGCCATATTTCCGGGATTTGCCAGGGCCTCTCTGTGCATCAACTCCCCCCTTTTCTGGACGAGTCTGAGGGCATCATAATAAGTGAGGACACCCGCAGAGACGAGCGCCGCATATTCCCCCAGGCTGTGCCCGGCCGATACGGTTGCACTCATGCCCGCGTCATGGAGGGCGGCGAGACAGGCCAGATTGACGGCAGTTATGGCCGGCTGGAGATTCTCTGTAAGGGTCAATTCAGACATGGGTCCTTCGAAACAGAGCCTGGATATGGGCCTTTTACAGATGTCATCCACCTGCTCAAAGATGGCCTTGATTTCGGGCGAACGCTCTATCAGGTTCTGACCCATTCCCACAAACTGGGAGCCCTGACCGGGAAACAAGAATGCTGTCTGGGCAGACATAGAGGCATCCCTCATGGTTATCGGTTGAATTGGTCAAAAAACCCCGTTAATGGCTCTACACCTACCGGATGAAGATATGAGGACCTGGGGTGATGGTAATGGATTGGAAATCGCCAAAGTCATTTGAGATGAGGGGTTCTCTTGGAGTCTTGAGGTTCCCCCACCTTCCTTCGGAAGAGCTGATCCAGGGCTATTTCATACTCCCTTGAACCAGGGAGCAGTGACTTATTGCGTGCCAGTTCTGAAATGGCTTCCTCTTCCGCCTTTTCAAAGCGGACACTGGCCTGGCTGAAGATCTCGTTCACGGCCTGGTATATGTCTTTGTCCGTCCCGTAAATCTCAATTACATTCTGGTCATCAATGAGGGTTTCCATGATGTATTGGGTCATATACAGAGAATAGGGGTTGGGTCGTGGGACCAGGTCACGTATGGGAGCGATAAAATATCTGAGATCGAATTCTGAGATGTTCAGCAACTTCTTCAGGCCTTTGAGTAAGGCATCAGAAATGGCAGCAGGATTTTCTGTCTCAATAACCTTTTTCATTAGCAAGGCCTGAAACAGTTTGTTGTGGATTTCAGTTACCTTAAACTTGAAAAACCTATCCCGCTTAAAGGCCTGCTGTTTTTCCTTCCTCTCAAGCCTATTTAATATTTTTTCCTGAACCCTGTCGCTGCCCCACCTTTTCACAGTCAGTCTTCCTCAAAGTGATTGCTCCGGATTATGCCCCTAAGAGGCTGTAGAATCCTTCTTCTCAGAACTACCTGTCGAGTCCTTTGCCTCGGTCTTATGGGATTCCGTGTCTGCCTTGGGAGCCGTGCCTTGGCCCTCCTCAGACTTGCTACTGGGTTTGGAGTCGGGGCGAGAACGGGAATTTGAGGCATAATCGGTCACATACCAACCACTGCCCTTCAAATGGAAAGTGCTCTGTGAAATGAGCTTCCTCATCTTACCGTGACACGCCTCACACTTGGTAATGGGTGGGTCTGAAAACCTCTGCCAGGCCTCTGTGTGGCATCCGCATTTCTGACATTCATACTCGTAAATAGGCATTGCTAATAAACCTCCATCGCTTTACATCCTAAAGACTATTGAACGGCCATGTCACATACCCTATGGCCTTGGTATGAATCAAGCACATAGTTCAATTCTGGCATTGATAGTCGCTTTAAGATATCAAATGTTATAGAATGAACGATCGTTTCTTCCTCTACTCTCTTCTCCCCTGAAACTTCATATCGCTGTAGGAAGTTGCAGAACCTCACGATATGGACCAGCTCATGCGTAAATATGTATACGAGGAGGGGCAACAGCTCGAGCCGTTTGTCCCTCGTCAATGCCCTCAATATATGGTGATCCTGTAAGCAGATGAAATAAAAGTCCTCTTCTCTGGTCTTCCATTGAAATCCGTCTCTGACCCGTGAGCATTTGCTAAGTAATGCAAAGCCGCGAGGCGTTATCTCATGGCTGCTCAAAGAGGGCAGGGTTCTGATGTCATACCGATGTCTTTGCCATTGCCCAAGGGAGAACTTGTAAAAACCCCCTGTCAAGTCCTCCGCAATATCGAGGGCCTCGCTCACAGTTATAATCTCGGAATTTTGAAATGACCGCTCGGCCATCTGGAAGGCTCACTCTCGAAGACAAGTTATGCTGAACATAAGGCCGGACAGGAAAAAGTCAATACCTTAAAAGGTATTTGCTGGTGGCGGTGACTGGATTCGAACCAGTGACTCTGCGGATATGAGCCGCATGCTCTGACCGACTGAGCTACACCGCCACTTTGACGGCCCCTAATTTATAGAAATCTTATTCTTTGTCAATAGATAATTGGGGAAGTCTTCTAACCCAACTCCCGACACGTGATGGACAGCCGGGCCAGGAGTTCTAAGCCCGTTCGCGCCATTTCAGGTGCCATGGTGCCCATACCGCATGCAGGTGTAAGAATGGATCTCTCGGCAATTACATGACGGGCTATACCCCATTGACTGATGCCATCAAGTCCTACTTGGAGTTTCGAAAGGAGACCTTCCAAAGATTCATCCCCGGCAAAGCTGGTTGTGGGGACAATTCCCCAGGCAACTGTGCCACCCTTGTTGACAAACCGGGAAACATCATCAGGATACAGCAAGAAGTATTGCATGTGCTCAAAGGCGTCAAAGTTGATGATGTCAGGGTCTGCCTCGGCGATCATGGACCAGTCAGTGTTTCCACAACAATGGATCCCGATTAAGGCATCCGAATTCTCTCTGAGGTAGTTTATAAGTGTTTGGAGTATATCAATCACCTCTTGGCGCTGAATGGGGGAAAAGGCAGATCCAAAACCGGAAAGATAAGGTTCGTCAAGGAAAATGACCGGCCTCCTGTTGGTCTTGGAAAGCTCCTTTGCCTGCCAAAGCGCCTTGATGGCCAGGCCATTGACAAAGGCCTCAAGGAGTTCGGGGTTGTGAAGGACGGGTCTTCCGTTCAGGTCCTTGATGCCTGCGGCAAAGGTAACTGGCCCCACTGTCTGCCCCTTTATGTAGGCGCCATCCAGGTCCTTTTCCCGGGTAATTAGCTCGATCATGGCATAGAGCCCGGGGGCATGATTCCTGCTGATGGCGAAGTATCCGATGTCCTGCTCCAAGAAATGATTGTAGAACGTCAGGAGCTCCTTATCCTTATCCTCCCGGGATACAACAAGAGACCTCTTTTCCTCACTGATTTCCAACAGCGGGAGGCCTTCGCTAAATTGGATGCTCATATCCTCCAGATGGCTACGCCTTACAAACTGTGGCCAGAAGGGGAGATAGGGGAGCCGTTCCAGGATCTCACGGCAGGTGCCTTCTACATCTTGGAACGGAACGCTGCCTATCCCGGTCGCAGCAAAGGAGAATTGGTGTGTCTTACTTTCCATGGTCTAATTCTTGGACCCTTTCCCGCCACCTTTCAAGGATCCTGATCATCCTTTCCTTTCTTGATCTGAGTTCGTCCGTATCTTTGGGTCGTTCTCCGCCCCCTTCCTTTATCAGGGCCTTTAGCTCCAAGAGGCGCTTCAGTGAGGCCTTGTCATTGGGACTGGTGAGAAGTACCCTCTCATAGGTGGATATGGCCTGTTCAATCTGTCCCTGATTGTAATAGATCTCTGCAAGGGTAGGGGTTGCCAGCTCAGAAAAGACTTCCTCATCCTCTTGTCCTGAAAGGGTCTCCACCCCCGGTGGCTCCTCGGGCATGCCGCCTGCATCTCCCGGGGTCCGTCTTATCTGCTCCAATAGATCAAGGGCCTCCGGGTCCCCGGGCTTGTGGGCCAAGTATCGCTTCAAGGCATCGCCAGCCTCATTTTGCCTCTTTTGCATTAGATAGATCTTGGCCTTTAGTTTATAAGAGGAGATCAAATCCTCAATCATAGAGGTGGCCTTTTCCAATTCCACCTCCGCCTGGCCGATAAATCCCACTTTCAGGTAGGATTCCGCCAAGAGGATTCGCAAACGGATGTCACCAGGGTATCTGCCCAGGGCCTTCAGGGATTCCTGGATCACCTCGCTGTGACGCCCCTCCTCTTCCATTTTCCCTAAGACTAGAGAAAGGGTGCCCGGTGAAGGTCCATGGCTCAGGATTTGCCCGATGAGATCATCTGATTTCCCCACTGCGAAACACCTCCTTTTCCGGCCTCGTATTTTCATTCTGGTTCAAAAACCCGGTCCTGTGGCCCCCGCCACTGCCGGTTTTTTTCCTTTCTTTGGTGGGATCGCCCTGTTTGCCTCCGGGGCCTGCTGTTCTCCTAGGGTCAACACTGTCCTCTTCTTTCTTCTCGAATCTATAGATTACCTCGTCTTCCTTGATCAGGTTGAGTTGCCTCCTGGCCACAGATTCAACATATTTCATATCGCTGCGAAGGCGCTCTATCTCTTTCAAGAGGGCCCGGTTTTCTTCAGCCAACTGACGTATCCTATCGATATAGGTCTCTCGTTCCATCTCTGTGCGGTAAAGGTTGATAAGCCCCTGTTGCCCGTAGCCCAACCACGCCACAATCCCGATTAGACCGCAAAGGAGAATCAGTGGGATCTTCCAGAATTTCGACTTTTTTGAATTCAATTCAAAAATGATCCTGATTGGGAAAAATCTGCCATAGTCTTACAGAAAAAGGTGAAAAACGACCCTCCCTCCTTCAGAATTCTCTGTCAGGGTAATCCAAAAAGCCTAGCCAAAAGCTATATTTCTTCTTCGTAACAGTTTAGCGCTCTAAAACCTGGGCAATGGGGGTTTCCCCGGATAAACGAGAGATCGGAAAAAGGGTAAAGTGATACCCTTCTTCTAATACTAATATAATATCATAAACTCAAGTATACGGGAAAGTCAAAAGGGATCAGGCAAGGGCGGGCGTAGGGGGGTTATCAGCCATCGCCCATCCGGGTGGAAGTTAAGGCAAAGGGGGAAGGATCGCCTTCCTGCTACTTTTTCAGGCCTTTTCCCGGATCTGCTCTTCAGTCAAACAGCCAGTGCACCTTTTTCCCCAAAGGGAGAAGGTCTTTTCACTCTTATAGGGCACCAGGTGTTCATAGCCGTTCTCCAAGAGCCGCTTAAGCGCAGACACGGGGATGGAAGATCCCTCAATATCTATTTGGTCATTATCATTTTTTCCTGAAATAAGTGCCTCAAGCTTCATGGACAAAACCCCCTTCATAGGATCTAGGTAAAGTGAATGCCTATTGCGTCCGCGGGGGACCTAGCTTACGTCCTGATCTCCTGCAACATGAAGATCAGGTAGGATATGGCAAAACAGATCAGTGTTATGGCAATTAGGGCCGTCATATGGGGAAAGACAACTATGATGCTCTGTCCCAATGGGAGGGGATTCTGAAATCGAGACGACAGGACTTGCTCCATGGGTCCCATTAGGATAACGGAACGTGTAGTCTTGCGCATGGGGTCCACAATTGTCCCGGTCGCATCTGTATAGAGGACCATTGGAGAGCATAAGGAAATCGTCTCTTTGAGCCTCACATTTTTCATGATGATCTCGGGTTCCGCCTCTCTTGACTTGTTCACTGGCGCAAAGGTGTTGGCCACCACATCCGCCCCCAGGGACACAAAGAAGGAAAGAAAGATCCAAAGTGCCACTGAGGCCAGTGCTGATGTGGCAATACTCTTGAATGAGATCGAGAAGAGTATGGCAATCCCAAGCCAGAAGGAGATGTAAAAGATGCTGATGAGGACGAAAAAGAAAAGGCGCCAGATCTCTTCGATCTTCGGTACAGCCCCCACAAGGGCCAGCCCAAACCCGGAGATGACCAGGGCAATGGAAACCAGCATAATGGAGATGGTAACCACCCCGGCCAGGAATTTCCCGTTTATAACCGCATCCCGGTAAATGGGCTGTGATATCAATTTGATTAGGGTACCGTCAGCCCTTTCGCGGTTTATGGAATCGAAACCCAAGACCAGACCGATAAGTGGACCAAAGAAGGCCACGAACTGGACCATGGAAAGTACCGCCCCGGGGGTGCTGAAGAGGGTCAAAAAGGGAAATCTGGTCTTGGCAAGGGCTAGGAGATTCTCCTTCAGGTGTATACCCGCCATATAACTCGTTATGAAACTGATCATGGCAATAAGGGCAAAGAGGATTACAAATCTGTAACTACTGAAATGATCTCGAAGCTCTTTGCAGAAGACCGCATAAAGACCTTGCATACTTATACCTCCTGGAAGTACTCCATATAGATCTCTTCCAAGGAATATTCCTTTTCACCCAGCCCGAACTTTTCCTCTGCCAGAGATTTCACAGAGCCCTCAGCAACCATTTTTCCCTTTATCATTATCCCCACACGATGGGATATCTTTTGTACCTGGAAAAGGTTGTGAGAAGAGATGAGCACGGTGATCTTTTTTTCCCTGTTTAGAGATTGAATCAGGTCGATCAATCGAAGTGCCCCGTCGGGGTCCAGCCCGATTGTCGGTTCATCAAGGAAGAGGACTCTGGGCGCCTTGATAAGGACTTCCGCAATCCCCAAGCGCTGTTTCATTCCACGCGAGAATGCCCCTACCTTTTTGCGTGAATTCTCCGAAAGCCCCATCATTTCCAGTAGCTCATGGATCCTTGTGGATGCTTCGGCCTTTTCAATGCCGTTCAGACTGGCCACATATTCCAGGCTTTCTATCGCGTTTAGATCGCCATAGAACCCTACACTCTCCGGGAGGTACCCTACAAGGCGTTTTACCTCCCTGGCCTTCGTCAATGGGTCCAATCCACAGACCCTTGAGTAGCCCGCCGAGGGCCGGCTAAGCCCCAGCAGCATGAGTAGCGTTGTAGTCTTTCCGGCCCCATTGGGACCCAGAAATGCGAAGATCTCTCCTTCTTTTACCTCAAAGCTGAGACTGTCTACGGCCGTGAGGCGATCATAAGTCCTTGTGAGACCTACGGTTTCGATAATCTTGTCTGCTTCCATTTTAACGCCTTCCTAATCGGATGAACAAAAAGACAAGCCCTGCCATTACGAATACAATAATTCCAATACCTATCCACCCCCATGCAGTCGAGGCGTTGACAGTGACCCTTAACTCAATGGTCTTGGATGTCCTTCCCGATTCTGCGTTGAGACCTACTGAATAATCACCCACCAGTGCCTGCTCAGTGGGAGTGATCGAGACCTCTACCTGTTTGAGTTGTCCCGGCTCTATGGTCTCGATTTTGTCAGGGCTGAATTTAATTTCCCAGTTCTCCGGTTTGAATGACATAAATCGCAGATTGCTTAACAGTGCAGAACCGGAATTCTTGACATAGATGGACAAGTTGGCCGTCTTGCCCCTAAGGGCGTTTAATGAGAGGAGGCCGGTTGCAGTGCCTGCTTCCAGCTTGTATGTCCCGGTGAGGACTACCTTTAGGACAGCCTCCGCTTCGGCCTCGGCGGAGTTGATCTTGACCAATATGGGATATTCCCCGGGGCTTGCCAATGGATAGGGCTTCACCTCGACCGCCATGGTCTGACTCTGACCGGCCTTCAATCTCAGGCTGGAGATGAATTTTTCTTCGTAGGCCGGTTTGAAGTTGATTTCCCAATTCTCCGGGCCCTGGGAGATCAGGTTAAATAGGGTGTCCTTGTCTAACTTATTTTCCACCTCCAAAGAGAATTCAAACTTTGCGTCTGTCGGCCCCTGTAAAACCGGATAGGATGTGGTGATCTTTATCCCCTCCGGCTTCTTCTCCTCCTTTTTTTTCGTGACCTCAATGGTCAGTTGGCTTGTTGAGACAAATTTCTTGTCCTGCGTCTGCCCCATGATACCAAAGGTATATTTCCCGGGTCCCACGGTTCCACCCGGTTCCGCCCGGAAGGTTAGGTTCCTCGATTTGTCACTCTCCACATGAACCCCTGTTACGGCGAAGTTATATGTCTTTACCCAGGCCTTCCAACCTTCAGGAACTATCGTAACCGTGATATCGATATTCTCGTCTCGTTTTCCCTGGTTGAGCACGATTAGGTCGACGCTTACAGCCTCTTTCTCCGGAACCACAATCCCCGTATATTCAGGAGAGACTGATATTCCGCGCTCCGGGAGATCTTTCTTCTTCTCTTCGCAGAAGGCAGAAGAATAAAGAGAGATGAGCAGCACCATTGGAACAACAAAAAATAGGGTTGAAAAAAGAAATGACCTTTCCTCTTTCCGTCTCATGGAATCAAACCTCCTCAAATTTTTTGCAGAATCCTTCAATCATCAATCGAAAATCATCAATTTTCCGTTTTCAGAGCATTAAACAACTTGCCGGGTCATCCGCCTGAACCAGGGGTCGAGGTTCAGGTATCCTTCGCATGCCTTTCCAAGGAATCGATCCTATATCCTGCTTTCTTATAATTTTCAAGGGCCCTCATCTTCATGCCCTTATCCTTTACCTTCTCTGAATGCTTATCAGCAAGCTCGGCTGCATGGCTCCACATCCCCTGTTTCTCATACTCACCAATTTTCTTATTGACCCTCACATGTTCCCCAGGGGTCTCAACGACCGCAGCACGACACCACGATATGACCTTTCTCACCCCCTTACCGCAGTGGGGGCAGACGGACAAAGGGGGCTCATCGATTCTCTGGATGAGTTCCAGACCCATCCTGCATTTATCGCAACTCGCCTCTGGACTCAAGGGTTCATACTCGTAGATCGGCATCAACAATACCTGTCTTTCTTTGCGGCTAAGAGGAGAAAGCCGGATAAACGAGAGATCGGAAAAGGTAAAATGATACAAAAATATAAGTTTGTAAAGGGTTTTTGTAAAGGGTTTTGACGTCATCAATCTTCCCCCCCGGTTTTTTGATGGAGCCTCTTGTTCTTCCATAAAATTCCTGATGAGGGGCCCAGAACTCGCTTGACATTAAGGACTTGTGCGAAATAACCTATTAATCAGGCAATGGTTTCGAGAACCCGGCTGCTCCCATCAGGCCCTGCGTCCCCTCCGGTTAACTTCAGGGGCCTAAAGGGGTTGAGATTTCGGCAGTAAGTTTTTCCGTAGAGGTTGGTAATTGAAGAGAAATAAGTGGCTAGCGATCCCTTTTATTACGGTGGGCATCTTCATTATAGCCCTATCCGTTTCCTTACCGGCCAAGGCTCAGCCACCCAGGCACACTGCAGTAAAGGGAGATACCCTATGGGACATATGTGAAAGATACTATGGAGACCCTGATCTGTGGCCAAAACTCTGGGAGATGAACCCCTTCATTACTAACCCGCATCTCATCAAACCCGGAGATGTGATTACCCTGCTGGAGTACGTCCCTGTCAAGGGGCTATCCCCCGCGAAGGAGAAGCCAGGTCCACCAGCAAAGACCGAAGATGCTGTTCCTAAATGGCAGGCAGCAGGGATTGACGTCTCCAGGATGATCAATATTGAGTCAATTGGTTTCCTGTCTCCAGGCCAGGTAGAACCTTCGGGACATATCTTTGCGGATGAGACAGAAAGGGTCTTCCTGACCAACGGCGATATAGTGTACGTGGCCATAAAAAGGGAGGCTGAGGTCAAACCGGGTGATCTTTTTAACGTCTACCGTCAGACCCCTTTGCTTGGCTCTAGGAATGACTCGGATAAGGTGAAATATCTGATCACCTTTCTCGGAAGAATCGTCCTGATTGAGGAAGTGGAAGACCGTGGCAGGAAGCGGATTGAAGAATATCTATACAAGGCAGAGATTGTTCAGAATTACGAAGGGATGCGGGTGGGGGATCCTATCTTTCCCGTTTATCCCCTTTCAGCCTGCGTCTGGCCTACGCAGCCGGACTGGAAGAAGTTGAAAAAAGTCAAGGGATGTTGGGATTTGAGGGAATGTAAGATCCCAATCGTGTGTGCAAAGGGGGATTGGGAGATTAGTGGTCGCTTTTCAGTGGTCTATCTGGCCGGTGGTTTCACCCAAGGCATCCGAAGGGGAAATATCCTTAAGATTGTAAGGCCATTAGCACCTGATACCCCAAGGGAGCCAGCGCTTCCTGATGTGACATTGGGCTATACACTCGTCCTCGAAGCCAGACCCGATACGGCGACCGCCCTGGTGATCTCGGCCACGTCGGAGTTCTCCAAAGGGGTATTCGTCAAATGCATTTCCGGGTCGGAAGTCGAGGGCGTCCTCAGGGTATTGCCTGAATGCGGTTCCAAGTGATTTTGGACAAGGCTGATGCAAAAAAGGTTATGAACCGGCAAGGTGAAAATGTCATCAGATGAAATATGTGCCTGGTTGGCCCTCTATTTGATCCCGGGCTTAGGCAATACCGTACTCAAAAGGCTGTTGGGGGCATTTGGGCAACCCGAGGATATATTTAGGGCAGGCCTTTCAGAATTGCAGTCGGTCGAGGGTGTGCGAAGGGATGTGGCAGAGGAGATCTTGAAGAGGAGATTTGTCCCAGAGGCCGAAAAGGAACTCAGGAAGGCAGAAAGGTTCGAGGCCCGGGTCGTGGCCTATACAGACCCCTCTTACCCGGAACTCCTACGGGAAATTGATTCTCCTCCCATGGTTATCTACATAAAGGGAAAAGACATTCGCCGGGACAAGACCTTCGTTGCCATGGTAGGATCCAGAAATCCCACACACTATGGAATTAAGGCCGCACAGAAGATCGGGATCGGTCTTTCAAGGCGTGGCGCAGGTGTGGTCAGTGGCCTTGCAAGGGGGATCGATGCGGCCTCCCATATAGGCTGCCTGAGGGGAGGAGGATTCACCATAGCCGTGTTGGGGACCGGCATCGACCGAATCTATCCATCTATAAACAAAAGCCTTTCAGAGGAGATTGCAGAAACCGGGGCCGTCATCTCCGAGTTTCCCATGGGGACCCCTCCTGAACCTAGGAATTTCCCCATACGGAATCGGATCATCAGCGGGCTCAGCAGGGGGGTGGTCGTTGTGGAGGCAACCAAAAAGAGCGGATCTTTGATTACGGCCTCCTGCGCATTGGACCAGGGCCGTGAGGTCTTTGCCGTCCCCGGGAGTATCGACTCCTTCAAGAGCACTGGAACACATTTCTTGATCAAACAGGGGGCCAAACTGGTCGAGAATGCGGATGACATACTGGAAGAATTTGGATTTACGGATAAGGCCCCATACGGGGGTGAGAAATTGAGTGCCCCCTCTGCAGCGCCTATGGATATGGACGAATCAGAGATGAGGGTTTACGAAATCGTAGGGGATTACCCCATACATATCGACCAGATCGTCAGGATGGGAGAGATGGATCCAGGCCAGGTCTCGAGTATCCTGATGAGGATGGAATTGATGGGGATGGTGCAACAACTTCCTGGGAAGATGTTTGTCCGGTAATCAAATGACTAAAGGTGACAGCTCAATAAGTAGCGGTTTGGCCCCTGGATTCCCGCCCCTGTTCAAGCCAGGGGCAGGCTCTACACGGGAATGACGACATAAGGTAAGTATCTGTCATTCCCGCGAAAGCGGGAATCCAGAAACCGTCTATAGCAAAACATTCACCCCTATTTATTGAGAAGATACGACTAAAGTGACTAAACTTGGAAAAATATTGCTGTTTTGGGTACATCGGCTTGATTTCCAGCTTAACCTCCTTTATTTGAGGAATCCTGCGAAGATAGGCAAAAATGATTTTCCAGTGGAAGCAACTTTACAGAAATGCCAAAGAACCTGTTGATCGTTGAGTCACCGGCCAAGGCCAGGACCATAAAGAAATACCTGGGTCCTGACTTTGGCATTATGGCCTCGGTGGGCCATTTGAAGGACCTTCCTCCGAGCAGGCTTGGAGTGGATGTAGAACATGACTTCAGGCCGGAGTATGTCACAATCAAAGGGAAGGGCAAGATCCTGAAGGAACTTAAGGCCGCCGGCGAAAAGGCCGAGGCCGTCTACTTGGCCCCTGATCCCGACAGGGAAGGGGAGGCAATCGCCTGGCATATTGCACAGGAATTGAGGAAGGGAAATCCAAGGATTTTTCGGGTCCTCTTCAACGAACTTACCGAAAAGGCCATCCGGGAGGCAGTGGGCTCCCCGCAGGCCCTTAATAGAGACAAATTCGAGTCCCAGCAGGCAAGGAGAATTCTGGATCGTCTTGTTGGATACGAGCTTTCGCCATTATTGTGGTCCAAGGTAAGATCAGGGCTGAGCGCCGGCAGGGTTCAATCAGTGGCGGTCAAGATGATCTGCGACCGGGAACGGAAAATCCAGGCCTTTGAGTCTGAGGAGTACTGGTCTTTGACGGCCCATCTCGAGGCACAGGAGCCTCCCCCCTTTCAGGCCAGGTTCTGGAAATATGAAGGCAAAAAGGTTGATCTCAAGGATGAGAATCAGGTCCAGGGCCTTGTATCGGAAATAGGAGGTGAGCCGTTCAGGGTCACAAAGGTCTCTGAGAAAAGGAAAAAAAAGAATCCGCTGCCTCCCTACATCACCAGCCTTTTGCAACAGGAGGCCTACAAGGTGCTGGGATTTCCTGCAAAAAAGACCATGTCAATCGCCCAGAACCTTTACGAGGGCATAGAATTGGGCAGCAGAGGCCGGATAGGGCTCATCACCTATATGAGGACAGACTCCTTTCGCATATCGGATGGTGCCGTTTCTGAGGTAAGGGATCATATCCATAAGGCCTTTGGTGAGGAATACCTGCCTCCCAGACCCCATATATTCAAGAGTCGCAAGGGTGCCCAAGAGGCCCATGAGGCCATTCGGCCCACCTCTGTGGGGCTTGAGCCCGGCGTTGTCTCGCCCTATTTGAGCAAAGACCAGTTATCCCTCTACACACTCATCTGGAAGAGGTTCGTGGCCTGCCAGATGAGCCCGGCCATCGTGGATCAGACCCAGGCGGAGATCGCGGCAGGCAAGTCCCTTTTCAGGGCGTCGGGCTCTGTTGTCGTATTCAAGGGTTTTACTGTCCTCTACGGTGATGATCGCAAGGAAAACGGGTCAGAGGAGGATAGGGAAGAACAGCTTCCTCCACTAACAGAAGGCCAAGAACTGAGCCTGATTAGACTTGAGCCGGCACAACATTTCACCCAGCCTCCACCAAGGTTCACAGAGGCAACCCTGATCAAGGCACTTGAGGAAAACGGTATCGGTCGACCCTCGACCTATGCCGCAATACTGGCCAATATCAGTGACAAGGAATATGTGACCCTCCAAAAGAAACGCTTCAGCCCGACCGAGCTGGGTTTTCTGGTTACTGATCTCCTTGTCCAAGGTTTTCCAGAGATCCTCAGTACCACATTCACTGCACATATGGAGGATAACCTTGATAAGATCGAGCAGGGTGAGGCCCAATGGATCAAGGTCCTGAGAGAGTTTCATGACCCTTTCAAGAAGGAACTCGATAGGGCACAGAAGGAGATGAAAGGAGAAGTCCTGACCGATATCCCCTGTACCCGCTGCCATCGCCCAATGGCCATCAGGTCAGGCAAAAACGGGCTTTTCCTGGGCTGTACCGGATATCCCGAGTGTAAGAATACCTCCAATTATGTCCGAGACGACAAGGGAAGGATTACTGTTGAAGTCCCAATTGAGCCTGGGAAAGAGCAGGGCACATGTGAGAAGTGCGGCAGGCCGATGGTGGTTAAGAATGGAAAGTTCGGATCTTTTGTCGCCTGTACCGGCTATCCTGAATGCAAGAACATCAGGACAGCAGCCCCAACAAGAACGGGGGTGCCATGTCCTGAGAAGAATTGCCAGGGTATGTTGATAGAAAGGAGATCCAAGAAAGGGAAGAGGTTTTATGCGTGCGACCAGTACCCTAAATGCCGCTTTGCCACCTGGGATGAACCCTCTCACGGGGTCTGTCCCGAGTGCGGTACGCCGGTTCTGAGTATCAAACGGCCGAAAGAGTCGGAGCCGGTCCTGGCATGCAGGAAAAAGGGGTGCGGCTTTCATAAACCCCTTTCTTTAGGGTCAGCCCCTTAGCCCTCAAATACCTCAGCCGGACTCGCTCCCACTAATAGCGTACTGGCCGTAATCCCCATCAAACTCGGTCGGTATGGTGCGAAGGATCTCCACCCATCGAAGCACCCGCTCTGTGCCCTTTAGGAGCTGAAGGAAAGGACCCTGGGTCTTAAGTCGTCTCATGGTAATCGCTTTTACGGGACCCAATTTACCGCGCAATATATCCACCCAGACACCATAAGGCGCCGACAGGGTAAACATGGTTGGCCGCTCTCCTTCCCATACCTCAGCAAACTTTCCGTCCTTACAATCAAAGCCAACGATCACCGGCTCGGGGACACCCTTGTCCGGCTCCGCCCCCAGCACAAGGGTGTAAGTCTCAAACTGCCCCTTTGCAGACTTTTGGTAGTCAGGATCGGCGTTGCTCCGGGCCATCACCTCTTCCATATATTCGATGCTTCCGAGCCTCATCTTCCACCTCCACAATAGACTACGTGATGAGTTTGACCAAAATTTTTATTGCCCCCGAACCCGGTGTCTCCAGCATCTCAAATCCGCGTTCCACCACCTCTTCCAGTCCTATTTCGCTGCTTACGAGGGCCTCCACATCCACCTCGTCCCGGGCAATATATTCCATGGCAGGGTCGAACTGGTCATAGCCCAGGTAACTGCCTCTAATTTCCAGTTCGTGCAGGACCACCGTAAGGAAATCGGTGGCTACCGGCTCTACGGCCACGCCCAGTACCATAATCTGCCCACCTTTTCTAACCAGTGTTACTGCTTCCTCAAAGGCAGCAGTGGCCCCGGTGCACACATAGACCACCGAAGGGCCCTCTCCATTGGTACAAGAGTTCAGCTCCAGGGCAAGGTTGTGGCGGGAAGGATCAAAGACCTTGCTTGCACCCAATTTTAACGCCATAGCGGCCCGCGTGGAGTCCATCTCTGAAAGATAAGCCTCTCTTGCCCCCGCAAGGAACGCGGATTTAAGCGTAAGGAGGCCAATAGGTCCAGCCCCCACCACAAGAACTGGATCCCCCGCCTTCATGGCAGAGCGTTTCACACCGTGCAGGGCTACTGCCAATGGCTCCACCAAGGCCCCCTTTCGTGTGGTGACCGTGTCAGGGAGGAGATGGAGGGCCTCCTGGGGGACCAGCACATACTCAGCCATCCCCCCATTGTGAGTAACACCTGGCATAATCAGGTCTTCACACAGGGTCGGCATCTTACGACCGCAATAGAGGCAGCGACCACAAGGAAGCGCATCATTTACCGTCACCCGATCTCCTTCCGCCCATCTTTCCACCTTCTCACCCACCGCGGCAACCTCGCCTGCGAACTCATGGCCGATTACCAGACCCGGCTCGTATATCCCGGTATGGTACGCCTCGAGGTCGGACCCACAGATACCGCAGTAATGTACCCTTACGAGGACCTCTTCAGGACCAGGGACGGGAACAGGGAGATCTACTAATTCTACCCTGCCAGGGCCGCTAAAGACTGCAGCCTTCATCATTATTCTACCCCCTCTACTATCTCTCACATCCCTCCATCCACAGGGCATCCAATACTTCGAGATCAGGCGGGAAACCGTGGACCTGAGGATCTACCGCCACATCCAGTACGGCTGGAAGGCCCGAATCGACTGCTCGCTCGAGGGCAGGTCTGATCTGCTCGGGCCTCGTTACCTGCTCGCCATAACATCCGAGGGCCTCGGCCAGTCTGTCGTAACGGATATCAGGGTAAAAGTCCACCCCGATAAATCGTTCTTCGTGGACCAGTTTCTGGGCGGACCGGATCATCCCCCATCCGAGATCGTTGGCAATAATGATTACCACAGGGGCCCCCACTCGCCGGGCGGTCTCAAGCTCCATGGCATTGAAGCCAAAGGAACCGTCGCCGGTGATACAGTAAACCGGGACCTGGGGGCGGGCCAGTTTTGCAGCGATGGCATATGGCACTCCGCTACCCAGGTGACCGCTGTCGGCCGCCCAGAGGAAGGTGCGGGGCTCATATATCCTGTTGAGATAAAAAGACCATACAGCCGTGGTGCCCCCGTCCGAGCACATGATGGCCTCGCGGGGAAAAAATTCCCTGATCTCCCGCATCAGTCGCAAGGGGTGGATAGGAGAGCTCTCTGATCGGGCACCCTCGTCCCACTGACGTAGCCATGTCTCCTGTGCCTCGCGCGCATCTTTAAATTGGGGATTCTCCGGTTTCGGGCCTGTACGGGCCTTGACCGCTTTGAGCAGGGCCCTCAGCGTACCCCTGGCGTCTCCCACCAGGGCAAGATCAACGGGACGGTTGAGCCCTATGGACTCGGGAGAAATGTCGATCTGGATCCATTTCTGATCCTGCGGCGGTCCCCAGGCCGGGGGCTGGCCCCAGAAATCCACATCGCCCATCCTGCCACCAATGAGCAGGACCACATCAGCGGTTGACTGTGCACCCAGGGCACCATAATTCATGGGGATCAGGCATAGCGGGTGGTCTTCGGCGATTGTCCCGCGGCCCCCCTGGCTGGTAGTCACCGCTGCTGAGAGGTGTTCTGCCAGGGAGACGAATTCCTGCCAGGCGCCTGCCCGAAGGACCCCGCTTCCTGCATGGAGCAAGGGCCACTCCGCCTCTACCAGCAGATCAGCTGCCTCCTCGATCAAGGCCTCTTCCGCCACTGGTGGTGTGGTGGCCCGGTACTGCCGGGGGGAAAGGATAGAGAGATGCTCTGTATCCAGCCGATCACACAGGACGTTGGATGGCAAGTCGAGGTAGACGGGGCCTGGTCGGCCAGAGGTTACCTCCCTGAAGGCCCACTGGGTGAGCTGGGGGACCCGACGCACGTCCGCCACCAAAGCGCGCCACTTCGTAATCGGCGTTAGCAACCCCACCTGATCCAGGGCCTGCATGGAGCCATGCTCCGGATAGATGCGCCATGTCTGGTTCTGCGCCCCAAGAACCACCATGGGGATTGAATCGGCCCAGGCGGTATAGACACCCGGCACAAGATCTGCTACGCCAGGGCCTACCGTCGCCAGACAGACCCCTGGTTGGCCGGTCACCCTGGCCCAGGCATCCGCCATATGGGCTGCCGCCTGTTCATGTCTCGTGGTGATGAATTCCAGCCCGGCTTCATGCCCAATACGATAAATTGCGTCAGTTATGGGTCCGCATTGATCGCCCGGAATGCCAAATACGTAACGTACACCCTCGGCGATCAGACAATGTACCAAGACCTCTGCTCCTGTCATTTGGCTCATGTCTCCTCCTCAATACATCCAGCCCTTGAAACCCGGTTTCAGCCTTTTCAATCAAACCATTACTTCACAAATCGTAGCACTTTAGCGTTTTGAAAGAAAGGCAGGGGACCGCGAGGGTCTTTTTCCTCTTCCCTGCCTGGCAGAAACTGTATTTAGAGGCAAGGGGGCGTGCCACAGGCTGTGAAGAATTTGGGTTACGTCCTTTGGAAAAAAGACCCTCGCGGTCGGTCATGCGACTCATCACTGTTTTCAAAGCGCTAAACTATTATCACAAACCCAATACCCCGTGAACAGTTATTAAAGTCCTGTCTTGGTCTCAGATGAAGCTTACCCGGGCTATGTTGCCCTGCTTCGTCAACTAAGGAGATTTTCCCAGGTGTTTGTCCAGTTCTGTCTTGGGAAGGCCCATGCAGTACAATATGTTGATAATTTGATCCCTGTCAAATATTCCATCGGCCCTGACTGACCTATCCCGCGGTCTGAAGGCGATGGTTAGCCCTGTGTCCTCGGGCAAACGAGAAAGTGTAGAGCCATCACCAACAGCAATTACCTGCTCGGGGCTGATATTTTCCATATTCATGATCAATTCCAGTAGTTCGTTCCTGGTTTTGTCGGTCATTACTGGCTCTTCCAATTCACCAGTTATTATTCCATTTTCATCCACCTTGAGTGTATTGGCAAATGCATAATCAGCACGTGAGACCTCAAAGACCTTCTTCATAAAGCTATCAAAACCGGAAGACAGGAGCGCGATCTTAAAACCCAAGGATTTCAAGATCTCTATGAGTTCAAGGACTCCGGGATTTAGGGCCAGGCTCTCACTGAATTTCTCCAATTCGGCTATGGGCAATCCCTTCAGTCTGGGTGCGCTTTCGACAAGGACCTGGAAAGGGTCTTTGCGGTCAGCTATGGGTCGGAACTCACCGGCCGACAAATCAAAGGCTTCCAGCATTTTTTCTATGAAGTCCCTGAGGCAAGATGCCTCTATCAGTGTGGATTCAACGTCAAAGACTACGATCTTCTTGAGCCTCATGAATTGGTTCTGGCTCTGAATAACTACACTCTGATTCATCTCCGCACAAAGGTCCTTTAGCCCCGCTTTCATCCTTTCCAGATTTTCATTGGGGGACAAGTTTGGCTGGGCGACCATCTTGGCAAGGTTTATGACCATTTCCATGGAGAAAAATTTTCCGCGGGCGATCATCCTGCAGTTCTCTATATTAACGTTGTACCTGTGGAGAAATGTGGAGACCCCTGCAATGATGCCTGGCCGGTCCAGACCCAAGATGGTCACTACATAATTCTGATCTTCAGATCCAGGGGCCATTTCCCCCTCTTCGCAAGTCCTGACAATAAGCTTCAGGCCTGTCTCCATTTCAAGGACCTTCAAACTCCTGACTATCTCGTCTGTTGGTCTCATTGATGACGAGAAATCAACCACAAGGAATATGGAGAACAGTCCCCTGCGGCAATTTTCTTCAACATCCGTGATATTGCCCTTCATCTCAGATATCCTGGTAGTGATCTTTGAGACCAGCCCCGGTGAATCAAGGCCTATAGCTGACAGGCTGAGGATCTTTTTTCTTTGGTTCATCATATATACCCTCTCAGCAGTAAGATTAACGTCTTTCATAGAAGACAAACAATTCCTCTTCATAATATCTACCGTCTATAACCTGTCCCGGCCCGAATCTCCTCACGGCCTTTTGTTGAAGGAATCCCGAAAACCTCTCATCAATTTCCTTTAGAGAGACATCTTCCTTGAACCAGCGGATTGGGGCGTTTACATTTAGGGGCCGTGCTGCTATTAAGTGCCGGGTGGTCTTGGGTGCAAATATCCTCTTCCTTTTTGCCGCATCCACAACCATTTCTTTGGTTATCTGAGGAGTCCAAATGACCAACTTGCTGTCTTTGAGTTTACTGCAAAAGTCGGAGTCATGCATTGACTGGCACGGAATATAACTTAGCTTTAGGCCTTGTTGCATCCATTTGTCTTGGATCTCTTTCAAGGCTTCATAGGCGCCGACTGCATCATTAACTGCCGCTTCAGGAAAACTTATGAGGGCGTAGAAATTGCCTTGCTGGATTCCACATGCCAAACGGTTCTGTTCCATTTGTCTGACAAGCGATTCCTTATCAGTCAACTGACGGAGATGTCCGCCCATCTTCTGAACGGTCTGCTTTAGGGGCCCAAGTTCACTGACATCCCCTAACAACCTAAACCAATACCTCAGATTCACCGCCTTGCTAAAATAGTCGATCTTGCAGACAGGAATGTATCGAAACCCCAATTTTTTGAACACGTATGTCCGGTGGTTCCCGTCCAAGACGATATTATTCTCATCAACAATTACCGGGTTTTGGAGGTTCGCCCAGTTCTTGAACTCCAGGAGCAGCTTATCTGCCACATGGGGAAGGATTCCTTCGTGCTCAAGTAAAGAGTCCACCCTAATGACTTGAAGTCTCAATTTGAGGGTCTCAGTCTCTATGCACAACATGTCTTAGAATCCGAACCCGGAACCAAGCCCTAAGGTTGTCCAAGCACCCACTCTTTACTCATCCTCTCCCCTGTAGGGTCTAACCGAAGGAAAGAGGGCCCGATCGGTGTGGGGGATAAATTTCGCTGCACTGAAAAGGTTCATAAATTCTTGGTTCACGTTGAGTTCAATGTAAGTTATCTGATCTCGGATCCGAAAGATCTCATCACGGGCCTGTTGCGACCGCAGGGCCATGCTTGCCCCTTGAAGGGAGGTGTTTCCCAAGGGTACGTAAGTCTCCAATGGGAGGTCAGGGATCATGCCAATGGTAATGGCCGAGCGCGGGTCTATATAAGAGCCGAAGGTTCCTCCCACGTAAAACCGGCTGATTTCGCTGAGGGGAACATTCACAGTGTTGCTTATGGTAGTAAGGATGGTGTACATGGCGGCCTTAGATCGGATGAGCCCGTCTATGTCGGTCTGGCTCAAGGTCAGGGCACTGCCGGTTCCCGAGTCTTCAGACGGGACGATTATTAGCTGTTGGATGCCGTCGATTTCTGTTAGGCGGCCTCCGCATCTCTTGGCCACATATTTTCCTCTCAGATCAATCATCCCGGCAAGATAGAGCTGTGCGACCAGGTCTATCAGACCTGAGCCGCATATGCCGACCGGCCTCTGGCTATCGATGGTCCTTGTCTTGAATTCATGGGTGACAGGAGCTATGGTTACCTTATCAATGACCCCTGGACCGGCCATCATCCCCATGGTGGCGACGCCCCCCTCCAGTGCTGGTCCTGCTGCACCTGCGCATGCCACAAGCCAGTCAGTGTTTCCAATCACCACCTCGGCATTGGTACCTACATCCACCAGGACAGAGAGTTCGTTGTGGTGAGTCATTCCCGATGCCAGGATCCCGGCTATAAGGTCACCGCCGAAGTAGCTTCCAACACTGGGAAAGACCAAGATGGGCGCCCCTGGGTTGATCCCAATGCCAAGTTCTACGGATCTAATCAGCTCTGATCTGTTCAGGACAGGGATATAGGGCTCACGACATATCCAGTGGGTATCGAGGCCCAGGAAGAGATGAGTCATGGTGGTATTTCCAGCTGCAGACATCCCCATAATAGAATCGGTTTTCACGCGATTCCTTTGGGCCAGCCTCTCTATTTCTTGATTGAGCGCATCTATCAATACCCCCTGCAACTTCTCCAGACCGCCCTCTTGGTCTGCGAAATGAATCCTGGTGAGTATGTCTGTCCCCACCTCCATCTGGGGATTGTGAAAGGATGTTTCATCCTTGGGCTCCCCGGTGGATAGGTCCACAAGCTGAACTACCACCGTAGAAGTCCCCAGGTCCACGGCAAGGCCGTATAGGCCCTCTTCATGCCCGGAGGGCACGACATCGATCAGGTTCCAGTGGCTTTGGTCCCTAAAGAGGACGGCCTCTATACCATAGGCATGCCTCCTGAGGATTCCGGGCAGGCGCTTTACCAGAGAAAAATCGATACTTACCCCTTCAGGGTTCAGGATCTTTTTGATTGCCTTGATCAGGCGGTCCACATCGGCCGTGTTATCTTTGAGACTCGGTGGGATGATCTTGGGAGATATCTTGACTATCCAAGGTTTGATCGGAAGTGCCTTTTCCATAACTCCAGCTTCAGCCTATCCCATGTGGTTCCCCTGGTGCGAATAACGAACAGGGCCTCTTTAACCTTCAACGTGCATAAGTCCCTTTAGGCCCTTATGAATAAACTTCTGCTCTTTAAAAAACCTGGCGTCTTTGCGCCTTTGCGAGAGACCTTTTTGGTTCCGGCTTGTCCGGGGTAGCAGAAGGGATTTTACGGGAACGGGTCAATACTATCAAGGGCATTTTCAAATATAGCCCTTAATTCACCAATGCCTTCTCCCGGCCAAGCGACGTTGAATCCCGAGATTGGAACTGCTTAGAAATCCCACATGAGTTTGCTTTTACAGTTACCGTGTGGTAATCTCTGCTCGCTATTTTCCTCAGTCCGGTCCTTATGGAGTGATCTCATTTATGGCCCATGCCAGAGAAAGCGTGGTGGGGGTAAGAGCAGCTGCTGACCAGTAACCTTTTCTTGCAAGCGAACCGGAATCCGTAGGCGAGTAGGATCGATAGCTCAACGCAGACGGATCAGGAACAGAATCATCAAGAGAACATGACGGGAACAAGAGGTCAAGGTGACAACCGGAGAGATCAGAAAGCGTTTCGGGTTTGTGGCGACAGAGAAGGGGTATATTACGACGGAGCAGCTTATTAAGGCAATGAAGCTTCAGGTAAGGGAGGAGATTGCGACTCGGAAGCCCAGGCTCATCGGTGAGATATTGATTGAATTGGGGTATATGGATAGCTCGGAACGCGACGAGCTACTGAGAGAAATGGGGGTTCTTGAGCCTTAGGCGCCCTTTTTCGACACCTAACGCAGGCCTTCGGCCGCAACCAAATTCGAATACCCCGTCTAGACGGGGAACAAATTCGAATGAACAAAACTCAAAATACAAAACAGCTTTGCACCCGTTGTTTTGGTCATTGTGAGATTGAGATTTCGGACTTGTTTCGGCCCGCCCTGGCGCGACATACCTTGAACAGACTCTTGGCTTGGAATACTTTGGAAGCCACGGCTTCAGAACAGAGCGATATTAATCCAGGTCTGGGCCAGGGATTTCGAGCTTCGGATTTCGGATTTAGAACTTCCTCGCAGCGTTCATAGAAGTCACAAACTAGGATTCTAACCCGGATAGACCGGAAATTGACTATTGACATGGGCTTCTTACCAGTAAAAGCGGAGGGACAAAATGGAGTTCAAAAAGTTATTTGAGCCTATAAACATAAATAAGATCAAGATAAAAAACCGGATTGTGATGCCTTCCATGGGCCTGGCCTATACGACGGACTATTCTTTCAACGAGAGATACGAGGCATTTTACAGGGAGAGGGCGAGAGGGGGCGTGGGCCTGATGACCATCGGCCCTCTTGCCATTGATAGGGTGGGCAGCGCCCCCTTTATGCCAGGGCTCTTTGACGATAAGAATGTCCAGTCCATAAAGGGCTTTTTGAAGGAACTCCGAGATGAGACAGATGCCACCCTGGGGACACAGCTTTTCCATGCAGGCCGCTATTCATTTTCTTTTTTGAGTGGAATGACCCCCATAGCCCCTTCAGCCATCCCCAGCAGGCTGACCCGCGAGACCCCGCGCGAGATGACCATGGAGGATATCGAAGAGACAAAGGATGCCTTCGGAAGGGCAGCATGGCGAGCGAAGGAGGCGGGATTCGATTATGTGGAGATCCTTGCATGCACCGGTTATCTTTTGAGCGAGTTTCTCTCCCCCATCACCAATAAGCGTACCGATGGATATGGGGGCAGCATGGAGAACAGGATGCGCTTCGGGATCGAGGTGATCCAAAAGGTCAGAGAGTCAGTGGGTGATGGGGTGGCGCTGGGCATCAGGATCGCCGGAAATGACTTCATGGAGGGGGGGAATAAAAACCAGGAGGCCTCTCAATTCGCTTCGGAGGCGGTAAAGGCCGGGATTGACGCCATAAATGTGACCGGCGGCTGGCATGAGACCCATGTACCTCAGCTCACCACCAATGTGCCTCCTGGCGCCTACGTATATCTGGCACGAGGTGTCAAGGAAAAGGTTAGCGTCCCGGTATTTGCCTCCAATCGCCTGGGCGACCCTTTCGTAGCGGAGAGGGCCCTGCGATCCGGGGCATGTGATATGGTGTGCTGGGGAAGGCCCCTGCTGACAGACCCGGAACTCCCCAATAAGGTTAAGGAAGGAAGGATGGAGGAAATCATACCCTGCATTGCCTGCAACCAGGGCTGTTTTGATGCCATATTCTCTGGGAGCTCAGTGACGTGTATCCTTAATCCAAGGGTGGGGAGGGAGGCGGAACTCAAGGTTGGGAGGGCCAATGAACCAAAAAAGATCATGGTGGCAGGCGGAGGGCCTTCAGGCATGGAATTCGCCCTGACTGCCGCTGCCAGAGGGCATCACGTGACCCTCTATGAGAAGGAAGGACGACTGGGAGGTCAGGTCAACCTGGCCAAGGTCCCGCCGGGAAAGGAGGAATTTCAAAGGATCACAGACAGTATGGAGAACCGTATGAGGCTCTTGGGGGTTAAGGTAAGGCTCAACACTCCCCTAACCCCGGAAATCATAAGGGAACACAAGCCAGATGCCCTGGTGGTAGCCTCGGGGTCGAGACCCATTGATATGGATGTCCCTGGCATAGAGAGGCCCCATGTGGTGAGTGCCTGGGATGTCCTTATGGAAAGGGTCTATGACATAGGAAAAAATGTGGTAATTGTTGGAGGAAATGCCACCGGCTGCGAGACGGCCCATTTTATAGCGTCCATGGGGGCACCGGCCTCCGATGCCTTTACCTTCCTGATGTATCACAAAGCCGAAGATCCCCAGTACGCCATGAAGCTTCTCCACACTCCGGGAAGAAAGATAACTGTCATTGATCTGGTGCCTCGACTGGCCGAGGGCGTTGGCAGGACCGCGCGATGGTCACTCCTCAAGAGCTTGAGGATGATGGGGGTAAGGCTTCGCCCCAAGACTAGGCTCCTGGAGGTAAAGGACCACTCGGTCATAGTGGATACAGAGAAGGGCAGGGCGTCTATCCCGGCCGATACGGTCATCATGGCTGTCGGCGCCCGATCTATTGACGACCTGAAAAGGGATGTCAAAGGAGACGGAATGAAGGTCATTACCATTGGCGACGCGAGGGAGCCAAGAAGGCTTAACGAGGCAATAAGAGAGGGGTTTGAGGAGGCCCTTAAGATCTAGAGATGGAGAGCTTCGTATTTCACAGGCGGCTGGATCGAGCCTTGCCAAGGGCTGTACGCGCAGAGGGAGTCTGGATCGAGGATTCCGAGGGAAAGAGATACATAGACGCAAGCGGCGGCCCAATATGTGTCAATATCGGTCACGGAAGGGAAGAGGTGGCCAAGGCCATTGCCAGACAGGCGCAGGAGGTAGCCTATGTCCATGGTACCATGTTTACTACCGAACCTCTGGAGGAACTTGCGCGGCGCTTGAGCGTACACGCACCCAAGGGTATAGAGCGATTCTATTTCTGTTCAAGCGGTAGCGAGGCCGTCGAGACCGCCCTCAAACTCGCTCGACAGGTCCATATTGCATCAGGCAAACCCGGACGTTACCGCCTCATAGCGCGCTGGCAGTCATACCATGGATCAACCTTGGGCGCCCTCTCTGCCACCGGGAAACCGGCCATGAGGGATCCCTTCACGCCCATGTTGACGAATGTCATCCACATCCCTCCTCCTTACTGCCTGCGCTGTTATTTCGACCTCACTTATCCGGAGTGCGGAATTCGTTGCGCACATGCATTGGACGAGGCGATTACCCTTGAAGGACAGGATAGCATCTCTGCCTTTCTGGCAGAAACTGTTTGCGGCGCCACACTGGGCGCGGTTGTGCCCCCACCTGAGTATTACGAAATAGTCTCGGAGATCTGCCGCCATTACGGGATTTTCCTGATCCTGGATGAGGTCATGTGCGGCATGGGAAGGACGGGCCGATGGTTTGCAGCGGGGCATTATGGCCTCGAGCCGGACTTCATAATCCTTGGAAAGGGTCTTGCCGGAGGATATATGCCGCTATCTGCCGCAGGTTGCCGCAAAGGGCACATGGAACTCATCCGTGATAGAGGAGGCTTTTCCCACGGCCACACATTCTCTCATCACGCAGTGGCTGCAGCAGCAGGACTGGCTACAGTGAGAATCATTGAAGAGGAAGACCTGGTCAGTCAGGCCCACCAGCGGGGCCTTTACCTGGAAAGTATTCTAAACCCATTTAAAGAACATCCCAATGTCGCTGACGTACGGGGGGTAGGATTGATGCGTGCCGTTGAGATAGTGGAAGACAAGGCCACGCTCAAACCTTTTTCCAGGGAGAGACGGATAACTGAAAAACTCCATGGCCGCCTCATGGATTCGGGCATAATTACATACCAATCAAAGGGTTTCGCTGGCGGTCTGGGGGATGCCATTATGCTGGGGCCACCTTTTGTTATTAAGGAGGAGGAACTAGACATGGTAGTAGAAGCATTGGGTTTTGCACTAAACCAGGCTTTGACATAGAAGAGATTCTCATAGACTTCCAGAACACCGAACAAGTCTATTGCCTATGAACGCGCCTTAGATTTTTCTCAATCTCTCAATAACCAAAACAACGGATGCAGATCTGTTTCGTATTTTGAGTTTTGTTCATTCGAATTTGGTCCCCGTCTAGATGGGTATTCGAATTTGGTTGCGGCCGAAGGCCTGCTTTAGGGGTTGTGTCAGTGAGATCCAACGGCATAGGCATTTTGGGGCAAGTCGATCCCTATGCCCCCATTCAACTAAAAAGGGCTTGCGTATTGGCGGAAGTAATCGTAAAAGGATCAAAAGCCTGAAAGGGGGAGATAGATGAACAAGGTTCTTGACAAACAAATGGGCGACATCCTGGAGGAGAGCCCCCATGAAATGGGGTATGGGGGTAGAAACGAGGACATTGGATATGATAGCGCTTACGGCGACCCCACGGGTCGCAAAAAATCCCTGTTTCTCGGAGGAGCCGTTGTTTTAATTTTGATCATTCTTGCGCTCATATTTTTCAGGACCGGTAGCAGGTCAAACAAAGAGGACATAATCTCGATAAGGGCCGGGCTTAACCGGGTAGGGGAGCGGCTAGTGCATATCGAGGAGATAGAGAAAAGGATCGCTCTCCTGGAAGAAAAGGAAAAGGAGCTTCGACAGTCCATATCGAAACTGGATAGTTCCGGAAGATTACTAAAGGGGCAACTGGACAAACTGGCAAAAGGCTTTGAAGAACGACAAAAGAGCATGGCCTCCGAAAGTCCTAAGGCAAAGAAACCGAGCGCCGGGAAAGAGGCAACTTCAGGGGCGAAGGCCCGTTACCACGTGGTTAGCCGGGGGGATAACCTTTACAGTATTGCCAGGAAATACAATTTATCGGTAAAAGAACTCTGCCGCCTCAATCAGATAAGCCAAAGCCAGCCCATTCGGCCGGGCCAGAGACTTCTGATCGCCTCGAGTGACCGCTGAGCCCTCTTGCAGGAAACATCACATAAGACAACTAGAATTAAGGTTTCTGACCAACGGGTACGGGGAAATTTCCGATGAAACCGATCATTTTGGGTACCGCTGGCCACATAGACCACGGCAAGACCTCTCTCATCAAGGCCCTGACAGGCATCGACACAGATCGGCTCAAGGAGGAAAAGGAGCGAGGGATCACCATCGAGCTTGGGTTTGCCCACCTTCAATTGCCTGGGGGACAGCGCCTGGGGATCGTCGATGTCCCGGGCCATGAGAAGTTTGTAAAAAACATGGTGGCCGGCGCCACCGGCATCGACATTGTGGCCTTGGTGATTGCCGCAGACGAAGGGGTCATGCCACAGACCAGGGAACACCTGGAGATCTGTGAGCTCCTGAAGATCCGGCATGGCCTGGTGGTCCTTACCAAGATCGATATGGTAGAGCCAGACTGGCTGGAGCTGGCAAGGGAAGATGTCAGCGAATACCTCTCGAACACCTTTCTAGCCGACGCCCCCATCATTGAGGTGTCTTCCATTACAGGCCAGGGGCTCGAGGACCTGGTTCAGGCCCTTGACAAGCTGGTTCAGGAAATCCCCCAAAGGGAGACGGGTCACGTCTTCCGGCTTCCCATCGACCGGGTATTTACAATGAAGGGCTTTGGCACCGTCATTACAGGGACCACTGTCTCCGGGAAGATACGGGTCGGCGACGAGATTACCATCTATCCCCACGGAACTAACGCCAAGATCAGGGGCATCCATGTACATAATAGAGAGGTCAATGAGGTGCAGGCCGGCCTGAGGACGGCTGTTAACCTCCAGGGCGTCGAAAGAGACACGATACAAAGGGGTGATATCGTTGCCACCAAAGGCTCCCTCCGTCCCACTTATATGGTTGATGTGTTCCTTGACCACCTTCCCAGCGCACCTCGAAAACTCAAGAATAGGGCCAAGGTGCGCTTCCATACGGGGACCTCAGAGGTGATCTCAACCCTGGTCCTTATGGATAGGGATGAACTGGAACCGGGGGAGAGTTGTCTCGCCCAGATCAGGCTCGACGCGCCCACCACGGTGTTAAAGGGTGACCGCTATGTCCTCAGAAGCTATTCTCCGGTGAGGACCATTGGAGGTGGAGAGGTCCTTAACCCTTTGCCTGCCAAGAAAAGACGATTCTCAGAAACAGTCCTTTCCGAATTGAAACTACTTCAGAAAGGGGAGCTGAAAGAGATCATCGAGCTGTTTATTTCTATGGGACGCTTTCAGGGTGTAGAAGAGGCGGAACTCTCTTTTCTGACAAACACCAGCAAAAAGAGGCTGGATGATGCCCTCACGGCGCTAAAGGCACAAAAGAAGGTAGTTCAGTACGACAAAGAGCGGGGCATTATCATACATGGGGCCTTTCTGGAAAAGGCCAGGGATGAGATCCTGGGGACCATCGGCCGGTATCACGAGGATTTTCCGTTGAGAGTGGGACTCCTCAAGGAGGAGTTGAGGTCGAGGACAGCGGGCAAGAACAACCCAAAGCTCTTCAACCACATTGTTAACCAGCTGACCCAGGAAGGGACCATTGTCCAGGAAAAGGAGGTGGTTCGCCTCAAGGGGCATCGGGTGACTCTGGCACAAGACCAGGTGGAGACTCGGCGCAGGCTGGAAGAGACATATCTGAAAGGCGCCCTCCAGCCGCCTTATTTCAGGGAGTTGAAGGATAAATTCCCGGATAATTCAGGGACGGAGGTCTTGGAGGTCCTGGTCAAGGAGGGGATCCTGCTAAAGGTCAAAGAAGACCTTTACTTTCATAATAAGGCCGTCAAAGAACTCCAGGACAGATTGGTCAACTTCCTGAAGCAGCATGGAGAGATCACCACCCCCCAGTTCAAGGACATGACCGGAGCCTCACGGAAGTACGTAATCCCCCTGATAGAGTATTTTGACCAGTCCCAGGTGACGGTCAGGGTTGGAGACAGCCGGGTTTTAAGGAAGAAATAATGGGGAAGGATCTGGCCTCTACCTTGGGGTTGGGGCGGAGGGAACATGTGGCCCTTGTAGGCGGCGGGGGGAAGACGAGCCTGATGCGCTCTTTGGCAGAGGAGCTGTGTCAGGGGGGCTCCCGGGTGGTCGCATCCACCACCACCAGGGTCTGGAGCTGGCAGGCCGGCCTTTTTACACAGGTGATCTTTTCCGGTTCCGATTCCGCCTGGCAGGAAAAGCTGAAAAAGGCCATTGAAAGGGACAGGATTGCCTTTGTGGGCCACGGTCTTCTGGAATCCGACAAGGTGGAGGGCCTGAGTATTTCCCAGGCAGAGTCGATTTTCAAAGACCCATGGGTTGACTATCTGATACTGGAGGCGGATGGCTCGGCGGGCCGACCGCTCAAGGCCCCTGCAGCCCATGAGCCGGTTATCCCTCCATCGGCCACCCTTGTTGTGGCCATGATGGGCCTGGAGTCGATTGGAAAGCGGCTTGATGCAGAGGTGGTCTTTCGACCGGATCGATATGAAAAGGTGACGGGCCATAGGCAAGGGGCCATGCTCACCCTGGAGGCCATTGCCAAGATCTTTCGGGCAGGGGAAGGGCTTTTCAAGGGGGCTCCAATCTCGGCGAGGCGGGTGGCATTCCTGAACAAGCTGGACCTCCTCCCGGATGACCGGGCAGCCAGAGAACTGGCGACCCTCTTGCTTCAGGGACAGACCTCGCGGGTCAATAAGGTGGTAGTTGGCTCCATAACAGAGAAATCCTATTTGACCTTCGACTAGAAAAACAGGACAAAGATTCAGCGGTAACAGCCCTGATCTCGCTGTGAGCAAGGGAAAGAGGCTATCATGCCAAAGAGTACACACCGTTTTGTTGAAGAATATGACGGGCTGGTAGGTTTCGGTTTTAGCCGCGAGGTGGACGAGTATACCCTTACCTATTATCTCCAGAGATTTTCAGAGGACCAGCTTATGGCATGCATCAGAGGCCGAATGTCCGATTCGGACATGGAGGAGCTCTTCAATCTCATCACCCGGCTAATGAAGCAATATCTCACCGAAGAGGAATACCACAAACACTTTCTCAAAGATGACACGGGATAATTGTATGCTCTTGTCGATTCACCTTTAACATAGTCCATTTTGCCGCTCTTGAATTGACGAGGTGTTGCCGTGGCGAAGAACTTCAAGGCTTGGCCAGCTGACTGGCCCAAGAGCCTCAACTACCCCGAAATACCGGTCCATGCCTTTCTCGATCAGACGGCGGGCCGGGTCCCGAACCGGATCGCTATCATCTTCGGGGGGATGGAGTTGACCTACGCTGATCTAAAAGAACTTAGCGATCGTTTCGCGACGGCCCTCGTTGACATGGGAATCCGAAAAGGAGACCGGGTGGCGATCCACCTGCCTAATATGCCGCAGTTCGCCATCGCCTATTACGGGGCCATCAAGGTCGGGGCCGTCTTTACGCCATTAAGCCCACTCCTATCACAGAGGGAGGCACGCCATCAATTGAATGACTCGGGAGCCGAGACATTGATCTCCCTGGACCTTCTTTTTCCGGGAATCCAGTCGATTATTCCTGAAACATCCGTTAAGCGGATCATAACAACGAGTATCGCCGATTGTTACAATGCGATCATCGCTCCCCTGAAGCTACTTAGCAAGATCGAAGTGCCTGATACCATCGATATGGCGCCCCTTTTGAAACAATACCAACCGTTTGATAAAGAGGTCTCGATAGATTTGAAAAATGACCTGGTTCACCTGGCCTATACGGGTGGGACCACCGGTGTCTCCAAGGGTGTGATGCTGAGCCACGCCAATGTTGTTGCCAATGTCCTTCAGTATGGCAACTGGCCCAGCGGTGCCCAGGTTGACTATGTCGACGGCGTGTTAAAGGCAATTTACCCACCTGGGGTTGACCCCAAGAAAGACCGGCTTACTGCCCGGGATCAGGAGACCGCCCTGGTTGTCGTTCCGTGGTTTCACGCCATGGGGACCGTCGGTTATCTCAACAACTTAATATACGGGGGAACTACAATGGTGGTCTTTCCGAGATTCGAGCCCAAGGAATACCTCGACGCTGTGGCAAAGTACCGGGCCACCGGGCTCGGTGGGGCCCCCCAGCTCTATATCCCCCTGATTAACCATCCGGACTTTGACTCCTATGACCTCTCTACTGTCAAGATCGCTGCATCAGGGGCGGCTCCCCTGGCCATGTCCGTTTTAGAGAAGTTGCTCGAGGCCTTTCCATCCGGTGTTGTCCAAGAAGGATACGGGCTGACCGAGTGCTCAATGGGAGCAACGGCCAACCCCCCTGATCGCAATGCTATTCGCCCGGGGTCGGTCGGTCTTCCTGTTTTTGACACCGAATGTAAAGTAATCGATACAGTCTCGGGTAAGGATCTACCGCCCGGATCTGAAGGGGAGATCTGCATTCGCGGCCCACAGGTCATGCTGGGTTACTGGAACAGGCCGGAGGCTACAGCAGAGGTCCTAAAAGACGGCTGGCTCCTTACCGGCGACATCGGCCGCGAAGACCCAGAGGGTTTCTTTTATATCACGGATCGAAAAAAGGACATGATCATCTACAAGGGATACAATGTGTATCCAAGAGAGATAGAGGAGGTAATCTTTGAACACCCGGCTGTCCAGCAGTGTGCTGTTGTGGGCAGGCCGGACCTCGAGGCAGGGGAGTTAGCCGTGGCCTTTGTGCAGCTGAAGCAGGGCGCCCAGGCAACTCGTGAGGAGATCATGGAACATGTCAACTCCCAGGTCGGCCATTATAAGAAGATCAGGGAAGTGGTCTTTCTGGACACTATCCCGGTAAGCGCAGCCGGGAAGGTTTTGAAAAAGGAGTTGAGAGGTCAGTTAATAGAGGAGGCAAAATCATGAGGCAAAAACTTGGTGGGATCAACTAGAGAAGCCGTTTGGATTCAAGGAAGGCCCTAGCCACCTCCGATGGCGTTTTCTTCTTTCAACCCCTGGCCCAGACCGATCCGAACCGATGTTCTACACTGAAAAGGTCAGGTCTGGAGTGGTGCATTGCCTAATCTAAATTGGGTAAAAGTCTCATAGGCGAGGCGTAGGCTCGCTCCTACGAGCCGGAGGCCAGGGCGGGCCCGAGAGGGAAAGAGGATCAGAAATGGTATACGGTCGCCAAAAACCCCGTTACTCTGAAGACATGGAGCGCGCGAATTTTTGTTCTAGGTCCGGGAAATCCACAAGTTGGAAGATACAGGGGTAGCAGCGGGAATAAGTCAACGAAGTCAAGAACGTCCCCCACATTCTAGTTTCCTATGTAAATAGATTCAGCCAAGAGATGTGTTAACCAGGCCGCCCCTGAACTCTTCGTTATGTCCTCAGGTAAAGGTAGTATCTCATGACACCCATAAGGATGAAAGCTGTAAAGGGCATCAATATTGGCGATCAATTTTCTGTTACACGTACCTTTACTGAACAGGATGCGATTGATTTTGCAAAGACATCTCGGGACTATAATCCTGTTCATTTTGACGAACGCTTTGCAAATGTAAAATACTTCAAGGGGAGGATATGCCATGGATTGCTAATAGCTAGTCTGATTACCGAGATTGGGGGTCAACTTGGATGGCTTGCAGCGGAGATGAATTTTAAATTCAGAAAACCTGTATATTTCGGCGATACGATTAAGTGTGAACTGACAATTAATGATATAGATACTACCGGGTTTGCAGAAGCAGACGCAGTATTTACAAGATCGGATGGGACCGTTGTACTGGAAGCGGTTCTAAGAGGAAATCTCCCAGGCGAACCTGAAAGAAAGGTCATGAATGTGATGATAGAAGAGGGAGACCCAACCAATATGATTAGAAGCACAAAAGAAAGCAAGCATTGAATCGCATAACAACAGCATTCAACTGATGTTCATTTCGTTTGTAAAAAGAGGGACGGACATAAGTAAATAACTAACCCTCTTCTCACATTCCATAATTTTGAAGTTACTTATTTTTATATGACCGTCCCCCTTTTCCTCGCTTTGTCAAAGAACATCTTGACTCTACAGTTAATCTCGATAGATGTTTGGTGCAGGGCATACCGTTTCAGTTTTACGGCAAAACATTGTGCCCTGACTCTCACGACCGAAGACAAAAGTCGGAACCAACGAGTTAATTGCCAAGAAATCTGAATCGAAGACGAAGATCCTTTCATCTTTTCCAGTCGATCGGGGTAGTTTTTTCTTGACAACTAAAGGCCATATAGATGTTGGGCAATCGCTACTGTGACTCAACTTCAGTACCGACACCAAAGAGAAGTCCAAGGCCTTGTAGATATTTAATATGTGCAGGATTCTTCAGATCGAGAGGTACAAGTTAGCCCGACGCCATTTCCACTAAAAGCTGCTTGGTCTGAATGATTACTTCCTTATACTTCTCAGCTACCGACTGAGCATCGCGAGTTTTTATGACCTCTTCCTCGATTACCGCCAAAACCCCCTTCTCGACATATGCCAGGATCTTTTGTAGGTGGCGTTGAGAAACGAAGGCTGGGCGATACCCTATCGGCAACAGTCTCTTGTCTGTCAGGGAAATTTTTGTGTA
>JAZDES010000045.1:0-22850 GCA_043808585.1 Pseudomonadota bacterium | reverse complement strand
GGTAGAGAATTTGGCTTATGCGGTTTCGCTTCATTTCATGTATTATAATTTTTGCAGAATCCATCAATCCTTAAGAGTCACCCCATCCATGGAAGCAGGTGTCACTGATCATGTGTGGAATATTGAAGAAGTTATTGATTTAATTAATTAAATACGATTTTTCTTGACATCCTTTATTAACCCTAATATTGTACTATACAATGAATTCTACTGGGGGGCTGCTGAGGGACAACCAAGGCGTTTCTTGCCCCCCTTAATACTTTCTGGCGTCCTGTTATGGGTAAGTTGAAGAAAGTAGCCATTTTTGTTGATTGGGAAAATGTCCGAAAGGGCATTTTTGACGAAGCCTCCAGAAAGTACCCGTCAAGAATTGATTACAATCACGTAGAAAATGTCCTGGCCTTAATCAAGTCCTTCTTAGATATCAAACAAGAGGAAATATATAGAATCTTTTTTTATCTCGCCGAACCGTTTTCTGGAACTTTGAGAGGCATTAATTACTCACAAACACCTACTTATCAGCATGCTATCGCATTTATTGAACGTCTTAGCATACAGGATCAAATCGCCCTACGGAAAGGAGACCTTGCAGTCAGAGGATTTGATGTAAACAGTAAACCGATATTTATTCAAAAAAAAGTCGATATGCTAATGGGACTTGACATAGCCCATGTATCTTACAATAAACTTGCTGATCGCATCTTGGTTCTTTGCGCCGATACCGACATAATTCCAGCTATGAAAACTGCCAGAATTAATGGACTTCAGGTTATATTTGGCTATTGTTCGGATCTTCAAGTTGATATCCGAAGAGAATTGAAACTACATAGTGATTTCATAAGAGACAGACAGTTTAGTCTTATATTTCCGCAAGCACTCCAGTCTATCCCCTAATCATAAATCCAAACTGACCCACTACCAAAATGGGGTAACAGTTTAGCGCTCTCAAACCGGGGCAATGGAGGTTACCCCGGATAAACGAGAGATCGGAAAAGGGCTAAAATGATACAAAATGGGTAATTTCCAGAATCTAAAATAGTTCTTGACTAGGCCGGTTGGGTGTAATAAAATTCTGCTGTAAAAGTTTTTGGCATTGCCGAGCGGGCATAGCTCAGTTGGTAGAGTACAAGCTTCCCAAGCTTGGTGTCGCGGGTTCGATCCCCGTTGCCCGCTCCAGTGGTTCGCGTCAGTTTAGTATGGCGTGCCCCGCTTTGAGGTTGTCGACCGGATCTTTTGAAGGTTGATTTACTTCGAATTGTGGACTTGGCGCTGGTTTTCTCATAATTCCTCTAAGGGATGTTATGTAATAAACCGCTCAACATTTTGGTCTGCAGTCATAAAGCGGGGCGCCGGTGCCCGCTTTTTTGTTGTTTGCCCTATGGATACCACTAATTCTGTCGCAAAGGCAGTAACCACGTTTATAGAGCCGTTCCTCGAAGAAATGGATTTTGAACTCGTGGAGGTTGAATATTTATCAGAGCGTGGAAGATGGGTGCTAAGGGTCTTCGTGGACAAGGAGGGGGGCATCACGGTCGAAGACTGTGCCAGGATCAGCAGAGAAATCGGGGACCTCATTGAGGTGAAGGACTGCATACCCCATGTATACGTCCTTGAGGTCTCGTCCCCGGGCCTTAACAGGCCATTAAAGAAGGAAAAAGATCTTCTGTGGGCTATTGGAAGGAAGGTGAAGATAAAGATGGGGGCACCGGTGGATGGGCGCCGGAACTTCACTGGTTATCTAAGGAGCTTCCGGGATGGGACGGTATACCTTGAAGTGGAAAATAATCTGATTGCCCTCCCTTGGGGACGTGTGGCAAAGGCCAACCTGGTCTATGAATTCGACAACTGAGAAATCTAGTTTTGATTTCGTAAGGACCTGCATTTCGGCATCATGACTCCCCGGTTCCATCTGGGGCTTAAGGAGACGGCAATAAATTCATCTGGAGTAATGTGACATGGTTTCAAACTTGACAAGAATGATTGAACAAGTAAGCCGTGAAAAGGGTGTGGAACAAAATGTGCTGATAAAGGCCCTTGAGGAAGCGGTAAAGGCGGCTGCCAGGAGAAAATTCGGCCCGGACTATGACTTGGAAGTCACCTATAATCAGGAACTGGGGGAAATTGAGGTCTTTGAATTCAAGGAAGTTGTGGATGATGTGACCAATGAACACCTCCAGGTCTCCCTTGATAAGGCCCATGACATTGATCCCGAATCCGAATTGGGAGACAGCCTTGGCATCAAGATGGATACCGATACATTCGGAAGGATAGCCGCCCAATCGGCCAAGCAGGTTATTATGCAGCGCCTGAAAGAGGCCGAAAGAGATATCATTTTCGACGACTTCAAGGACAGACGGGGAGAGATCATCAACGGGATCGTACAGAGATTCGACAGGACCTCCATCATTGTGAACCTTGGCCGTACAGAGGCAGAGCTGCCCCATAAGGAACAGATTCCAAAGGAATCATACAAGCAGGGGGATCGGATCAGGGCCTATATCCTGGAAGTAAAGCAGTTCAGCCGCGGGCCCCAGATCGTCCTTTCCCGGACTCACCCCAATTTCCTCTCAGCCCTGTTTGAAAATGAAGTTCCAGAGATCTCTGAAGGTATTGTTCAGATAATGCAGGTTGCGAGAGAGCCGGGCTCGAGGGCCAAAATTGCAGTTACATCAAGGGACCATGATGTGGACCCAGTAGGGGCATGCGTGGGGATGAAAGGCAGAAGGGTCCAGGCGGTAGTCCAAGAGTTGAGAGGTGAAAAGATAGATATTGTAACTTGGAACCCTGATGCCGCCAAGTTCATTTGTAATGCACTGGCGCCAGCGGAAATCACGCGGGTGATCGTCGATGAGGTCAATCACTCTATGGAAGTAGTGGCCCCGGATGACCAATTATCACTTGCCATTGGTAGAAGAGGACAAAACGTCCGGTTGGCCTCCCGTCTGACGGGTTGGAACTTAGACGTAACCGGGGAAACCAACTATAACCAGGCCCTTAAGGATGGATACAAGTCCCTCCTGCAGCTGGAGGGGGTGGGTGAGAAAAGGGCTTCCGACCTGTATGAATACGGTTTCAGATCCTCCGCAGATATAGCCCAGGCATCGGTGGATGACCTGGTCTCTGTTAAGGGGATTAGTGAGGATAGGGCGGCAAAACTAATTGAAGACGCCCGAAGGTCCACCCGTGAGGAAGCGTCTAGCATTGATAATGAGACGGATTCAGAGGAAGACTCAGAATCGGGTGCCCAGCCGATCCCGGTCGCTGATGATCCCTCGGTCGAAGAAGTGCCTCGTGGCGGGTCGTAGGGTACACATACCTATAAGGACGTGTATAGTGTGCAGGTCGAAAAGGAGCAAGAATGATTTGATCCGGCTGGTAGTGACCTCGGAGGGATTTGTGATTCGAGACGATTCGGGCAAGGAAAAGGGAAGGGGTGCCTATGTCTGTCCGAGCATTTCTTGTTGGAAAGGCCTTGAAAAGGGGCACATATTAAGAAAGGCCTTGAGGACTGAAGACCCCATTTTCTTGCATTCGGAACCCCCGGGGCGGCATGGGAACGCATAAACAAAGATGTAGGCAATTTCCGAGACACTTGAATCGGGAGGTTATATGGCCAAGGTCAGAGTCTATGAACTAGCCAAAGAACTGGACTTGGAGAGTAAGGAGCTGGTGGAAAAGCTACAGGCCGGAGGATTGAACATAAAGAACTATATGAGCACCCTTGACGAGGAGACGGTTTCAAAGGCTAAGGAAATCCTGTCCGGCGGGGTATCACAAGTAGTTGAAGAGAGAAGGATCAAGCCCACTGTTATTCGCCGGCGCAAGAAGATCGTTAAGCTCGAGCCAGAAGTCCCTGCTGAAGAAATAGAGGAAGAAGCCAAGGAAGAGATCGAGCCGCCAAGGCCAGGGCCCACCATCGAGGAGGTAGTGCCAAAAGAGATCGAAGAAGACAGAGGTATTACCCTAAGGGAGGTGGCAAGAGAGGCAGAGATTGAAAAGCCGCCTGAGGTTAAGGGGGTTAGTGAAGCAGTGCTGCCGGAAGAAAGGATATCTCCCCCTCTCCCTGAAGGGAAGAAGGAGGCTGTCGCCCCAGAAGAGGTACCAGAGAAGGTAGCCGAACGAGGCCTGAAAGCCAAGGCCAAACGTAAGAAGATAAAGAGAAAGAAGGCGGAGCAACCTGCCAAGATCATAAAACGTCCCGAGGAGGGACCGTTGAGCGATATCTTGGCGAAGCAGTCTGAGGTGAAGAGAGAGGAGTCCCCTGCCCCAGTTTCCATCCCTTATGAGCCTTTGGATACCGGAACGGAACCCGTCGAGAAGGAGGAGAAAGCAAGGCCCCCCAAGAGGAAGAAGAAGGGCGAAGAAGTAGCCGAGGTTAAACCCAGGAGCATTTTCCGTCGTCAAAAGAAAGAGGTTTACGAAAGGGCCGATCTTTACGGGGACCAGGTCCCAAGGCGCAAGGTGAAGAAGACCGCCAAGGCGGCCCAAGAGGTTGCAAAGAAACAAAAACACACCGAGATTACCATTCCTAAGGCCATCAAGAGAAGGATAAGGGTCCAAGAATTGGTGACGGTTGCCGAACTGGCCAGGGCAATGGGGACCAAGGGGGCTGACCTCATCAAGAAGTTGGTGAGTCAGGGCATCATGGCCAGCGTAAATCAACCCCTGGATTTCGACACCGCGGCCCTTGTGGCAGATGACTTCGGCTACGAACTTGAATTGGACACCTTCCACGAAGAGGAACTGATTGCAGAGGTGGAAGATCGCCCAGAAGATCTAAGGCCAAGGCCCCCTGTAGTGACCATTATGGGGCATGTGGACCATGGAAAGACCTCGTTACTCGACTATATAAGAAACTCTAACATCACAGGAGGGGAATCGGGCGGGATCACCCAGCACATTGGGGCATACTACGTCAAGGCCGAGGGGGGAGATATTGTCTTTCTCGACACCCCAGGCCATGAGGCCTTTACGGCCATGCGGGCCAGGGGAGCCAGTGTCACGGATCTGATTATTCTGGTGGTGGCGGCAGATGATGGAGTGATGCCTCAAACCAAGGAGGCCATTAATCATGCCCGGGCCGCGAGCACCCCTATCCTTGTCGCAATCAACAAGATCGACAAGGAAGGTGCCAACCCGGACAAGGTGAGAAGGGAACTGGCTGACTTAGGGCTTGTTCCTGAAGAGTGGGGGGGAGAAACCATATTGGGACAGGCCTCGGCAAAAACAGGCCAAGGTGTCGATGAACTTCTAGGTCTAATATTGCTCCAATCGGAAGTGCTTGAGCTCAAAGGGAACCCCAACAAGCCAGCCCGGGGAAGCGTTATTGAGGCCAAGTTAGATAAGAGTAAAGGCCCAGTCGCCACAGTTCTAGTAAGAAACGGGACCCTCAGGCAGGGTGATTTTTTCATCTGCGGCGAACACTATGGCAGAGTCAGGGCCATGCTCAACCATACGGGTATGAGATTGATATCCGTCGGCCCGTCTATGCCTGTTGAGATATACGGAATATCCGGGGTACCCATGGCAGGTGACGAATTTATCGTTGTTGGAGATGAAAAGACCGCAAAACAGGTAATTGAAAACCGCAGGCAGAGGAGCAAGAAATATGCGATGACCAGAAAAGGTCTAGTAAGCCTTGAAGACCTTTTTGAAAGGATAAAGCAAGGGGAGATAAAGGAACTCAACATAATCTTAAAGACAGATGTTCAGGGTTCACTTGAAGCTCTCCACGACTCCTTGATCAAGCAAAGCACCGAAGAGGTCAAACTAAATGTACTCCATTCCGCAACTGGCGCCATTACGGAGTCGGACGTGATGTTGGCCTCTGCCTCTGGCGCGATCATCATCGGATTTAATGTGAGAGCAAATCCCCGCGTTTCTGAAATTGCTGAAAAGGAAAAGATTGATGTTCGGTACTACAATGTCATTTACAATGCAGTCAATGATATTCGTTTGGCTATGGCCGGCCTCCTCGAACCGGTTTATGAGGAGGAAGTAATAGGGCGAGCAGATATCAAAGAGATATTTCGCATTCCCAAAGTGGGAACCGTGGCCGGATGCCAAGTCACGAATGGTCATGTGGAAAGGAATGCCAATGTGAGGCTCCTGCGCGACGATGTAGTCGTATTTGACGGTAAGATCGCCTCGCTAAGGCGTTTCAAGGAAGATGTCAAAGAGGTCCAGAGTGGATATGAATGTGGTATTGGACTCGAAAAATTTGATGATATCAAACCGGGCGACGTATTTGAAGTCTACCAGATGAAGCAACTTCAAGCAGAGCTATAGGAAGGCAATGGTAGTTGGAACCCTGAAGATAGAATTTCGCTTACACGACAACCGTTCTCTCAAAGGAAAACGGCAGGTAGTCAAGAGCATTGTGGGCAAAGTAAAATCCAGATTTAATGTCTCCATTGCTGAAATAGGATCCAATGATATGTGGGAGAAGATTGAGCTGGGGATCAGCGCAGTGGGAAACGACAGAAGGCATATCGATTCCTCGCTAAATCGTACCCTGAGCTATATTGACTCTCTTTACCTGGCTCAGATCGTGGATACACGGATGGAGATCTTGAACCTCTGATTCTTCGTTTGCCATTAGTCTTCAGACCATTGACTTTGTCCGGAAAGGTTAGGCTCCTTTTTCTGGGCCTACCGTGTAGACTCATAACGTGCTCCTACAAGTGGTACCTAAAGATAGACATGTTAGCAGGTAAGCGAGCAATAAGAGTTGGTGACAGCATACTGAAGGAAATTGCCTTCCTCCTCCTTTCTAAGATCAAGGATCCGAGAGTTCGATCCGCTACCGTGACAGGAATTAGCCTCAGTAGTGATCTGAAAAGGGCTAAGGTCTACTATAGCGTAATTGGGGAAAAAGGCCATGTTGAACAAACTCAGGCGGGCCTTGACAGTGCCAAGGGCTTCATTAAGAGGGAAATAGGGTTGCGCATGGAATTGAGGTATGTCCCTGAGATCACCTTCTTGCATGACACTTCGCTAGAGAGCGGGGAGAACATGGAGAGACTGTTTAGAGAAATCGGAAAGGAAGATGTTGGAGGTGAATGAGGTGCCATCCCTATTTGGCGGCCGCGGCCATATCAGAGCCGCCGCCCTCGAGTTTCTAGGATATGTTGGGGTCTTGAAAAAGGACTTCTTGCTGGAGGCCGGTCGGTTCTTGGATGGGACATGCAATTGACGGCATACTTTTGATTGATAAGGAGGCAGGTGAGACTTCTCACACAGTTGTCAAGAGGGTACGTTCCGCCTTCGTGGGGTGGGACGTCAAGAAGGTGGGCCACGCTGGCACACTTGATCCATTTGCAACAGGACTCCTTATTATTCTCATAGGACAAGGAACCAAGCTCTTTCCGTTTATCATGTCCGAGAGTAAGGTATATCAGGCCACCATGAGACTGGGTATTGAGACGGACACAATGGATCCGACAGGGCATGTGGTGAGCACCTGTTCCGTGCCAGTCCTGACCCGAGAGCAGATCCAGGATAAGGCCCGGAGCCTTGAGGGAGAAAGAGAACAGACTCCACCCGCCTATTCTGCTGTTAGATTCGGGGGCAAAAGGGCATACAAGCTGGCACGGAAAGGGGTCAAATTTGATCTTGAAAGCAGGAAGATCATGGTTCATTCCTTATCGATCCTTTCCGTTGACCTCCCACATGTTACCATAGAAGTAAGATGTTCCAGCGGGACCTATGTCAGGAGCCTTGCAGCAGAGCTGGGCAGAAGCCTAGGGCCAGGTGCCCACATCAAATCCCTCAGAAGATTAGCAAGCGGCCCTTTCGAAGTGGAAAATGCACTGGGTTCCAAAGAGATTTCCCAACAAGCTGGAGGGCCCCTCATTAGAGATAGGACCATCCCTCTCAGGGCAGCCCTTCCCAACATGATGGAGCTAGAGGTGGGTAAGGATATTGCAGAAAGGGTGAGGCAGGGCCATCAACCCACCTGGGAGGAACTCAAAGAGGTTTCGGCCCTTGCCGCCCCAAAGGGAAATGGGGATGGCCGCCTTAAGCTTGTTACAGACGGCGATCTCCTGGCCATCTTAAGGATAGACAGGGGCAATGGGGCCAGCCATTCTATCCCAAGACTGGAAAGAGTGTTTTTGTAATCCTTTTTGGCCTAAACCAAGAATCTATAGGAGGTATCAGAAGTGGTGTTGACGCCAGAATCCAAGAAAGACATTATTGATCGTTTCAAGCAACATGAGAAGGACACGGGCTCACCGGAGGTTCAGATTGCCTTACTGAGCAACAGGATCAAGTACCTTACCGACCATTTCAAGGTGCACAAGAAAGACCATCATTCGCGCAGGGGCTTATTGAAATTAGTTGGCAAAAGGAGGCGACTCCTCAATTACCTGAAGAACAAGGACATGGAGAAATATCGAAACGTCATAAAGGATCTGGGTATTCGAAAATAGGAGACTGAGCAGGTTAAAGATTGAGGAAAACCAGTCAGGACAGTCTCCGTTCCTTAGAACACTAAACAAAATTGAAAGGATAAGTGATACAATGATAAAGAACGGTTCAATCGAGATCGGGGGTCAGACCTTGCATGTGGAAACAGGTCGAATAGCAAGACAGGCAAGTGGATCTGTCGTTGTGACCCTTGGCGAAACGGTGGTGCTTGTCACCGCGGTATCCACAGATGAGGTCCGGGAAGGAGTAGATTTTCTCCCCCTGACCGTCGAATATCAGGAGATGTCATTCGCGGGGGGGCGGATTCCAGGGAATTATTTTCGCAGGGATATGGGGAGGCCCGGCGAGAGAGAGACCCTGACCTCACGCCTGATAGACAGGCCGCTCAGGCCCCTTTTTCCTGAAAATTACTATTTTGAGACCCAGGTGATCGCCACTGTGCTCTCAACAGACAAGGAGAATGAGGCGGATGTATTGGCTATGCTTGGCGCCTCAACGGCATTGGAGGTATCCGATATTCCCTTTATGGGGCCTATTGCCGGGGTCCGCGTTGGAAGAGTGGGCGGCAAGTTCGTCACCAATCCCACGATCAGCCAACAGGCTGAAAGTGATATCAACCTGATTGTTGCCGGTAGTCGCTCCGGAATTGTTATGGTTGAAGGAGGCGCCCTTTTTGTCCCTGAATCTGACATGATCGAAGCGATATTTTATGGTTACGAGGCCCTACAGCCCATGCTGGACATACAAGAGGAATTCAGGAGGGAGGTTGGCAAACCGAAAAGGGCTACCGCACCAGATTCGGCTGATGAAGAGATTCATAAGATGGTTACAGATGTGGGAACACCCTTGTTGCAAAAGGTTGTTACCATAGCTGATAAGGTGGAGCGACAACAGAAGACAAAAGAGGCCAAGGATTCTATCCTCAGGTCCCTGTCAGAGTCCTACCATGATAGGGGGCCCGAAATCGGGGAGGCCTTGGATGCCCTGAAAAAGAAGATGGTCCGTAAGATGATCTTGCAGGAAGGAAAAAGGATTGACGGCCGCCCCTTTAACGAGGTCAGGCCCATAGAATGCATTGTAAGCGTCCTTCCCCGTGTCCATGGCTCTGCCCTATTTACCCGTGGGGAAACCCAGGCATTGGTCTTAACGACCCTCGGAACTGAACGGGACGAACAGAGGATGGAATCTATCTACGGAGAGGATTTCAGGTCTTTTATATTTCACTATGATTTTCCACCGTACAGCGTGGGCGAGGCAAAACGGCTAGGAGGCCCCGGTCGGCGGGAGATAGGCCACGGAGCCCTTGCCCGACGAGCCCTTCTGCCTGTAATGCCCGAGAAAGAGAATTTTGAATATTGTGTCCGAGTAGTCTCCGAGATCCTTGAATCCAATGGTTCTTCCTCTATGGCCAGTGTCTGTGGAGGATGCCTCTCACTGATGGATGCCGGTGTGCCCATCAAAGAGGCAGTAGCCGGGGTGGCAATGGGTCTCGTCTCTGATGGAAACAAGGTGGTTATACTTACCGATATAATAGGGGATGAAGACCATTACGGTGACATGGATTTCAAGGTAGCAGGCACTCGTGTCGGTATTACGGCCTTGCAGATGGATATAAAGATCGATGGGATTACCCGGGAGATCATGCAACAGGCCCTTGAACAGGCAAAGGAAGGGCGTCTTTTCATACTGGATGAGATGCAAAAGGTCATAGCCAAGCCAAGGAGCCATGTATCTGAATATGCCCCTATCATAACTACTTTCCAGATCAAACCTGAAAAGATCAGGGTCCTTATCGGGCCGGGGGGCAAGACTATCAGGGAGATTTCGAATGGTACCGGTGCAAAAATCGACGTGGGTGACGACGGGACCGTTACAGTCTCTTCTGCAGACAAAGGATCTTCCGAGGCGGCTGTCAAGAAGATAAAAGAAATAATCCAAGAGGCTGAGGTAGACAAGCTTTACATGGGAAAGGTTGTCAAGATAATGGACTTTGGGGCCTTCGTAGAAATCTTCCCCGGAACAGACGGCCTGATCCACATATCACAGCTGGACAAAGAAAGGGTGAACAAGGTAACTGATGTGCTCAAGGAGGGTGATGAAGTCCTTGTGAAGGTCCTGGAGGTGGACGAGAACGGAAGGATTCGTCTCTCGCGCAAGGCCGCCCTTGGAGATAGCCTGGACAATGTATCGTAAGACAGTTCTGGATAATGGTGTAAGGATCATATCGGAGCAACTGGACCATCTGAGATCCGCTTCCCTGGGCATCTGGGTAGACAGGGGCTCTCGCGACGAGGAGACCGCAGAAAACGGGATTTCCCATTTTATCGAGCACATGGGTTTCAAGGGGACCCGGAATCGCACCAACCTCCAGATTGCTAAGGAGTTGGATGCCATTGGGGGCCTCTCAAATGCGTTCACCGGAAAAGAAAATACCTGCTTTCATGGCAGGGTTCTTGGAAAACACTTCACCCTCTTATCGGATATTCTTTCGGATATCTTTCTGAATCCCACCTTTGATCTGGATGACGTGGAACGCGAAAGGCAGGTGATCATCCAGGAGATCAACATGTTGGAGGATAGTCCTGAAGACAACATACATGTCCTTTTCAATCGTTTCTTCTGGCACGGTCATCCCATCGGTATGTCTGTCTTGGGTACGGCTGAGACCGTCTCCGCCATAAGCAAGGAAGCCATCCTCAAATACATCAGCAAATTCTATGTCCCTGAGAGAATCCTGATTGTGGCGGCAGGGAATGTGGACCACCGGTCCATGATTTACCGCTTTACACCCCTCTTTGAGTCCGCCTCAGGTAAAGAGCATTCCAACCCCGGAAGGACGACTCCCCACTCAAATGGAGGGGTTTCTGTCCACTTTAAGGACCTGGAGCAGGTCCATATCTGCCTTGGAGGGGAAGCACCATCCCAGGCAAGCAACCGGCGATTTGCATGCTCCATCTTTAATACCATTCTTGGGGGTAATATGAGTTCCCGACTGTTCCAGGAGATCAGGGAAAAGATGGGCTTGGCTTACTCTGTCTACTCCTTTCTCTCCACATATATAGATACCGGCATCCTGGCTGTGTATGTGGCAACGGACTCCCGAAATGTCAATCCTGTGCTCGAGACGATCCAGCGAGAGGTAATGAAGATCTGCAACGGGGATCTATCTGAGTCGGATCTGGCCGCAGCGAAAGAACATCTCATCGGCGGCATATATCTTGCCTCTGAGAGTGCTGACAATCGAATGATGCGCATTGCAAAAAATGAATTTGTATTTGAGAAATATGTGAGCTATGAAGAGCTGGAATCAAGTCTGGAGCAGGTAACCGTTAATGAAGTGATTGAGATCGCCCAAGACACCTTTAGGGATGGGAAGGTTTCTCTTACCACCCTTGGTCCCATAAGGGAAGAGGACCTTGATAAGGGGTGCCTCCAGTTCAATTAGTCCCTGTGAATCCCTTAAAGAATCTTCTGAGTCTTCAATCGTCAATCTTCAATCTGGCGGCCCATTGGAAAGAGTTCCTGTCAAGTTTAAAAGGCTCAGAGAGGATAAAGACCTCCTCTTGCCCACCTACGAGTCTGAGGGCTCTTCAGGTATGGATATTCGGGCCTATGTTAAGGAACCAGTACTGCTGAGTCCCGGGGAAATACGGCTTATTCCCACAGGGCTTGCCGTCTCGGTCCCCAGAGGATATGAGGCCCAAATCCGTCCACGAAGCGGGCTGGCCTTTCGTCATGGTATTGGCCTGGTCAATTCGCCCGGCACCATCGACTCCGACTACAGGGGTGAGTTAGGGATAATCCTGATCAACTGGGGTTCCGAGCCCTTCACGATCAGGAAGGGGGATCGTGTTGCCCAGATGGTCATATCTAAGATCTACCGGGCCGATACACTGGAGGTAAATGAGCTTGATAAGACCTCCAGGGGAGAAGGTGGTTTTGGCCATACTGGAATCACCTGAGGGGTCTGATGAGATTCTCTATCTTGGCATCGGGAAGCAGTGGAAATGCCTGTTACATTGAAACCGACAGGGCCAGGGTCCTGATCGATGCGGGATTGAGCTGCAAAGAGATAGAGCGACGTCTCGGCCTCGTGGGAGTAAATGCCAATGGGCTGGACGCCATCATTATCACACACGAACATTCGGATCATATAAAGGGGGCAGGGAGTTTGGCCCGGCGATTTGGTCTACCCCTTTATGTCAACCGCAAGACCCTGGACAGAGGCCGGACGGCAGTTGGCAACCTGCCCAAACCGGTAATCGTCCAGACCGGACAGACCCTGACCATCAATGACGTCACTGTAGAGACCTTCACCAAATGCCACGATGCCGCCGATCCCCTTGGGCTTGTCCTTTCTTTCGATGGGATAAGGATTGGTCTTGTTACGGATCTGGGCCGGACCACAAGGCTGGTGGAAGACCGTCTGAGAGAATGCCATGCCCTAATCGTGGAGTTTAACCACGATCAAGAGATGTTAGAAGAAGGGCCCTATCCGCTCGATCTCAAAAGAAGGATCAAGGGACCTGATGGGCATCTGTCAAATGAACAGGCAGGGAACCTGATACGCGTCATCTCCCACGAAGATCTGAAGTACCTGGTCCTTGCCCACCTCAGTAAAACGAATAATCACCCGGGCAAGGCCCATCGAGAGGCGGTTGAGGCCCTCGGGGAGTCCGGGCTCACCCGGACTGACATCTTGATAAGCGAGCAGGATACCCCCTCCCCTATCATACAATTGTAGGGTCCAGTGAAAATTAATCAGACTACTGGAAAACGGCGAAAAAAGAAACATATTTGCAGCTGCTGCGGCAGGGAACAACCGTGAAATATCTTCGTTTCCATTTTCTTCTCTTACTTTGTTTGCTGTGGTCAACCCAGGTTATCGCCGGTGAAACAGTGAGCATAGTCTATCAGAACGACCTTCACGGCTGGGTTTTCCCCTCCTCCACACGGGTTGGTATGACCACGATGGCCAGGACCCTCGCACAGCTCTTTGAAAGAGAACCCAGCTCCTTCTATGCCGTTTCCGGTGATCTCTTTTTCGGGCCAAACCTCCCACAGGATATGAAGGGTAAAGCAGAGTTATCCATCTGGAATCATCTCTGCAGGCATCTGGAAGATCAGGGTCTCGGGGGAAGGATCCTGATATCGGCGGGGAATCACGAGTTTGATTACGGGGTCCCTGACCCCGCCTCTTTCTCCTCGGGGCTTCTCTGTGCCAACCTCGTCACCCGGGATGATCAACCCTATTACGTGCCCTATAGGATAGTACAGACACAGGAGGGGTTGAAGGTGGGATTCCTGGGTCTCCTTATGGAAGAGAGGCCGCGCCTTATCAAGGCCGTCACTGAAAAGGATCTGAAGGTGATTCCCAAGATAAGTGCAGTAAGACGCTTCCTGCCCCGAATGGGAAAACTGGACCTTACAGTCCTGATGATTCATGATGAGTTGTCCAACATCATTAGGCTGGCATCCGAACTGCCACCCGAGCTGGGTGTGGACATGATCCTCTCAGGCCACAACCACGTGGTCCTCACAAGACCACTGATTGTAAACGACATCCACATCTTTCAGGCAGGCGCCATGAATGATTTTTACGGCCAGGCGGATCTAACTGTTGAAGGGGGAAAGATAATATCTCTTGAAGATCGAATCATACCCCTGAAGCCCACCCCTTTGGAACACGCAACCATGAGGGTCAAGGAAAAAGTCGATCAGATGGACGGAAAGACAGTGGCTATTCTGAAGCAGTCCTTGCTGGGGACCTATTTACGCTATCAGGAAAACAGCCTCGGTGATTTCGTGACCGACGCATTCAGGTGGGCTACCAAGTCAGATGTGGCAATGACAAACAGCGGTTCCTTGAGGATGGACTGCCAGGTATACCCTGGCGAGGACTTCGAACTCAAAGAGGGGCATTTGAGGGGCATTACCCTATTCCAGAACCGCCTGGTAGTAGGAAGACTGAGCGGGAAACAGATCCTGAAGATCCTGGAAGGTGATGCCGTACACTTCCATAACCAGGTCTCAGGTCTAACCTACAAGATGGACCTTCGACGGCCAGAGGGCAAGCGGGTGACCGAAGCCAAGATCGGAGGTGCGCCCATCTCTCTGGATCGGACCTATACCCTCACCCATAATTCCTATTGCACCCTTTCCGAAAACATGAAAAGATATCTCAACCTGAAACCAGGTTCGGTAAGATGGAAAAAGACAGACCTGCTGGACTACAGGGTGTTGATAGACTATGCCCGCCACATGCGAGTCATTGATTATCCGAGCCAGGGACAAGATAGAATCGTTATCGTCAGATAGGTCTGGGGTTTCATCCGCCTCTCTTGGATCCTCTCCTCTTCGCTCTCCCGATGGGTGCGAGAACCCGTTTCAGCTATTCGAAAGAACCTTCTGGGTTCAGGCCGAAAGGAGAAAGAGGCATGGAGCAAAATATCTTAGACACTTACTTCTACGCCCTCGTCAGGGTCATTGATAATATCTATCAGGACGAAGACCTCCAAGATGTCCTCTATTTCATCGTTTCCCTTGCCGCCGACCTCACCGGGGCCAAAGGATGCACCATCAGGGTCCTCGAGCATGGAACCTTTGATCTAAAGGTCATATCCAGCTACGGCCTCAGTAAGGCATATCTTAACTCCGGGGCCATAGACCAGGGAAGGAGTATCACCGAGATCATGCAGGGCGATACCATAATCATCAATGACTTTGAAAACGACCCCAGAATCCAGAACCTTGAGGCCGCCAAGAAAGAAGGGCTGTCATCTGTCATAGGTATCCCCTTTACGGTAAACAAGACCACTTACAGCATCCTGAGGGTCTATTTTGCCTCCAGAAAGGTCCCAACCCACGACGAGATGGAGGTCTTGTACAGCCTGGGCAAGTTGAGCTGTCTGGCCATCGACCGTGCAGTGATGAGTGAATTTTGCAAGGCCCGATCCGTGGACACAGAGGACTGAGGAAATCAGGCAGGCCTTGCCATGGCGCCCCCTATCACCCATATCAGGCATCGGATACTTGATGATCCCTACCTCCACGTGGCCCTCTATCAGCCTCAAATACCGGCCAATACCGGGAATATTGCCCGACTGTGCGGGGCTGCTGAACTTCCATTGCATCTGATCCACCCCCTCGGTTTCCGGGTAGACGACAAACACCTCAAGAGGGCGGGGTTAGACTACTGGCATGAGGTTGATGTCCGGCACCATTCAAGTTTCGAGGCATTCTTGGAAGATATGAAGGGACACGGAAACCTGCGAGCCTTCAGTCGTCATGCCCCCGTAAGCTACACCAAGGCAGAAGTGGAACGTGGCGACTATCTCCTGTTTGGCGGAGAGACCCTGGGGCTTCCGCAGCAGATCAGAGAAGAATACCCCTGTTATGCCATACCCATCTGGGGGAATGTCCGGAGCCTGAACCTATCAACCGCAGTTGGGATCGTGACCTATCACTTCCTCCACAGGATGGGAAGGTTCTAGCCGCTCTGTGCGGAACTGCCAGCTTTCTTCCTTTCCGGATCTCTGGTTTTTGTTATAACCTCATCGAATTAAAGCCAGATGTAAGAGGGTAAGAAAAATAAAATGTCCTTACACAGCATTCGGATCAAAGGTGCCAGACAGAACAATCTAAAAAACCTGGACCTTGAAATCCCCTTGAACCACATCACCGTAGTCACAGGAGTAAGTGGCTCAGGAAAATCCTCACTGGCCTTTGACACACTCTATGCAGAGGGCCAACGCCGGTACGTGGAGACCTTTTCACCTTATGCACGCCAGTTCATGGAGCGCATGGACCGGCCCCTGGTGGAGAGTATAGAGGGGATTCCGCCCGCCATAGCCATCGATCAGAAGGACCCTGTCCGCACCTCCCGCTCCACCGTGGGCACCATGACAGAGATTACCGATTACGTGAAACTGCTCTATGCCAGGCTGGGTCAACTCCACTGCAGCAGCTGCGGCAGATCTGTTGTCCGGCAAGACCCGGAGCTTGCGTGGAAAATCCTCAAGGACCTGCCTGAAGGGTCTGAGGCGGTTATTACCTTTCCCTTCCCTGCCAACGGGATTCCCTTCAGTCAGATTTTCATCACATTGGGCCAGATGGGTTTTACCCGCCTCCTCTTGGACGGGAAGGTCATCCCGTTGGATGACTGGAATAATAGCAGCAGACCCGAGGTGTTTCATGTGGTGATGGACCGCGTGCCCCTGAGGGAACGGGATCGAACCAGGATTGTGGATTCACTCGAACAGGCCTTCCGTTTTGGCAGGGGGAAGGCTGATGTGTGGGTCGGGTCTGGCAAGCGCCTCTCCTTTAGCGATAGCCTTGAGTGTACCCACTGCCTAATCACATATCCAGACCCGTCTCCCGGTCTCTTCTCCTTTAATAGCCCTGTTGGTGCCTGCGGGGCCTGCAGGGGTTTTGGCCGGATCATCGATCTCGACCTGGACCTGGTTATTCCAGACCCTCAGCTCTCAATAGAGGAAGGGGCTATCAAACCATGGACTAGCCTCCGGATGGAATTTCTGGACCTCATGAACTTCTGTCGCCGCAACAGGATACCCACTCGCACACCATTTCAGGACCTAACAGGGGCCCAGAAAACAGCGATTATAGAAGGAACCCCAGACTTCTATGGGGTACGGGGATTTTTCAGGTGGCTGGAGGGCAAGACCTACAAGATGCATGTGCGAGTCTTTCTCTCCCGCTACCGTAGCTATAAGGTGTGCCCGGAGTGCGGGGGCACCAGGTTCAAGAAGGAGTCCTTACTATATCGGCTCTCTGGATTGAACATAGGGCAGGTATATGCCCTGAGTGTAGATGAGGCCTATCGTTTATTTGAAACCCTGAAGGTCCCTGAAAGGGATGAGGCCAGCCAGGTGGTCATAAATGAGGTTCGAAGCCGCCTCAGCTACCTCCGGGAGGTTGGTCTGGAGTACCTCACCCTCGATCGACAGTCCCGCACCCTTTCCGGGGGGGAGGTCCAACGGGTGGCCCTTGGGTCGGCCCTCGGCTCCTCACTTGCAAACACCCTCTATGTCCTGGATGAGCCGAGCATCGGCCTTCACCCCCGTGACAGTCGCCGGCTTACCCGAATCCTTCAAGGACTGAGGGACCAGGAGAACACGGTGGTAGTAGTGGAGCACGACCCTGAAATCATCCGTCAGAGTGATTTTCTCCTGGACCTGGGCCCAGAGGCCGGCGAACACGGCGGCCGGTTGATGTATTTTGGGCCCACAGGTGAGGTAAACAGTTCCCTTACCGCCGAGTATCTCAAGGGCGAGCGGAGAATCCCCATCCCGCAAAGACGAAGGGAACCCATTGAGGGAAAGTGGTTGATCATTGAGGGGGCCTCGGTCCACAACCTCAAAGAGATCGATCTCCGTATCCCTCTCGGGCTCTTTGTGTGTCTGACGGGGGTCTCCGGCTCCGGCAAGTCCACCCTGGCCGAAGAGGTCCTCTTTAAGGCCATAAAGAGGGGAAAGGGGAACCCCCAGGGACGGCCCGGGAGACACAGGGCTATCCTAGGGGTCGAAGAGATAGCAGATGCGGTAATGGTGGACCAGAGGCCCATAGGACGGACCCCAAGGGCCAACCCCCTGACCTACACCAAGGCCCTGGACCATATCCGCGCTCTCCTGGCCCAGACACCAGAGGCCCGAGCAAGGCACCTTCAAGCTACTCATTTCTCCTTTAACACTAGAGCGGGCCGGTGTAAGACCTGCCGGGGCGAAGGGTTTGAAAAGGTGGAGATGCAGTTTCTCTCTGATGTCTTCGTCACCTGCCCGGACTGCGGCGGTAAACGCTTTGAAATGGATGTCCTGGAAGTCAGATATCGGGGCAAAAACATACACGATATCTTCTCCATGACAGTAGATGAGGCCCTCACCTTTTTTGAAGGCCATCACAGGATAAGAATTGCCCTTGATCCCTTGCTCCAGGTGGGTCTCGGTTACATTACCCTCGGCCAGCCCATCAATACACTTTCAGGGGGTGAGGCCCAGCGCCTCAGACTCTCCCGTTACCTTAGGGGCAATGACCTCTCCCCTCGGCTCTTCATATTTGATGAGCCGACCACAGGGCTCCACTTTCATGATATACAAAAACTCCTGAGCGCCCTGCAGGGGCTGGTCGCTCAGGGCCATACGGTCCTTGTCATAGAGCACAATATGGAGGTAATCAAGACCTCGGACTGGGTGATAGACCTGGGGCCTGAAGGGGGGGATGCTGGCGGGGAGATCGTGGTAGAAGGCCCACCTGAAAGGGTGGCGGCTCACGAGAGGTCACACACAGGCCGATTCCTAAAGGCCTATTTGAACGGTCAGGGTTCGATCATACCGGGCCAACCTTCCCATTCGGATGTTCCAGAGTCGCATACAGGGGGCTCCAAGGTAATTTCAATAAAGGGCGCCAGGGAGCACAATCTGCAGGATCTCAGCCTCTCCATCCCCCGTAATCAACTGGTGGTGCTTACAGGTGTCTCCGGTTCGGGTAAGTCAAGCCTGGCCTTTGATATCCTGTTTGCAGAGGGTCAGCGCCGCTACCTGGAAAGCCTTGCACCCTTTGTGAGGCAGTATGTACGCATCCTTGAACGGCCCGAGGTAGATGTGGTGTCGGGCCTCCCGCCTACAGTGGCCATCGAGCAGCGCATCAGTCACGCCGGTCGCCGCTCTACCGTTGCCACCCTCACTGAGGTATACCATTTCCTGAGACTCCTCTACAGCAAGATCGGTGTGCAACACTGTCCAGGTTGCGGGCGCCGACTGACGGCCCAGGCACCAGAGGCCGTGATGGCCCAGATCCGTTCCCGATACCGGAAAAGGAGAGCCCTGATCCTGGCGCCCAAGGTCGCCGGGCGCAAAGGATTTCACAAGGATCTGCTCTCTAAGGCCCGGCGCAGGGGTTATAAAGAGGCCCGCATCGACGGTATCTTCACGACCCTAAAGGACGGTATGGCCCTGAGCCGTTACCACGAGCATACTGTTGAATTAGTGGTGGGCCGGCTTCCGGCCAAAGACGTGGAGCGGATAGTGGCCGCGGCACTGGAGGAGGGAAAAGGCGCCCTCCTGGTGCTTGATCCCAAGGGGAAGGAAGAGATCTTCAGTCTTTCAGGGATCTGTCCCGATTGCGGGGTGGGAGTCGTGCCCCTTGATCCTCGGCTCTTCTCCTTCAATAGCCCCCATGGGGCCTGCCCCGAATGTCAGGGACTGGGTGTGCGGGAAAATGGGGGGGCATCGGCAGCCGAGGTGTGTCCCCATTGCGAGGGTGGCCGCCTCAGGGCCGAGGCCCTTTCAGTAAAGATAGGCAACTACTCGATCCGGGATCTGGTTCAGCTCTCGCCCCCACAGCTTTCTAAGGCGTTCAGAGGATTCCGCTTTGATCGCAGGGAGGCCCCGATCGCCGAACCTATCCTGGCCGAGATTCTCACACGCCTTTCTTTACTTAACCGGCTGGGTTTATCATATCTATCCTTGAGCCGGAGCGGCGACAGCCTCTCCGGCGGTGAGGCCCAGCGGGTCAGGCTTGCAGCCCAGCTCGGATCAAACCTGACAGGCGCCTGTTATGTCCTCGATGAGCCAACTATCGGCCTCCACCCCAGAGACAATGGAATGCTCCTGGATGCACTCAAGGTCCTCAAGGAGCGAGGGAACTCCATCCTGGTGGTGGAGCATGATGAGGAGACCATCCGCCAGGCCGACATTGTCATCGATCTGGGTCCTGGGGCCGGCCAGGACGGGGGAAGGGTAGTGGCCCGCGGTAACCTTGATGAATTGAAAAAGGTAGCCGCTTCGGTGACAGGCGCCTGGCTTAATGCGAGGCATAAGCAGATCACCAGCCGTCTCAGGCCTTACGGTGATAGGCCCTTCCTCAGGATCCGTGGGGCGAGGCTCAACAACCTGAAATCCATTGATGTGGATTTTCCTTTGGGAACGTTCATATGCCTCACCGGGGTATCCGGTTCAGGCAAATCTTCTCTCCTCAAGGAAACCCTTTACAAAGGGCTCCAAGAGCGCCTCTTACATCAGGACTACAAGGATGAGTGGTGCAAGGGGATTGAGGGGTGGGAATCCCTGGAGCGGGTCCTCGAGGTGGATCACAGCCCCATCGGCCGCACCCCGCGTTCCGTGCCGGCCACCTATGTTGGGTTCTTCTCTGCCATCCGGAGTCTCTTTGCCATGACGCCAGAGGCCAGGGCCAGGGGATATGGGCCGGGCCGGTTTTCCTTCAATGTGGCAGCGGGCCAGTGCAGCGCCTGCAAGGGTCAGGGCAGTCTGAAGGTAGAAATGAGTTTCCTGCCCGACGTGCACCTCCACTGTGAGGTATGCGAGGGGCAACGATTCAACCACGAGACCCTGCAAATCACTTACAAGGGCAAGAACATCGCACACATCCTCGAACTCACCTTTGATGAGGCTGCCGGACTCTTTGACGCCGTCCCGTCCATCCGAAGGGCCATCCGGCTTGTCTGCGATATCGGTCTGGGATACCTTCGCCTGGGACAGCCCAGCCCCAGCCTTTCGGGTGGGGAGGCCCAGCGCATCAAGCTGGCCCAGGAGCTGCACAAACCCTCCGGCGGCAGGACCCTGTATATCCTGGATGAGCCTACCACAGGGCTCCACCTGGCCGACGTCCAGAGGCTCATGAACGTCCTTCAGGCCCTCGTTGACAAGGGAAACACCGTTGCGGTCATTGAACACAATATGGAGGTCATCAAAGAGGCCGACTACATCATCGATCTGGGCCCTGAAGGGGGAGATGAAGGGGGGCGAGTCGTGGCTCTTGGATCACCGGAGGAGTTCCTGGCCCACCCCAACGGCTCTCATACGGCCCGCTATCTCAAGAGATATCTCAATGCAGATCGCTATTCCCATGATTCCCAGTTGCCCTGAAGACCCTGTCAGCCCCTTTCCGTAACCATCCGGTCCATTACCTCAGCGGCGAGCCTTGCAAAGGGGGGTTCATTGATATGAACATCGACCTCCTGAACCTGGATCCGGGGGTTGAGGTCCTCTCTCAGCCTTTGAATGAAGGCATTGGTGATAACAGGATCATATAACGGGCCGTCCCTTCTGTCAGCCTCTGACCAGCCCAGGGTGGGGATAAGCACCTTTGTGTTACGGGTATCAAGGTTGAGTTTTCCGGCCAATTGCCCTGCAAGAAATCGGCTCTCCTCCATGCTGAGCCGGATCGCTGAACGAAAGTCATAGAAGAAGATCTTGCGGCCTATAAATTCATCGGGTATGTGATCCTTGGTGAACTCCAGGACCGCACAGTCGAGCCCCCCTGGGACAACCAGTCGAGGTATCTCGCGGCCGGGAACCGGCTCCAGCCTTTCAGGGCCTATTCCACCACAATAACCGCCCATGAGGTCATCGGCCAGCTCATGGGTCCCCAGGTCCAAAATGGCGTCAAAGAACCCTTCTCTGGCCAACTCCTCCATGGCCATGCCGCCGGTTCCATTGGCATGGAAAGGGATGACCTCATAGGACATCCCTTCCAGGGCCTGTTTGATTCCTTCAGCCGCCTGTGTGATAAATCCAAAAAAGGTGAGTGCGATCTGCCTTTTCTTGGCAGGGGGTTCCCACTCCGTTTGGACCATTCCGCATATGGCAGCAGCCGCCTTGTCAAGTATCTTCCCTGAGATGCTGTTGACCCCCAAGAGGTCCACAACGCTGTGCATCATGGTAATGTCCTTGGTCCCCACAGTCCTGGACATATCTCTGGATGCCACAGTGGAGATCATTATCTTGGGAATGCCCAATGGGAGCATACGCATTATGGTAGTCGCCATATAGGTTCCGGTACCTCCCCCGGCAGAGATTATTCCGCAGATCTCCCCCTTCTCATATAACTGCCGGATAAGCCCTTGCCCCCGCCTTAGAACCCCTTCAATGGCCTCGTCTCGGCCTCGCGGGGCATGACCCTCCTCATTTCCCGTCTCTTCATACAGATCGTAATCTGCCTCGAAAGGAGAAGGCCCCCTGGTCCCAACATTAATGGTCAGGCTCCGGAAACCCCTTTTTTCAATCCGTTCTTTCAGAAACAGGTGTTCTTCACCTTTGGAGTCAAATGTTCCAACCACGGCAACGGCAGTATCCCTTTTCATGGTCCTTCAATGACCTCAAGATATTCACTTTCAAGTAGGGTAATACTTTAGCGTTTTGAAAACACTGAGGAGTAAGATGACCGACCGTGAGGGTCTTTTTTCCAAAGGACGTAACCCAAATCCTTCACAGCCTGTGGGTCGCCCCCTTACCTTTAAATACAGTCTCTGCCAGGCAGGGGAGAGAGCTCTTCATAGGGACATCCTCTTATGGGGCTGTTCCGTAACGAGGTTCAAGACCTCACTGCCGTTCTTTGAAATGATGCCGTCCTTTACGTCCTTTTGAAAAAAGACCCTCGCGGTCCTC
>JAZDES010000044.1:0-17859 GCA_043808585.1 Pseudomonadota bacterium | reverse complement strand
TCCTCTTATGGGGCTGTTCAGTAACGAGGTTCAAGACCTCACTGCCGTTCTATGGAGTGATGCCGTCCTTTACGTCCTTTGGAAAAAAGACCCTCGCGGTCCTCGGCCTCTCTTTCAAAACGCTAAAGTGTTACTAGCTTTCAAGAAAAAGTCTTTGGGGTAATCTGGTATAGGATCTTCGAAAAGGATCTGTGGCTTTTTCTTTAGGTCTATAGGATACAGGAGGGTAGAAGATGGTACGCGTCATTCCGGTATTTGTATGTCTATTCCTTATGGGGGTCTTTGTCACGGTAATCCCATTTTCCTATTCCGAAGGTGCGGAAACCGAGGTCATGTCAAGAGTCCTTGGTTCAATGCCCCTTTTTGAAGGGCTATCCGAAAAGGAAATCCAAGATATCGAAAAGATAGCCGAACTCAAAGAGTATCCGGCAAACACCACACTAATCAGAAAGGGACAGAGGTTAGATCGGTTATACCTGATCATATCTGGCAGAGGCGAGGTTCGGTTGAAAGACCGTTCCATCCCCTTTGGCAGAGACTTCCTTCTGGGTGAGGTAGAATTTGTGGATCCCCTTCCTGCTGTTGCAGAGGTTTTTATGGTAACAGGTTGCAAGTTGGTGGAAATCCAATACGCCGCCCTTGACAGGTTATTACGCTCCAGGCCCGAGATGGGTTTGATTGTCATGCGGAACCTGGCTCGCGCACTGAGCCGCAAAATTCAAGAGAGGAACCAATAGGGAAGGAGTCATGTCCGAGCCAACCCTATGCGGTCTCAGCCTCTCTGAATTCCTCATCCGAATGGAGGAGTTCCATGGAGACCGCTCTCCGGGCCTCCTTCTTGGTGGGATGATGATAGACGTAGCACTTAACGAGCTGGGTCCCACCCCATATCTCAACTTTGTCACTGAAACTGTGGTCTGTCTGCCCGATGCCGTACAATTGCTTACCCCGTGCACCGTTGGAAACGGTTTTCTTCAGGTCCTTGACTGGGGCAAATTCGCCCTCACCGGCTATGACCGGATGACACTCTCCGGTATCAGGACATGGGTCAACCCTAAGGCCCTTTCCGGCTACCCATTAGTTGGGCGCTGGTTTGAAAGAAGATCGGGAAGTACCCGGAAGGCGCCCTTTGATGAGGTGGCTCCGGAAATCCTGGCCGCTGGAAGAGAACTCCTCTGCCATAGGTCGGTTCGACTCCATCGGGCCCTCAAGGAGCTCGATCGAGTCCCCACACAACCGTGTCCCAGATGCGGCGAGTACTACCCGGTCCGTCTCGGCCCTGCCTGCCCTGCCTGCATGGGCGATGCATACTACACCTACCAGTAGGTCAGGTATCACCCGCATTAATATAAATGAATCATAAGAGCGAGACTGTCTTGACACCCGTTGCTGTCTCCCCTAATATCACCTTTCCAAAAAAGACGGTCCTATCTGCTATCCTCTCTATGATCTCAGGGAGAAAGAATCATGAAACGATTGCATTTTGTTCTTGCCTTTTTGCTTGCCTTTTTCCTAACCACCGCTGCCTCATGGGCCTTGAAGATAAACCTGGGAGTGGTCACAAAGCCGGGTTCTGCCCAGAATATCGCTGCAGAAAGGTTCAAGGAACTAATTGAGAAGCGCTCCGGCGGCAAGATCGAGGTCAAGGTCCTCCACTCAGGCAGCCTGGGAAACGAAACCGAGATACTTCAGCAGATCCAGATGAATTCCGTCCAGATGGGAATCATCACCGTGGGCCCCTTTGATACCTTTGACCCTATCGTCCGGGTCATCGGTTATCCCTTCATGTTTTCCAGTTACGAGCAGGTTGATAAGGTTCTGGACGGTCCCCTTGGAAAAGAGATCCTTGTCGATCTGGAGAAGCTCGGGTTCAAGGGGCTTGCCTTTTCCGAGAACGGGTTCCGTAACCTCACAAACAACCGACGTCCAGTCCACATGGCCTCAGACGTGAAGGGTCTCAAGATTCGGGTGATGCAGTCTGCCCTTCACAAGGCCATATGGCAGGCCCTGGGGGCCAATCCCACTCCTATGCCCTGGCCCATCTACACCGAGCTGGAACAGGGGGTCATAGACGCCCAGGAAAACCCCCTGTGGGTCATCGAGGTATATAAGTTCTATGAGATTCAGAAATATATGACCCTCACGCGGCACGTATACTCGGGCCACATCGACGTTGCATCACTCAAATGGTGGAAGACCCGGGATCAAGAGACCCGGGATATGATCCGGAAGGCCATGGCCGAAGCGGCCGTATACCAGCGTCAGGACAATAGAGAGAAGAACGCCCAGCGGCTCGTCTTTCTCAAACAAAAGGGCATGCAGATAGATGAGACCCCTGACATCGCCTCTTTCAGGGCCAAGGTGGTCGATCTCAGGGACATGGACCTCTTCAAAGATCCCAAGGTCCAATCCCTCCTCAAGAGATTCATGGAGGCGGTGAAGTAAGGGGATCTCCAAGGAGATGCCCGGACTTACTCCAGTGGAGATTTGATCATCGTCTTAGAAAAGCTGAGCAGCAAGCTTAACCGTCTGGTGGAACAATCCCTCTTTGTTCTGGGCTTCTCCATGGCCGCCATAGTGGCGGCAGAGGTCTTCTCTCGCTATGTACTGAACCACTCCATCTTCTGGTCCGAGGAGCTGGCACGCTACCTCCTGGTCTGGCTGACCTTCCTTGGGGCCTCCGTTGCCTATCGCCGCCATGCACATGCCACTGTGGACGTAATTTACAGGCGCCTGCCTCATCTGGCGAAGGCGGCCTCGGCCCTCCTGGTCCATATTTGCTCCCTATTATTTTTCGGTGTCATGATCGTATATGGCTGGCAATTCTCCCTCTTTGTGCGCCTTCAGATATCCCCTGCCCTTCACCTGCCCAAGTGGATACCCCACGCCGTTCTCCCTTTGAGCGGATTGATCCTCTTTGTCCACGCCCTGACATTCCTGATCAAAGACCTGGAGAGATTCCGCCGTGACAGGTGAAATAATGCTGCTGGCGCTCCTTGTGCTCTTCGCCCTTAACGCGCCCATAGCCCTGGCAATCGGTTTATCATCCTTGTTGGCCCTGCTGGTCCAGGGCGACTACTCGCTCATGATGGTGGTGCAGCGCATGTATGCGGGGTGTGATTCATTTCACCTCCTGGCCGTACCCCTTTTCATGTTCGCAGGGGTACTCATGGAGGCCGGGGGAATAAGCCAGAGAATCGTCGATTTTGCAAACGCACTGGTGGGATGGCTCCCCGGTGGGCTGGCAGCGGTGACGGTCGTCTCGGCCATGTTCTTTGCGGGCATTTCCGGCTCTGCCGCAGCAGATGCGGCAGCCGTAGGATCCATACTCATCCCTGCCATGAAGAGGTCTGGGTACGATTCTGACTTTGCCGCCGCAGTCCAGGCCTCCGGAGGTTCCATCGGCGTCATCATCCCTCCATCCATTCCCATGATCATCTTTGGCTTTCTGACAGGCGCATCCATAGGCCAGCTCTTTGCCGCTGGTATCCTTCCCGGTATCCTGGTGGGTATGAGTCTCATTTTCGTATCCAGCATCATCTCCGGACGCAAAGGCTACGCAGGTACAACACCCTTTTCCGCTGCCCAGGTGTGGCGTACATTCAAACGTGCCATTCTTGCCCTGGGGGCGCCTGTTATCATCCTGGGCGGGATCCTCTTCGGGATCTTTACTGCCACCGAGTCAGCGGCCGTGGCAGATGCCTACGCCCTGCTGGTCGGCATGTTTGTCTATCGCCGCATCAACCTGAAGGATCTCCCGAGGTTATTTACAGACGGGGCAGTGACCTCGGCCATTGTCATGTTCATCATAGCGGCTGCATCGATTTTCTCATGGATTGCGGCAATGGATGACATACCCGGGCGTCTTGCAGGGGGGATACTGGGCCTCACCCGCAACCCCATATGTCTCTTGCTCCTCATCAATCTGGTCCTCCTCCTGGCAGGCACATTCGTGGAGACAACCGCCTCCCTCATCTTGTTGGTGCCCATGATAGCTGCCCTGCTACCCCATCTCGGTATAGACATGGTCCATCTTGGGGCCATCGTGGTAGCCAACCTGGCGATCGGCATGCTTACGCCTCCCATGGGCATCTGCCTTATCGTATCCAGTTCCATTTCAGGTGATAGTCTGGGGGCCGTGGCCCGAAGGATAATGCCTTTCCTCGCAATACTCATCTTGGATCTGATGCTAATTACCTTCTGGCCCCCCCTTACCATGTGGATGGCAAGTCTCGTAGCGAAGTAGAGAAAAAGTGGTTGTGCCCTCTGAGGTTTCATGGTAGCTTTCCGCCTTCGTTTCCAAGATCGTATAATACGAACAAGAAAAAGGAGAGCGCACCATGGTAGACAAGAAGGCAGACCTGGCGGGTCCTGGAATCGGAGACTATGACGAGCTGGAGAAGATCCTTCCGAGAAATTATACCTCAATCCTCAATCCAAAGGAGACCCAGAGGGCCATCACTGCAGTAAAAGAGTACATTGAAGAGAACCTCTGCAAAGAGCTCAATCTCATGAGGGTCACGGTCCCTCTGATCGTGGACGCGGATAGTGGGGTAAACGATTATCTGGATCGAGATGGGTCACGTACCCCGGTCCAGTTCCATATCTCCAACGACAAAGACAAGAATCCAATAGAGGCCCAGGTGGTCCAGGCCGCCACCAAATGGAAGCGTCTTGCCCTAAAGCAGTTTGGCATGGAGGTGGGGGAGGGCCTTTACACCGATATGCGGGCCGTGCGAAAGGACTATTTCCTCGACCACGATCACAGCGCCTATGTGGACCAGTGGGACTGGGAGCTTGCAATAACCCGAGAACAACGCAACCTGGATTTTTTGACAGAGGTGGTTGAAAAGCTCTGGAAGGTCATAAAAGGCGCTGAAATCCATGTCCAGCAGCTCTTTCCGCAGCTTAAGACAGACCGCTATCCGGACCTCCCTGATAGGCTTACGTTCATTCACGCAGAAGATATACTCGAAAGGTATCCGGATCTTCCACGAAAGCAACGCGAGACCCTAATCGTACAGGAGTATCCCGCCATCTTCATCTACGGGATCGGATGGACATTAAAAGATGGTTATCCCCACGAATTGAGGGCCCCGGATTACGATGATTGGGTAACAGAGACAAGATCCAAGGACGGACGGCCGATGCATGGTCTGAACGGCGATATCCTGGTTTGGAATCCGGTTACAAGACGTCGTCATGAACTCTCATCCATGGGTATTCGAGTGAATGCCGAAACTCTTAAACAACAGCTGGAGATTACCGGCCAGCTCCACTTCCTCAAACTCCCTTATCACCAGGCCGTCTTGAATAACAAGGCGTCCCTCAGTATCGGTGGCGGCATCGGGCAATCACGCACCTTCATGCTTCTCCTCGAAAAGGCGCACTTGGGGGAAGTGGAGGCAAGTGTGTGGCCAAAGGTCCTAAAAGACATGTGCAGGAGAAAGAATATTCACTTAATTGACTGACCAACACCTTCGGCGGCCTCTCACGCCTTTGCAATGAGGCATATCTTTTGATCATGCCTCCTTCAGGGATGCCCGCAGCTTCTCGGTTGCCTCTTTATCTGCCTTGAGGGTCTCAGGGTCGATCACCACCCCATAGTGCTTCCTGGCGCCCTCAAGACTAACATAATCGTTCTCCACGTCCCTTTCGACCTTGCCCGTGTCGCGCTCAAGGGGGTCGCCATATCCACCGCCGCCGGCCGCATCCATTACTACAACATCCCCTGGGTTCAGCCGGGTCAGTCCATACGGGTTCCCGGGCTTCTCATTCACCAGGAACCGGGCCTTGGCCCCATTACCGCCTCCAAAGAGCCCTTCCGGCGGGTAGCGATATCTCCCGGACTGGATACCCAGGTTTACCGGAGGGGCAGGTGCATATTCGTCATCCGGGACCCTGAAGACCACCCTCCTCCCCAGGCCGCCCATCATCTTGCCGGGGCCCCCTGAATCGGTGAGAAGCTCTCTTTTTTCCACTATCATAGGTGTGTCGCTCTCAAAGATCTCCACCGGCGTATTGGCCCCGTTGGCCGGAAAGATGTAGTCATAATAACCGTCATTTCGGGAACTGGCGCCCATCCCGCCCCCTCGAATGATCACCGAGTGCCAGGGCCTCCCGTCCCTTCGCCTTCCGTAAAAGACATTCATTGTCGCTGGCGTTCCCCCGCTTCCTGCGATAACCCGCTCGGGCAGGGCCTCTGCCATGGCCCTGTAAACAATTTCGGTCATGAAGTACCCTATCTGCATTCGAGCGGCAACGGCTGCCGGAAAATTGCAGTTGACTACACTTCCCTCCGGGGCAGACATGTGTATGGGCGCTGTGCAACCGTCATTATTGGGTATGTCCGGATCGAACATGCTCTTCATGGCCATAAACACATAGGCATAAGTGAAATTGAATACCACATTGCCGCCCCAATCCACTTGAGGAGAGGAACCATCAAGGTCCACATAGATATCGCTTCCTTTCACCGTGACCGCCACCCTGATAACTACATCCTCCTTGCCCTCCATCTGCTCCACAATACCTTCGGCGCGATAGACATCGTCCGGGACCTCTGATATGGCCCGGCGCATACTCCCCTCCGTGCGTGTTATGATCTCATCGGCAAGCTGATCAAGCCCGTCAAGCCCATATTCGTCCAGCATCTGACAGATCTTTTCCCCACATACGTGATTGGCCGCTATCTGGGAGCGGATATCCCCTGTTACCTCATCCGGTGTCCGGACATTCCAGCGGATCATTTCCATAACCGCCTCATTGAGGACTCCACCGTCATAGAGCTTTATCAGGGGGATGAAGAGGCCATCTTCATACACATCGTGATTGTCTGAAGATACGCGCCCCCCGATATCAGAGTGGTGGAACACGCAGGCAGTAAAGGCCATCAGCCTATCCCTGTGAAAGATGGGGCTCATCACACACACATCGTTCAGGTGCCCTGCCAGTGCCCACGGGTCATTGGTTATGAAGACGTCGCCGGGGCCGTACCTGTCGAGCGGAATTTTTTTTACGAGATTCTTCATGCCAAGGGCCATGGCGCCGGATTGACCTGGTGTTGCATAGGTCCCCTGGGCCAGTTCTCTCCCTTTCCTGTCGGTGAACATGCATGTGTAGTCGTGGGCATCTCGGAGCAGACTCGAAAATGCCGTACGAGCCACGGCGCTGTCAGCCTCATCCACAATGGAGATCAGCCTCCGCCAGAGTATCTCCAAGGTCACTGGGTCAAACTGCCCTCCCATCGCTATCCCTCCTTCTCCAGCTTTTTTCCCTCACGCCTGGTGCCTTTCGCCTTGCGCCCCATTCAAATCCACCCACAAGAACCCAAACTCGTCCACAGATACCGACGCGTCTTCTCCCACTATCACGGTTGACTCCCTCTCTTCAACGATTGCAGGCCCTTCGAACCTGGCCCCCGGGAACAGCTTGTACCTGTCATACACCCTATAAGCGACAAAGTCCTTGGCGATACCTGAGTATGCCTCCCTCTGGCCCTTGATGGCATCCTCCAGGGAACCCCCCCTTTCCTCCAATCTGGGAAGTTGTAACAGACGCTCTGGCAGAGAGGCCCTGACCCTGAAATTTATGAACTCCACGGCGGATTCAGGATATGTCCTACCGTAGAGGTTTTTGTATTTGTCGTCAAAGCGTCTTCGCACCTCCTCCTTTTTCACCTGGGTGAAATCGGTCTCGTGAATGGGGATATTGGTCTCAGAACCCTGGCCGACAAAGCGGACATCCACCGACCTCTCAAACCCGATTTCCTCGGACGCGCCGCCTTTCTCTAACGTCCTGATCCCTTCCGCAAACATCTCCTTGAAGATCTCTTCTATCTGGGCAAAATCAGACTTCTCCAGGGTGACCTTATGGCTCCTGACAAGGTCAAATGCCCTGGGGGCAGTAAAAAAACCCAGGGCCGAACCAACACCCGCATTGGGAGGAACAATGAATCTGGGTGATCCCAGTTTCTTGGCCAGACCATAGGCGTGCACCGGACCGGCCCCCCCAAATGCAATTACGGTCGCAACCTTTGGATTGCCCCCTTTCTCTGCAATGTGGGTCTTTGCGGCCCCAGCCATGGTCTCGTTTATAAGGTCGTGGATTCCCCATACCGCCTGTATGAAGGGTACCCCCAGGGGTTTGGCAATGGCTTCCTCAACCCCCCGCCTGGCGGCCTCCTTGTTAAGCTTCATTTCTCCGCCCAGGAAATAATTCTCATCCAGATAGCCCAAAAGGAGGTCGGCATCGGTGACGCAAGGATCCCCACCCCCTCTACCATAAGAGATTGGTCCTGGTTCGGCCCCCGAGCTCTCCGGTCCCACCTGGAGGGTTCCCATCTTGCTCACCTTGGCTATGCTTCCACCACCGGCGCCTATCTCCATAAGATCCACCACCGGCACCTGAATGGTCAGGCCGCTCCCCTTCATGAACCTCTGCACACGGCCCACCTCAAATGTGGGAACCACACCCGCCACACCCTTCTGGATCAGGCAGGACTTTGCGGTTGTCCCCCCCATATCGAAGCAAAACATCTCCGGGATATTGAAGAGCTTGCCGAAATACTGACCGGAGATGACCGCAGCAGTGGGCCCTGACTCTATAATCCTCACCGGAAACTCCGCGGCCGTCTCAAGCGAGGTAATGCCGCCGCTTGAGAGCATGATGAATAGCTTCCCCCTCGACCCGATGGATTCCAGCCTCTTTGATAGCTTCGATAGATACCTGGCCGTCAGGGGCTTTACGTATGCATTGGTGACCGTGGTGCTGGTCCTTTCATATTCCCTTATCTGGGGTAAGACCTCATAAGAAATAGACATGGAAATCTCCGGGAATTCCTTCCCTATGATATCCTTGATCGCAAGCTCATGGGCCGGGTTCTCAAATGAGTTAATGAGGCAGACGGCAATCGATTCAACCCCCATGCCAACGAGCCTGCGGACCACGTCCCTTGCCTCTTCCGGGTCAAGGGCCTTCAGGACCGACCCATCGCTCCTGATCCTCTCGTCCACCTCCAGTCTCAACCGCCTGGGGATCAGTGGCTCTGGAAATTGCGCGAAGATGTCATATGGGGCGTATCGGATCTCCCTCGCAAGTTCCAGTGCATCTCTGAAGCCCTTTGTGGTTATCAGCCCGGTCCTTGCCCCCTTCCTCTCTATGATTGAATTGATGACCAGTGTCGTTCCATGTATCACCTCATCCAGTTCCCCGATAAAGCCTGGAACCACCTTCTCCAGCTCCTTTATCCCCTTCTCTACCGCATCTGAAGGATCACTGGGGGTAGTAAGACACTTGTTTATCGTTATCTCACCTGTTCGGTCATTTAGCAGTACAAAGTCTGTGAATGTGCCACCAATGTCACAGCCCAGACGATAGTATCTTTCGGGCATGCGTTCCTCCTGAGCGTTTGAAAATCTCTTCTTATACGACCTTTCTATATTCAAAATCCACACTCGCCCCTATCTGCCTTGCCATCACTGCTATGCAGACATCTTAGACCTCCTGGAAATCAAAACTTCCAGCGTCCCTTAATGTCTCCTCAGCAAGTTGAAGATCAATGTCAAATTGTTCAAGAACCGCATTTATGGCCTCCTTTTCCGATTTTGCCTTCAAGGCCGTCTTGATACGGTTGATCTGGTCCTGATCCAATTCAATGGTCTTCTTGACAAGTGCCATTTTTCCCTCCATTCGATACAGTTAAACTGTCTAGTTCTTGTGGTTTAATGCTAATGAAAGGGGCAAAATCTGTCAAAGTATATTCTGGCCAAATATCCATTCTTTCATGCAAGCCTCCATGTGCATCCTCAGTCATTTTTGGCGATATACTTGCGCTTCGTCCACTGACATTCTATACTAACCTCAAAAAGATCCATTCTTCGCGGTTGTCATTGCATTCCTTAGAGGGCTGACTCCGGAAATCAATCACTGAAGTGAAGACTCAACCGCCTGCAAGCCGGTGGCTTCAGGTCGTCGACTGCAAGTCGACTAACGTACACAAATCCGAAGCCCGAAATCCGAAACTGGGGACCCACTCCGAGAGTGGGGAGTCCGAAGGACAATTTCGAAGCAAATCCCAATGATCGAAATCTCAATGACCCAAAGCCCCTATTCGCCGAATTCCCCATGTCTCTGCTGGCTGTTCTTGACATTGGGACATTCGGATTTCGAATTTGTTTCGGATTTCGATATTCGGATTTCGAGTTTATCGAACTGAAGGCGAGGGCTTTTCTCCCATTCCCCGAAGGGGACGATAAGACATGCCCAAGATAATGGTCGTAGAAGACGAGGTGGTTACCGCCTTAGAACTTGAGGAGCATCTCCTACAGATGGGTTACGAGGTGGCCGGGGTGGCCCACTCAGGGAAGGAGGCGGTCGACATGGCTAGGGAGAAAAGGCCTGACCTGATCCTCATGGATATTGTGCTTCCGGGAGAAATTGACGGTATTGATGCCGCAGGGAAGATAAGGCAAGAACTGGATATCCCCGTTGTCTTTCTCACCGGCTACTCAGAAAAGGAGCGTATTGAAAGGGCAAAATCGGCAAAACCTTACGGATACATCCTCAAACCCCTGAACCCGGAGCAGATCAAGGCAGCCATCGAGATTGCGCTCTACCACAAGGAGATGGATAATCGGCTCAAGGAGGCCCATCAGGAACTGGAAAGTCTGGTTGAGAAGCGAACTGCCGAGCTTGCCAAATCGAACCAGCAATTAAGGCAAGAAATGGCAGAGCGCATAAAGGCCGAGGAAACGCTTAGGGAGAGTGAGGAGCGGTTCCGCCATGCCTTTAAGAATGCCAACATTGGCGTCTGCCTGGTAGGTACCGACGGACACTTTTTAAGGGTCAATAGCCGTCTCTGCGAGATGTTCGGTTACACCAAAGAAGAGCTGGAAGGTATGTCAGTAGATGATATCGCTCATGCTGATGACGTTGAACTCAGCTCGAATTTCTACCGGCGGAGCATATCAGGGAAAGTGAAAAATACGGTATACGAGAAGCGATATGTAGATAAGCAGGGACACCTCATATGGGGCCAGGTATCCAGTTCCATTGTTCGAGATTCAGAAGGGAATCCCCTCTACTTCATATCTCATGTCCAGGATATCACCCAACAGAAGCTTGCCCGGGCATCCCTCATACAAAGAGAGAAGGAATTGGAGATCAAGACGAATCAACTTGAGGAGATGAATACCGCATTGAGAGTCCTGCTGGAGAAGAGAGACGAAGAGAAGGCCAAGTCCGAGGAAAATGTCCTTTCGAACGTAAAGGAACTGGTTGAGCCCTATCTGAAAAGACTAAAGGGGACGGGACTGGATGATAGACAGGTGTCATACCTTAAGGTCCTGGAATCAAATCTAAACGACATTATTTCACCATTTTCAAGCAGGTTGTCTTCCAGGTTCTTGAACCTTTCTCCCTCTGAGATTCGGATTGCGAATCTTGTGAAACAGGGAAGAAACACAGAGGAGATCGCAGAGCTGTTGAGTCTGTCCAAGGCTACGGTTTCTACTCACCGGAGGAATATCAGGAGGAAACTCGGGATAGAGAACAAAAAGGCAAACCTCAGAACCCACCTCTTATCTGCCCAGGACTAATCCGAACGTCCCCTTACCACTCAACCTCTGAACGCTGAACCTCTGAACCCCTGAACGCTGCCCCACCTCCTATTGCCCAACAATGAGTAATTTCGATACCCATTTTCTACTTAATTTTTCAGTATTGACATATCGCTGATTTTGTGAAACAAACTCAAATTTATACAAAATTGCCTTTATTATAGGCAGTCACCAATACCTGCTTTCGAATAACTAATAACTAATAACTAATAACTAATAACTAATAACTAATGACTAATGACTGATGACCAATTTGTGACCACTGACCACTGACCCTGACCACTGGATTATGCCCTATGCGTAGTAAACACTGCTCACTGACAACTGCGCACTGCTCACTGGATTATGCCCTATGCGTAGTAAACACTGCTCACTGACCACTGCTCACTGATCACTGAATCATGACCAGTGACTAATGACCACTTTATGGACAATGACAATCAGCAATCGAAGACAAATGGAATAAGTTCGAAAGGTAACTACGGCCCGTATTGTATACCCCCCTATTCTTGTACCACTAGGGTCCGAAAGAAATGGGATGGATTTAATGATAAATCAAGGTCTGACCCCATCTACGCTGATCTGTAAACGGAGGCTTGGGAGGTTCAGGACCGGGTAGATGTTGAATTATTGAAGGACGTTAGGTTTTCACGGTTTTCCACATATAAGGCATGGGGAGGGAATTGGCAAAGGCGGAAATCATTCAGCAGAACCGAAAAGTTGCCAGTAGGGAATCCCCCATATATTGGGCGCCAGGGGCTCGGTCTCCCGTCCGCTATGTACCACAAGACCTAGACGGATTGCGTCTCTCGTGAGGGTTGGCAGGTGGAGCCTTTCCAACAAGGACGTGAGAGGGCGGGCATCCTGCCGGTGGACTCTTTTGTTGGCCTTGGCTTCGACGGCAAGCAGGATGTGGGGGGAATAGATTACGAAGTCCACCTCGCTGCCCCCATGGGTGCGGTAGAAGTAGAAAGAGGGTGGGTCCGGCTGCCAGGAGGACCACCTGAGGAATTCGTTGAAAACAGCGGTCTCGAAAAGTGGACCGTCGGGGGCATCCATTCGTTCGGAGAGGGTGCGGGCAAGGCCGACGTCTGTCCAGTAAAATTTGGGCGCCTTGACGAGGCGTGCAGTGGCGGAGGGGGCAAGGGGCCGGAGGAGAAAGGCCTGATACGAGATTTCAAGAAATCGTACATACCTTTTGACCGTATTCACGGCCACCCCGAGTTCTCTCGAAACCTCACTGTAAGAGAGCACCATGGCCGTGCGGGCTGCAAGGAGATTTTGGGCAAGGGCGAACTGGTCAAGATCTGCGACCCGGCCCAGGTCTGCAAGATCTCGTTCCAGGTAGGTCCGGCGGAAATCGCGAAGCCAGATGCCGCGATCTTCCGCAGGAAGGCGCTCAAGCCTGGGGTAACCGCCCCAGTGGAAGTGCTCCTCGGCCAGACCTCTCCAGGTGCGGGCCGCATCAACTGATGGAGGGGCCTCAGCGGTCCGTTGAAGGACGGGCCCTCCCTGATTCCAGATGCGGTCGAGGCAGGAGACCGGGACTTGAGGGACCTCAACCCTCTCAATTAGGGCCAGGGGCCACAGTTCAAGCAGCGTGGACCTGCCGGCCAGGGTCTCGCGGACCTGCCGGAGCAACAGGATCTGCGCAGATCCCAGAAGAAGAAACCGATGTCCCTTCCCCATGTCAGCAAGGAGCTTAACCGCGTCGATAAGACCGGGCTGTTTTTGGATCTCATCGATGACCACCAGGTCGGTTCCATGATTCAGTCTGCGCACAGGGTCGGCGGCGAGGCGGAGTCTCTCGTCGGGGTCGTCAAGTGAAAAATAGACGATGGGGCCTACCTCTTCCTGCGAGAGGAGATCCCGGACCAGGGTGGTCTTGCCTGTCTGCCTGGCCCCCGTGAGGACGGTAATGGGCCATCTCTTTACACGGGATTGGACGATCGGAAGCAAGGCTCTTGGATGAAGCGTTGCGGTCATGTAGCGAAAATTATCAAAGTCACTGCAAAATTTCAAGGAAAACTTGCAGTCACACAGCAAAATGTTGGAATTTCCCCGCCCCTGAAATCAGTGCAGGGGAATCTAGAGATTCTTCCCTTGCCCCTCGCGGCAGAGGCCAGGAGAGGGAAAGACCGGCAGGGATTTGGGGGCCTGTAGATCTGACCTCCGACTTCTGACCTCTGATCTCTGACTTCTGGTCTGGAAATGGAGGCCGGAGGGATTTTCAGGACTTGTGAGGTTAATGAGCTGGCAGGATATTGAATTATTGAAGGACGTCCCGGTTTCCAAAGGACGTCCCGGTTTCCATATTGCGGTTTTTGGCGCGAAAAAGGGCATTATGGGTTGAATCGAATGGCGGCGGCCAAAAGGCATTACATTCGCGAGTACGTGAAACGCATCAAAGGAAAAATGCTCTGTCGGGTCAATCCTGAGGCCGAAAACGGCGATATGGGCCGTTAATGCACGCATTTTGGGAAGAGTGTTGCCGCTTAATCCATGCCGCATCGCGGCCCTCTCCCAGGGGTCAAGGAACGTAAAAAAAGGAGGAGCAAGCAATGAAGATTGATGCCCATTACTATGCTGTTATTGGCTTTTGCAGGGCCTGCGGTTTTCGCAAGGCGACCGCCTATGACATCGCCTATGCATCACAGTTTGTGGATGACGCGAAAATCAACCACGTGGTCCTCTCGGAAAATCCCCCTGAAGAAATCCCCTTCCGTGAGATCGATGGGAAGCCTTCATTCTTCAATATGGCGACCTGTCATTCCTACACCCGCATAAAGACATTTAATTATTCCGCCATGATCGGCAATACCTCGGCCTTTCATTTCGTCCCCGGATGTGAGGGAAAGAACTTTCCGAAAAAACTCAGGTGCAAGGAGGAATCTCCCATTATCAAGCGGATACTCGATGCCGTCCTTGAAGACGGAGATCCAATCAAACTCGGCATTGCCCTGCATGCCTACGCGGACACCTTCTCCCATCAGGGGTTTTCCGGATTGCTCAGCAAAGTAAACGACATAAATGACTGCAGGGCCGAGTCGAAAATCCCCTGGACATTCTCTGATTTGGCTGCCCGATGTGTTCGCGGGTTCACAAAGGACCGTTTCGACCGGCTCTTCGATTCCGCACTCCCAGCCTACGGTCACGGCCAAGCCCTGGAATATCCCGATCTGCCCTTCGTGACCTGGTCCTACTACTATGATTACAGCGACGAGTTCTCTACCACCTACAAGTTCTCTGAAAAGATCCATAACCCGGAGCGTTACACCAGCGCCTTCAAGGGAATTACCCGGTACCTGATGCGTTTTCTGCAAAAGTATCCGGAGCACCGCGAAAAGGATATGGATGAAGACGGCTTATTCAAGTTATTTGAAACCCTCCTGCAGCCCGGGCTTAATGAGCAGAGAATAAAGAACTGGAAGCGCCTGCTTGTAAGTGCGGGATACTTTGACGAAAGAGAGGAACCCCTCGATTACTCAGAAGAGAGGTGGTTGGAAAAGGCCTTTTCAGATTACGATGAGAAACGGTTCAAACAAAGGAAAGTCGAAGGCGCGGTCCTGTCTAAAGATTTCGCGGAATCCGAATGGTATCGCTACTACCTGGGCGTCCATTGGTACAAAGAGAGATTTTTCTCCTACTGTGCCGAGGCGGGGATCGAAATTCCGAGGTGAGAGGCATCGTGTGAACAATTGGGTCACATCTTGATTGTGACTGGTGTGACTGGGTCAGAGTACCAGGAAGAAGTCAAGTAAAAAATTTTTGGGGGTCGGTGATGTCGCAATATTACGCCCATAGCCTAGAAGGAAAGCCGCCAAGCCAATGGCAGCCGCTTGAAGATCATTTGAAAAATGTGGCGGGAATGGCCAGGGGATTTGCGAAGGATTTCGGGGCGGGGCATTAGTGGGGATATTTTGGCGGGCTTTGTGCTGATATTAGGAAACACTCAATTGAATTCTAAGAAATGCTTCTAAAATAACTGAAGGCAAAATTCTTCATGAGATATATTGCAAGATTTAATGAAGCTGGTGAAGAACAGGCAATTGTTGATCATCTGAACGGAGTAAGTACAAAAATTCTGAGTTTGGCCGAGAACGATGTCTACGGTAGGATTACTGGACTGCTTCATGATATCGGCAAGTATTCAGATGCTTTTCAGGAATACCTTCGATCCAATCCCGACGAGAATAAACCTGACCATTCTTCTGCCGGTGCGCAATTGATCTTCAGTCTACTGCATTTTCGAGCGGAGCAAATCCGTGACGAAGAAATCAAGAGGATAGCTAAGCTAATCGCAGCCACTATTTCTCACTGTGTTGTAGGACATCATTCCGGGTTGCTAAATGGAACTTCTTTAGGCGAAGGGACCTCCTTAGAACACCGACTGACCAAGACTGTAGAGCCGTATCTAAAAAATATCGAACCGAAGATTTCTGAAAAACTAAACTCCTTGGTTGTCTCGCTTTTGGCCGAGGAAAATCTCGATTATATCTGTCGGTGGATCGATTCGGGCGGTAATATATCCGGTCGAGATGCTTATTCTCTGCAATTTGCAATCAGAATGCTTTTCAGCGCTCTTGTTGATGCGGACCGACTTGATTCGGAGGAGGCCGGAAATCCCTACCAATGGAAGATACGTATATCAATAAAGAAACATACATTCCCTGTCTTACTGAAAAAGATCGAAAATCATTTGAAAATACTTCCATCTAATGGGGTCGTTAATAAAGTACGCAAGGAAGTCTCGGAACAGTGTAAAGATGCTGCATCGAATGAGCGGGGATTTTTCGATTTGACCGTCCCAACGGGCGGAGGAAAGACATTTGCCAGCCTGAGGTTCGCCCTGCACCATGCAATCAAACATAATATGCGCAGGGTTATATATGTAATGCCTTACACGACCATCATTGAACAAAATGCGGATGAGTTCCGCAAGGTATTGGACCAGGACAACAGGAGCATCAATGTACTTGAACACCACAGTAATATGGAGCCAGGAAAGGAAACTGTAGAGAGTGAGTTGTTAGCTGACAATTGGGATAGTCCGGTTGTTGTAACAACAAGCGTTCAGTTCTTTGAGTCTTTTTATGCGTCCAAGCCAACCCGTTGCAGACGCCTGCATGCAATCAGGAAGGCAGTCATTATCCTTGATGAGGCGCAGACAGTCCCGGTACGTTTTCTGAAAGCGGTAACATGGGCATTAGAGGAACTTGTCACTAATTACAATTGTTCTGTTGTCTTCTGCACGGCAACGCAACCGCTCCTTGATTCAAAACGGCTCGATGCAGGAGCCCTGGATAATCATAGGATTGGCGTTACTAATATCCGGCCAATAATTACTGAACCTCAGAAACATTTTCTTGCACTGAGCCGCGTCCGGGTTTGTCCTGTTTATTCCGAGGAGCCACTCCATATTCCTGATATGGCAGCTATGGTAATGGAGAAGGCCCACGAGAAGAAAAGCGTCCTATGCATCCTCAATACGAAGAGCAACGCTAAGGCAATCTACAAAGAGTTGACGAAGAACAAGAGTGTAGCGGACAGACTATGGCACCTATCAACCCGAATGTGCCCTCAGCATCGCAAGGATGTTATCGATATTGTCAAAATGCTGATCTCCTATCACCGCAAGACCGGCACCAGAACTCCTGTTGTTATCAGCACTCAGCTTGTTGAAGCTGGGGTGAATCTCGATTTTGATGTTGTGTTCCGGGCAATGGCAGGAATCGATTCTATTGCTCAGGCATCAGGCCGGTGCAATCGAGAAGGCAGGATGTCTACCCGTGGGGAAGTCTATTATTTCAGGGCAGAAGAGGATCTCCGGAGTCTGCGAGACATTGCTGACGCAAAGCGTATAGGGATCGATACTCTTTCTGCCCTTAATAGCGATGCAAGACTTACACAAGCTGAAAAGGACCCCATCGGGCTGAAGGCGGTAGAGGAATATTTTCAGAGATTGTATTGGAGCCGGGCATCCGAGATGGACGCAAAAGGGATTATCGATCGTCTTACATCACTGCGAAGGCTTGAAGAAGGCACCGACGTGCCTTTCGCCATAATTGCAGATGAGTTTCGATTCATAGAGAGCGACACTGTCTCGATTCTGGTCCCGTATGGAGAGAAAGGAAAAGAGCTGGCTGAAAAACTATTCAAGGGTGGGTTATTGGGGTTGGAAGAATACAGGATGGCCCGCAGATATTTTGTGCAGGTTTTCAGAGACTCTTTCCCGAAGTTT
>JAZDES010000043.1:0-12684 GCA_043808585.1 Pseudomonadota bacterium | reverse complement strand
TTCTGCCAGGCAGGGGAGAGGGCTCTTCATAGGGACATCCTCTTATGGGGCTGTTCCGTAACGAGGTTCAAGACCTCACTGCCGTTCTTTGAAATGATGCCGTCCTTTACGTCCTTTTGAAAAAAGACCCTCGCGGTCCTCAGCCTTTCTTTCAAAACGCTAAAGTGTTACGAAATTTATTTTGGACAGCAGCAGCAATGGATATCTTTTCAATGTCAGGTCATGGTGATTCCTGATGGCGCATCTTGAGTCTTTCCGCCTTGCGGATCCTTTCTTCTCTCTCCTTCTTCCGGGTATAAGCCTCCTCGATCTTGTCAATGAGTTGTTCAATATCACACGGCTTAATCAAGAAATCGAAAGCGCCCCATTTCATTCCCTCTATAGCTGCGTCAACAGAGGCATGTCCGGTGAGAATAATGACCTCTATGCCCGGCTTAATCTTCTTGAGCTCCCTTAAGGCCTCTAAGCCATCCATCTCCGGCATCTTGACATCCAAGACGACCACATCAGGGTGCTCTTCAAGCTTTTCGATAGCCTCTCTGCCGCCACTGGCCAAAAGGACATGAAATCCCTTTTTATTCAAAACCTTCTGGGTGGTCAGTCGAAACCGTTCTTCATCGTCTACAATCAGGACTCTTATTTTGCCGTACACGCTAACTGCCTCCGCAAAAATCTCGGTAGTTCTCCGTCAGACCTTCTCGCTTTCCCGAAGGATTTCCCTGGGCGTCTTCATGAAGCTCCGGGTCTGAGCCACCCTTATCTTTTCTTCCAGCCTTTGTCTCTTCTCAAAGGCCTCCTCTGCCTTTTCAAGGAGTTCGCCCACATCAGTGGGTTTCATTAAGTAATCCGTGGCCCCGGACTTCAGACCGTCTACGGCAGACTCCACTGTGGCATGTCCGGTCAACATGATGACCTCTACCAGGGGAAACTCACTTTTGATACGCTTCAGGGTAGCTATGCCATCCATCCCCGGCATCTTCACGTCGAGGATCACCACGTGGATATTGTGAGACCTCAGCTTTTCCAGGGCCTCAGCCCCACTGGTGGCCGTAAAGGCATCGTATCCGTGCCTGGCAAGCAGTTTCTTAGTGGTAGAAAGAAATCGTTCCTCATCGTCCACCAACATGATCTTCATCTCTTCCATATCGATTGTCCTCCAGGTCTGTATTCAAACAACTCTTGGATTTAATCCCCAAAAGAGTCTTTTCAACTTATTATTCCATCGCTCCATTTATTTCAGTTACGAAGCGAAACGGGATCGACGCAGTTAAGTTTCCCGCCCGTCCTCCACTTGTGAAGGACGGGCGGGAAACGAGCCCGCCAGCCCTGTTGACGAATGATTGCGCAAGCCCAAAATCCTTAATAACCCTCCATGTTAAATTTCATTCTCACAGTAACAATGTCCAGCCAACAGGGCTTCAGGCGGACATAAAGCAAAGCTGCAGGAAAAGGGCCTGGCACAACCCTAGGTTGCGGCGGGCAGGTGTATCAAGAAGGTTGTGCCAACGTCCTTTTCACTACTGACATCCATTTGACCTCCCATGTTGATTATGATGCCGTAGCAGACAGAAAGGCCCAGACCTGTACCCTTTCCGGCGGGCTTGGTGGTAAAGAATGGGGAAAAGACCTTGTCCAGATTCTCAGGGCTGATCCCGCAACCGTTGTCCTTTACAGAGATCTCTACCTTGCCGTCTTCCCCCTTTCCTGCCTCAATAGCAAGCGCACCCCCACCAACACCATGCCTCTCGATAATGGCATCAATGGCATTGTTATAAAGATTGAGGAGGACCTGCTGGAGCTGAGAGGGGTCACAATGAACCAAGGGAGTATCTCCCGAGATCTCCTCTCTTACGGCAATCCCATTCACACTCGCCTTACTGGCCACCATTGAGGTAACCTCAGGAATGAAACGTCTGATGTCTACGTCTCTAGTCAGTGGCTCCTCTTTTCGTCCAAACTTAAGAATTGCCTGAGTTATCTCTGCACAACGTCTGATTTGTATGCCGATCTGTTCAATCGAATCTTCTAGCTCTGAGACCCATTCGGACTCTCCCAGTTGTCCATTCTCCTTTAGCTCGGCAAGGTTCAGCGCGATTAGCGATTTCTCGTTGTTTATGATCTGAAGCGGGTTGTTTATTTCATGGGCGAAACCTGCCGCCATTTCACCCAGCTCTGCAAGCCGACTTGCCCGAATGAGCTGGGTGGTCAATCTCTCTTTATCTGCATCCGCTTCTTCCATGCGCCTAGCGATCCGACCACTCAGATAGAATGCTACTCCAATGATAGTGCCCCCACCTATGATGGTGATAAGGACTATGAGATATGCTGCGGAATGAAGGGCCCTAAATGCATCTCCTTTCTCTTGCCTCACCACCAGAAGCCAGTCCATATTCTTCAGCCAGGTCGTAGCATATAAATATTTATCCCCCCTTTTCCCCTGACCCATATAGGTCTTCGTTGCCGTCTTTGATGATGGGTATTCGATACTAGAATCATCATCCTTGTCCATTAGATTTCCACCGGATCGTCGGGAGGTCTGAAGTATACCGCTGGCGTTGAGGATATAGGCCTCACCGGTCTTTCCTATCCGGACCTTCTCGACAAGATCATTGAAGACGTAAGTATCTATTGTTGCCCGAATGGCCCACTTTTCCCCCTTCTCGCCCCTCACAATGGCGATGATAAAATGTGGCACCCTCCGGTACCCCAGGAAGATGTCGCTGATGTAATAGCCCTTTTTCATTACCTCCTTGAACCACTCGGCCTCGCTATAGTTTATGCCTGTCAATTTATATGGCCCGTAATAGGCCACGTGGAGACCTGCCTCATTAAAAATCCCCAGGTCCACAAACGCGTCGGATACCTTTTGCAGATATTCGAAGACCTTCCTAAGTCTCTCCTGGTTTTTCAGTTCTTCAAACGTGTAGGAGTCCCCAATTAACTCCAGTTCCCCCTTGCGTTCTTGAAGGAAGGACTCGATCATCTGGCGGTGGTCCTGAACAATTCGGTTCATTGTGGCAATGGTGCTGGTCTCAATAGATGTGGTGAAGTAGTAATACCCGACGGCCAAGACGAGAACAAATGGGATGAGAGGCACCAGGATCATACTGATCAAGACGGTTCTTTTTGGAGTGGCATAATGGTTCTTCTTCATACTCCTCTGCTCCCCTCACCGTATAGGGGATCGTGAAGACATGTATGTCAGTCTTCTTCCTTTTCCTGTTCAAGCACCCTGCCCGGAAAGCGGACCAATTCCCTGATCTTGGCACTTCTAATCTTCTGTTCATGGGCGTCTTTTTTTTCAAAGGCATCCGCCAGTTTCACAAGGAGCTCTTCCAGCTTTATCGGCTTAAGCAGGTAATCAAAGGCCCCGAGCTTCATGCCCTCAATACTGGTCTCAACGGATGCATGCCCGGTAAGCAATATAACCTCTGCAAGAGGTTGGATCTTCTTGATTTCCCTCAAGGTCTCTATCCCGTCCATCCCCCCCGGCATCTTGATATCGAGTATGACCACGTCAAAGAGTTTTTCTTTCATCAGATCTACGGCGTCTTCCCCGCTTAGGACCCCCGTTGTGTCTATGTTTCTCTTATTTAGACGATTCACCAGGGTCTTTAGAAAGACCTCCTCATCATCCACAACCAATACTCTAAAATACTCCATGGGAACCTCCTGAAATCTTCTTGGGGTTTGCAACAATTTGGCAGAGAAAATCTCTATTTGTAACAGTTTAGCGCTCTGAAATCAGGGCAACGGGGGTTAGGGAAACCCCCATTGCCCCCGGATAAACGCCAAATCGGAAAAGGGCTAAAATGATAGCTCTATTTGAATTCAGCAGAATAGATTGGGGCCGAGACCCCTTATTTCCTTTCAGGAATCACGATGGGCACCTCCACTGTGAAGGTGCTGCCCTTGCCCACCTGGCTTTTCAATCTTATTGTTCCTCCCATTTGCTCTATTATGCCGTAACTGACCCATAATCCAAGCCCTGTACCCTTTTCTCTTGCCTTTGTGGTAAAGAAGGGCTCAAAGACCTTCTTTTGCCTGTCTTCAGGGATACCTGGCCCATTGTCTGTTATTCTCACCAGTATATCCTGTTCGCTCTTGAGGCTTTAGGCCTTGATCAGCCCATCTTTTCCGATAGCATCTATGGCATTTGACATCAGATTGAAAAAGACCTGCTGGAGCCGGGCCTGATCCCCTGCAATAATAGGAAGATCAGGGGAAAGATCCAGTTTGATCTCGATGTTGTTAATCCGTGCGTAGTTTTCCAGCAGATTTACTGTTTGTTTGAGGGTCTCGTTTACGTCCACATCCTCAAGGTGCGGCTCCATTTTGCGGGCATAGCCTAGCATGTTGTGGACAACCTTTCGGGCACGCTCCACGTGATCCTCTATCTCCCTGATCGAGTTCTTATATTCTTCAAAGTTCTTGCTTTTCTTAAACTCCTCTTCCAAGAGAAGGTCTTCCATCCAGCCGGTCACCTGGAGGATAACCGCTAAAGGGTTGTTGATTTCATGAGCCACGCCCACCGCCATCCTTCCGATTGCTGCCATTTTGTCTGATTGTATAAGCTGTGCGTTGAGTTCGTTCATTGTGCTATCCGACTGCCTCAGACGGTCTACGGTAAACCTGGTAGTTAAGACAGTGGTCAAGACAATCGCCAGAAAGCCGGCAATGATAATTGCCATCTCCATATTTCGAGTTGCTAACAGGCCGCTCATCTCTTCGGAGGCCTCCTGGCTGATGACCAGGAGCCACTCGTCATTTTTGAGCCAGGTGCCCGCGTAGAAGACTTCTTGTCCGCGGTCATTTTGCTCCAGGATGACTGTTGTCCTCTTTCCAAAGAGGTTTGTGGTCAGGTTCGACTTAGACAGTACGTTACCGCCAAAGCGAGGCCGTGTTTGAAAAATCCCGGATTTATTGATGATATAGGCGTCTCCTGTCTTCCCCACCTGGGCTGAACGTACAATCGCTCCGAAAATATCGGGATCAATGGTTGCCCTCAATATCCAACTCAGATTGTTTTCCTGACGACGCACCGCAATAATGAAATGGGGCAATTGCCGGTAGCCCATATAGACGTCGCTGATGAACACACCCTTCCTCATTACTTCACCAAACCAGAGCTGCTCATAGTAATTTAGGCCCAGGAGATCATAGGGTCCTATATAGGCCAATTGCTGCCCCACATTGTCTATGACGCCCAGGTCAACAAAGGCCCCGGCCGTGTCGTTCATGACCTTGAAGATGTAAGATAGGTTGCGATCATCTCTCATATACTGGAAGCTGTGGCTATCGGCCATTGCCGACAGTATGGCCGTACGTTCTTTCAAAAACAGGGCAACCGAGTCCGCCTGGGCGCTGGCCCGGTATTCTATCTGTTCCTGGATCTTTTCCTTATGCATCCGATCAAACTGGTAATAGATAGTCGCCCCGAGGATGATTAGCGGGGCAAATGAGACCAGGAGGGTTATGCTAATGATCTTCCTTTGAAGCGTTCTGTAGACCGGGGTTTTCATATCTGCTCAGAACTCAAGATCCTTTTGGGCACTATCAACCAAAGACTGGCCAAGACATATAGCGCCAGTATCCCAGTATTGTCCAGAACCACAGTACCAGCCAGGCAAGAATTGTTACAGGCAGGCCATATTTTACGAAATCGAAGACACTCAGTAATCTCTCCCCTGTCTCAGGGTCTTTGCCCATTCCAAAGGCGATGGCATTGTTAGGGGTACCCACAACCAGGAAGTTGGCAAAGGAAGAGGAAAACGCACATGCAAGGCCCACTTTCCAGACGTGAACATTTCCCAGCGCGGCCATGGGCAGTACGATGGGGCCAAGGGCCGCCACGGTGGCGCCGTCACTCATGAAATTGGTCATCGTTCCCGTCAGGATGCTGATCCCGATTATCAGGCCCTCTCCGTGTGCCATGGAATCGGGCAGGAGACCGACAAAGGTGTTGGCCATCCAGAGTGCCCCTCCGGTAAACTTGAGACCGACCCCCATGGCGCAGGCTGCTGCGTACAATCCTACCACGTCCAGGGCCACCCCTTCCTGGATATCATCCCAGGAGATTATACGGCAGAGGAACATGGCCATAACCGCATAAAGGGTTGGACCTCCCAGCCCCGCATGCTCCCCCAAGATGATCCAGGCAGCAACGAGAACGATCAAAATAACCGCCATCATGGCCTCTTTTCCGCCGAACTTTGGCATCCTGGCCACCTCCGCCCTGACGATTTCACTTGGATTAATATCCTTGACCTGAAATCTGGGTTTGCAGCGGAGATACATGTAGCCCCCTATGATTACGGCCATCAAGGGTACAAAGGGCATCCCGTATTTCATCCATGCCAGGAAGGATATAGGGTCTCCGTATTCCATCAAATAACCGACCATGATGGCGTTTCGTCCTCCAGCCGCCGGGGAGCCTGGGCCGCCATGGTTTGCGGCAAAACAGATACCCAGCAGGAGAAAGACGGCAAGGGCCGGGTCTTTCTTTACACCGTACATCTTGCAGCTTACCCTGTAAATGCCCATAAGCACTGGAATCAAAAGGGCAACCAGGGCATGTTCAGAGAGAAAACTCGCAGATATTGCCAAAAGGGGGAGAAACAGAAACGCAAAGCCTCTGGCACTCTTGATGCGGCTAAGGAGGATCAGTCCGATCCTTTTGTCAAGGCCGGTCTTGGCAACCCCTACAGCTACCGCCAAGATGCCGAAGATGAAGAAGACGGCATCCGTCATATAGGCCTTTGAGATATCATTGATGGGGAGTATACAGAAGATATACATCATCACACCAACCAGGATGTCGGTGGCGCCCAGCTGAAGGCTTTCCGTCCCCCATAAAAAGACCGCAAGCAGGAAAATGGCAAGCATTACCTTTGCCATCTGGGCTGCCTCTAGCGGGGTCATCAGGGCCTCGGTTTTGGAAGATGGCTTTTCATCATGTTTGTTTGCTGCCTCAGAGGCCTCTGGACGCATCTTCTTATTTATCGCGTCTGTAATGGTATTACACCCTTTCGGCAACTGATACCCTGGAGGGTTTGCCTTAGTTGCCAAGTCAATCATGCTCTGGGGTGGAGGCATGATAACCAGGACAGCAAAGCATGCTGCTGCAATCAAGAAGAGGACGGGCTTATATCCCGGCCTGTTTGCCCATATGGAAGACTTATGATCGGTTTGAATTGTTCCGTGATGAACCATGCTCTCCTCCTTTATCTCTCCCCTCGAACAAATGATTTCAAACTCGGCTGAAAATGAGTTTTTCGCCTGTACGCCTCCCTGAAGCCATGGTCGATGCCGAAGATAGATCGGGACTTATCTGTAAGCATCGCGTCAGACAAAGCAATCAGCGTGCCAAGAGTGGAATGGGGAGGGAGCTAAGATAATTCCTTAAAAATCGAAAGATTATCCGGGGCTGTCAGATTCTACGGCACCAGCCTGGGCTCCTGTATGTCGGTATATTTTACATTTTGTAAAGGATGGTGTAGAGACCTTTGCCGCGTGGGAATGCACTTGCGAGATATGTCGGATCGGAGCGTGGTCACCCAAGTGGCCCTGAATTCGGCGGCAACCTGGGTCCCCGAGATCAGTCTTGGCACCGGCACCAGGCAGACCCCGGTCCCAAGGGGCAAGGCATGAAGGATGGGGGAATCCGAAATCACCAATACCGGAGCGATTGCTTGATCTTGGCACTTCGGATCTTCTGATCGTGGGCATCTTTTTTCTCAAAGGCCTGGGCCAGCTTCGGGAAAAGATCTTCGAGCTTTATGGGTTTCAGGACATAGTCAAAGGCCCCCAGCCTCATCCCCTCGATGCTGGTCTCTACGGATGCATGGCCGGTAAGGAGGATAACTTCCGCAAGAGGCTGGACCTTCTTCATCTCCTTGAGTGTTTCAATACCGTCCATACCGCCTGGCATCTTGATGTCCAGTATGACCACATCAAACTCCCTCTTCTTCATCAGTTCCAGGGCTTCCTCGCCACTTCCAACACCTGCTGCATCTATCGTCCTCTTTTTCAGACGATTGACCAGGGTCTCGACAAAATCCTCCTCGTCATCAACCACCAAGATACTGAAGAGCTCCATCTAAACCTCCTTGAAGTAATTAGATTTGTTATCATCGGCCGGGCATTTCTTTGCCTTCGGGCAACACAATCGGGATCTCCACTCTAAAAGTAGTCCCTTCCCCAACTACGCTTTTCATGGTAATTTTGCCTCCCATTTTTTCTATTATATTGTAACTCACCCAAAGGCCAAGCCCTGTGCCCTTGTTTGCCTCTTTCGTAGTATAGAATGGCTCAAAGACCTTCTTCTGTTTGTCTGGGGGGATACCCGGACCGTCGTCCCTCACCGTGACAGCAAGGTATGAGTTTGTCCGCTCACTCCTTATCTCAATGAGCCCGTCTTTGCCCACGGCATCAATGGAATTGGATATGAGATTTAAGAATACCTGCTGGAGCTGCGACCGATCGCTCGCAATGATTGGAAGATCCAGGGCCAAGTCAGTCTGTATCTCGATATTATTAATTCTGGCGTAATTTTCCAGTAGATCTATAGTTTGATTGAGTGTCTCGTTAATGTCAACGTTTTCCAAATGGGGTTCCATTCTGCGGGCATAGCCGAGCATGTTGTGGACAACCTTTCGGATACGTTCCAGGTGATGGTCTATTTTCTTGATGGTGGTCCGGTATTCTTCAAGGTTTTTGCTATCCTGAAACTCCTCCTCTGCAAGGAGGTCTTCCAGCCAGCCAATTTTCTGAATGATGACGACCAGCGGATTGTTGATCTCGTGGGCCACGCTTGCCCCCATCTTGCCCAGGGCTGCCAGTTTGTCGCTCTGCATAAGCTGTGCATGGAGTTCATCCATCTTGGTATCAGCGTCTCTTAAACGGCGGATAAACACTCGGGTGGTAAAAACGGTAGTCAGGATGATGGCCAAAATCCCGCAGATCATAATAGCAATTTCCACGTTTCGAGTTGCAAACAGGGCTCTCATCTCCTCGGCTGCGTCTTGACTGATCACAAGAAGCCACTTCTTGTTTTTCAGCCAGCAACCGGCGTAAAGGACCTCCTTGCCCTGACCGTTTTTCTGCTCGAGGACAGTGGCCCCTCCCCCGAAAAGGGCCGTATCCAGAGTCGATTTGGCTAATATCTTTCCGGCAAAGCGAGGTTGAGTTTGGAAAATCCCGGTTTCATTGACAATATAGGCATCCCCTGTCTTACCCACCAGGGCCTCCCTTATTATGGCCCCAAAGGCATCTGGGTCAATGGTTGCTCTCAGAATCCATGTGTGATCGTGTTCCTGCCTGCGAACAGCAATGATAAAATGGGGCGATTGCCGGTAGCCCATATAAACATCACTGATGTAGACACCCTTGGTCATTACCTCGGCAAACCATGGCTGCATATAATAATTCAGTCCCTTCAGATCATAGGGGCCGATATAGGTCTGATGCTGGCCGTTGATATTTATTACACCTAAATCAACAAAGCCCCCTCCCCTTAAGTTCATAACCGAAAATATGCTGGACAAGTTCTTCTCGTCGGTCAGATCACGGAAGGTATGGGTCAGGGCAACAGTGCTAAGAACGGCGACACGTTCCTTCAGAAACAGGTCTACGGCAGCTGCCTGGGACCTCGCTCTGTACCTTATCTGTTCTTCGATCTTGCCCTCAACCATTCGGGCAAATTGGTAGTAGATGGTTCCACCAAGAAGGATAAGGGGGGCGAGAGAAACCAATAGGGTAATAAAAACGATCTTTCTTTGAAGATCTGCATACAGTGATTCTTTCATGGCTGCTTACTGCTTCAGATATTTCCGCTCTTCCTCAAGAGGAGCCGTGCTTCCGCCTTTCTGATCCGCTCCTGTTGCTCATCTTTTCTCTTTCTGGCCCCCTCCAGCTTAGCGGCCAGATCTTCGAAATCAGCGGGTTTCAAGAGATAATCAAAGGCGCCCAATTTCATTCCTTCGACGGCGGTCTCGGTGGTACCGTGACCCGTCAGCATAATTACTTCCACCAGCGGGAATCTCTTCTTTATCTCCCTGAGGGTTTCGATCCCGTCCATTCCCGGCATTTTTATATCAAGAATGATCACATCAAAGTCGTTTGTCTCCAACTTTTCGAGGCATTCTTTACCGCTATAGGCAGGCGTAACCTTTTCTCCCACCTCTTGCAACCTCAAGGAGAGCATCTCCACAAAGTCCCTCTCATCATCTACAATGAGAATTTTGGCCGGTATCTTGATCATGTCGGTCTTTCTCCTTTTAATCTATAATTCTTCTGCTGGTTCAAGAACCCCGCTTCTAGCCACTTTATCTAACAGGTCTTCACCGCGATTTTTCACCAATATCTCTTTTATTTCATGATGTTTTGGGAGTTTGATGTAAAAGGTGGCTCCATGACCCACCTGACTCTCGACATCTATTTTTCCACCCAGCTTTTCAAGGATGCCGCGAGTGACAAATAGTCCCAGGCCTGTGCCTTCACCGGTGGGCTTGGTGCTGAAAAACGGCTCAAAAATCCTCTCCAGATTCTCTTTGGGAATGCCTTGTCCGGTGTCGCTCACCTTGAGGCCCACCTGCTCACCGATCTCTTCGACGGTCATAGTAATCTTTCCTCCTGGGCCGGTGGCATAAATTGCATTTGTCAACAGGTTCACCAGGACCTGCCTCAACTGGTAAGGATCACTCCAGATGGTAATGGCCGAAGAACCGGTTTCCTGTACTATATTAATGTCCTTGTTGGCTGATTCCCTGTGCAGGAGCTGGGCGGCTTCGTCCATCAGTTCCTTCATATTCACTTCACTGAAAACCTGCTCCCGTTTCCTTACGAAACCCAGAAGCTGGTGGGTGATTCTCCTGACCCTTTCAACGCCATTTTCTATCTTTCCCAATGCCATTTCAAAGTCCTGCCTGCGGGGCATGTGCATCAACTCTTCTTTCTTGAGGAGCAGGTTCATCCAGCCTACCGATTCCTTGATTACTGCCAAAGGGTTGTTGATTTCGTGGGCCACCCCTGCCGCCAAGGTCCCCAGAGAGGCCAGTCTCTCGGTTGCTATCATTTGCTGCTCCACCTTGGCCCTAAATTCGGCCTCCCTGAGTCTATTTTCTTCTCGCAAAATCTTTTCGTGGGCCTGTTTGATCTTGCTCCAGAGATGTTCCAGCTCTATGGGCTTCCCCAGGTAGTCAAAGGCCCCTGATTTGATGCCTTCAACCCCATCCTGGGTCGATGCATGTCCGGTAAGGAGTATGACCTCTGTCTTAGGGTATCTTTCTTTTAGACGCCGAAGGACCTCGATCCCGTTCATGCCTGGCATCTTGATGTCCAGCACCACCACATCCATGGGTCCTTTTTCAAGAATTGACAGGCATTCCTGTCCATTTGCTGCCTCTTCAGCGAATATCCCCCTCTTTTTCAGACGTTTGGCAATGGTCCTGCGAAAGGCGTCTTCATCATCAACAATAAGGAGGCGAATCTCTTCCAATTAGACCAGTCCCAGGATCTTCCACCATGTGGCGGCAACTAACACCAGAATCCCCAACAAGACCGGCGTCGCAAATATGCCCCCCAGCGTGAGGTCGGAAGACTTGAAATACCTATAGCTGTAAGCAATTGCATTGGGCGGACAACCGATCACCAGAAGCATGGCAAATGATGTTGCCGTACCCAGACACAGGGCCATGATCCTTGGGTCTATACCCTCCAACTGGGCCATGGGAATTGTTATGGGCAGGATGAGGGCCGCCGCAGCCACATTTGCCATGGCATTGGTCACCAGGGCGCCAAAAACGGCCACACCGGCAAACAGGAGGAGCCAGCCCCCCCCTTGAACCAGGGGAAAAAAGAGGTTGGCAAAATATTTGGCTGCACCCGAATATCCCATTGCCAGGCCGAGGGAAATGCCGCCGCCAAAAATGAAAAGGGCTGTCCCCCACTCGAGGTTGGTGTGGATATCCTCCCATTTCAAGATCCCGAAAAGGACCAGCGCGCCAACACCTAACATCCCTGTTATAGAATAATGAATACCATGGAACTCCTTTGTAAGCCACAGGAGAAATGTAATACCGATGATAAGGAGGGTCTTTTTTTCCAGGGGACTCCACGGGGTTACTGCTTCGTCGAATTGCGGAAGCTTATACTTCGGGTCAGGCCTGAAGAGAAAATAGAGAACCATTACAGCCGCAGGCACTGTGATAAGAGCTGCCGGCATGCAATACTTGATCCAATCCAGGAATGTAATCTCTATGCCGGCAAATTCCTTAAGGAAGGCTGCGGAGACCATGCAGCGTCCGCCACCTATTAGACTGCCCATGCCTCCGCAGGAGCAGGCAAACGGCAAGGAGAGCATCATAAACCTTGCGGTGTTGGTGTGGGGCTCTATGCCGGCGGCTCGCATCAAAGGTAGCATGGTCACAATCCCTATGGCACAGGCCGCCGCATCATGCATAAACGCAGAAGATATACCAAGCCCTATGGAGATAATAAAGGTAAATCGGACGACGCTGTTTCCGGCCTTCTTTATGATAAAATGCCCTAGCCTCTTTGTAACCCCGGCTTTCTCGAGAGAGATGGCGAAAATGAGACAGCACATTATGAATACAACAACAGGGTGCATATAGGGGGCCCAGGCATCTTTGACGTCGCTGATGCCCATTATGACCAGGAAGACCC
>JAZDES010000042.1:0-4791 GCA_043808585.1 Pseudomonadota bacterium | reverse complement strand
GTTTCGAGTTTCAATCCCCGAAGACTACTAAGCCTTCCCCAGGCCCATATTTCAGAATTAATCCAAAAGGGTTGGGTCAGGACTTATCCTCCCCCCTATCCTCCTCCTCGGAGACCGCAATTCTACAGTAGGGTGCGCCCTTGATTGCATCTTCGAGATAGAGCGTTCGGTCATAGTCAAGGGCAAGGCCATCGAAACGGATACCGAACTGGTCCTGGATTTCGTTTTCCACAAGAAAGGCGGCGAAAAAGACCGGCGAGATGCTCGGTACCTTCCGGGTCTTCGGGATGGTAAGCCGCAGGTGCCTTAAACGGAGGTCCTTGTCAAAGTGGTAAAGGATGTCCACAGTGTCAGCGTCCAGTTCCACGCATGACAGGGTAACAAGGCGGTAACCGCTGTTTTTCATATCCAGCGTCTTACTGACCAGAGTATCCGGGGTTACGGAAATTACTTCCTCTTTCACAGTCTATCACCTGTTTTCTCGGCAAACTTGTCGAGGCCTGCGATCACGCCGTCGATAATGGCCTCGGGTTTTGGGGGGCACCCCGGGACATAGACGTCGACAGGGATGATCTTATCCACACCCCCTACCACGTTATAGGCCTCCCGGAAGACGCCTCCAGAGAGGCCACAGGAGCCAAGGGCCACGACGGTTTTCGGGTCGGGCATCTGCTCGAACAGATTGGCCAGGACCTTCTTATTGCGATGGTTCACCGTGCCTGTCACCAACAGGAGATCTGCGTGTTTGGGGTTACCCACATTGATGATGCCAAAGCGCTCAATGTCGTAGACCGGGGTCAGGCAGGCCAGGACCTCGATGTCGCAGCCGTTGCAACTGCCGCAGTCAAAGTGGAGCAGCCACGGCGACTTGATGCGGGATTTGGTGATGAATGCCTTTAGGGTGTCCATAGCCGCGCCCTATCGCCCATGCAGCCAGATGAGGTTTATAAAACTCATGGCAAGTCCCATGCTCCACACATAGCCTAGCATCCACCGCCAGGTCATGCGGGCCATAATGTTATCGATAAGAATTTCGCATAGATAGGTGATCCCAACAAGGACTATTATCCCGATCCAACTGGTAGCCCAGAAAAGTGAGCAAAGCCCCAGGATCAGGATCACCTCATACCAGTGGCCTATCTCCACCAAGGCCAGGTAGGGACCGGAATATTCGGTCAGAAAACCCTTCACCACCTCCTGATGGGCATGATGAGAGGTGGAAAAGTCAAACGGCGACTTGCGGAGTTTGATGGTCAGGGCGTAGCAGAGGACTATATATAAAAGGGGGAGGCTCATGAGGAGTGGCCTGCCTTGGGCATAGATCTCAGATATCTTGAAGCTGCCCGTTACCAGGTAGATGCCCACAAATACGAGGACAATCAGGGGTTCATAGGTCAGGATCTGGATGAGTTCGCGATTGGCCCCCACCTGGCTGAAAGGGGATGTGGTGGAAAAGGCGCCGATGACCAGGAAGATAGCACCCGCTGCCTGCACAAACAAGATCAGGAGCAGATCGGACCTAAGGAAAAAGAGGACAACGGAAAGCATGGCCGCTGTGACATACACATGGGCACAAAATACCTGGCAGCTATTGACCACCAGCCGCTCTTTTCCGAAGAGCTTCATCACGTCGAAAAAGGGCTGCCAGACGGGCGGGCCGTAACGAGACTGTAACCAGGCGGTCAATCGCCTGTCTGAACCGGCGATCAGGCCTCCCAGCAGTGGGGCCACAACGACGCCAATAAATACCATGATCACCCCCCTGATCACAGCGCCCCTCCTATCAGAAGTGCCAGGAGCATTACCCCGCAGATATTGAACCAGAGGTTAAGCCTCTGCTCTCCGAAGATGGATTCGAAATAGTAGATTCTGGATGTAACAGCCACAGTCTTTCTCATGGGGCCTTCAAACGACTCCGGGTCTGTTGTCTGGAGGCCACACATGTATGGGCCTGAGACGTGGGCCTTTCGCGCCCTCTTGGCAGCGTAAACAGCGTAAAAGAACCCCAGGGCAAGGATTAGCATGATTGGGTAAAGAAGGAATGTCCCCGTGGGATTCTCGAATATGCCGGCACGAACGGAAAAGGAAGGGGAGCTGAGGGTAGGAGCGATTAGCTTGGAATAGAGAAGTGGCGCGCAAAGGCTCAGGACCACGGCCCCCCCTACGAGAACCAGGAGGGGAAGGCGTGTCAGCACGCCCTGTCTTTCAGGCTCAACGTGATCGGCATAGGGGGCACTCAAAAGGACCCCGGCCCACCTGGCCCAGTACATGACCATGAGGGCACTCCCCACTGCCAGCAGGACGATCACGAAGAGATGTTTGGATGCTGCCTCTACTGCCATCCATTTGCTGAGGAGTACCCCGAAGGGGGGGAGCATCATGGTTACTATGCCGACCATGGCAATAAGAGCTGTGCGCGGCATCTTGGCGTAGAGTCCACGCATGACCTCAATGTCGCGGCTCCCAATGTGTTGCTCGATGTCTCCCACGCACAGAAAGAGGAGGCCCTTTGAGAATGCATGGAATATAATGAGCAAAATGGCTGCAGTGATGGCCTCAGGGGTATTAATGCCGGCGCAGGCAAAGATGAGGCCCAGATTGCCGATGGTCGAGTATGCCAGGACCTTCTTGCCGTTGCTCTGGCTCACCGCCATGGCAGATGTGGCAAGGAAGGCGAAGGCCCCGCATGCGGCCAGGCACTGGCCCAGGAATGTCCCCGCGTAGCCGGGGGCAAACCGGAGCGCAATATATACACCGGCCTTGACCATGGTGCTCGAGTGGAGCAGGGCCGAAGTGGGGGTCGGGGCGACCATGGCCCCCAAGAGCCAGCTCTGGAAGGGGATCTGGGCGGACTTGACCATCCCGGCGAAGCACAAGAGGGCCAGGGGAGTCAGCATGATCCCGCCCATATGGCCCGCCTGGATGAGTTTTTGGGCGTCAACGGTGCCCTGGGTCTTGTAGGCCCAGATCATGGCTACGATAAAAGATGCCCCTGCAAGGCAGTTCATCCAGAGGGCTCGGACCGCATTCCTGATAGCGATCTCGGTCTGGTCATGGCTTATGAGCATGAAGGAGCCGAGTGTCGTTACCTCGAAAAACATGTACATGAAGATTATGTTGTTAGAAAGCACAAGGCCGTTCATGGCCCCTATGATCACGACGAGGAAGGTAAAAAATCTGGGTTGCCCGGATTTTTCCAGCCCCTGATGTTCCTCGTGCGTCTTCATGTAAGGGATTGCAAATACACAGATGAGTGAACCCACTATGGATATGATAAGGACCATGATTAGGGAGAGATTGTCCGCTACAAACAGGGGGAAAGTCTTGCTCTGATCGACCATGAAGAGTTCAAAGTAGTCGAGTGCCGCGAGCTGGAAGATGATGAGGATCTTGGTGAAAAGATGCCGGTGTTTGAACCCGAAATAGAGCATGGTCAGCAGGAGGACATCGTCGCCCCATATGATCAACCAGTGGATAGGGATACCCAGGAGGGGAGGGGGTGTGTGGGAAAAGGGGCCTTTGTTGAAAAGGAGGATTGAAGTGACGGCCAGCAGGCAGCCCATTAAGAGGATGATAATGGAACGGATATGTCCGATTCTTACAACGTAGCAAAGGGCCGCGACAATAAACGGAGAAAGGATAAGGAGAAAAAGAAGGGTGTCCAGCATGACGATCCGGCTTCTCTAGCCCGATGGCGTACAAAAACGCTGCGGGCAAGTGTGCAATGTCAAGGTGAACATGGGAACCAAGGCCTCTTGGAGACCGACCTAGCATAGGACAAAGAGGACCTGGTGTCAAGTGAAGGATTGCGTACGGAGAGACGGTCGAAAGGTTAAGATAAAGAAAAGGCAGAGCCGGTCAGAGGCTCTGCCTTGGACAAGGGGTTGAGATGAAAGGGGAGGCAAAAGTTGGCTTCCCGAGATGCCGTTATTCCCTTCGCAACTGATCTTTCCTCCAAATGTTTAAAGATACTAAAAAGAGAAGATGCACGCACATCCGAGAAGCCGATAAGTGCCATCATCAACTACTTTTGTCGTTTTTTGAGTTGGACGGCACTTAAGGCATTAACTACAGCTTAACCTTATTGCAAAGATCAAGCAATATTTAGTTTTTTTATTGCAAAATCCTTGCCATCTTTTCAAGCAAAAAATATTACCATAAATTCTGTATGGTTAGCTCAGCGTCGGAGAAGGCCCCACATAGGAGGATGTAGTACAGATACCACATTATGTCAAAAAAAATGCCACTATGGTGTCAGGATAGCTTACGCGAAGGCGCCTAAGATTACCCGGAACCCAGGCCCGGACCAGCCGGCAAGTCTCCAGCTTAATGGAGGCTAAACAGCTTCTATTGTAGAAGGCGGCTTCTTGGTTATGCTGTAAGTAACGCTTACAACGCCCGATACTTCTTCTGTTATCCTCTCTGCCAATCTATCTAAGGTCTCATATGGAAGTCTGGTGGGCGATCCGGTTATGGCATCCTCGCTGTCCCAGCACCTCACTTCTATCTGCAAACCGTAGTCCCTCTTTCCACCTCTTATCCCGGTGACCCTGTCTTCGTGGAGGATAGCCAGGTATTGAAAGGCTCCAGTATCGTTTAATTCCTCTTCAACAATCCTGGTTGCCTTTCTTACTGTCTGCAATCTTTCTCTTGTCACCTCTCCAATGATCCTGGCTGCCAGGGCAGGTCCGGGAAACGGAGGTCTTTTGTATAGTTCTTCTGGCAGGCCAAGGCGTTTCCCTACGACCCTGATTGCCGTTTTCCTCAGCTGTATCAGCGGTTCAATTATCT
>JAZDES010000041.1:0-14053 GCA_043808585.1 Pseudomonadota bacterium | reverse complement strand
TCTTTTTCAAGGATTCCAAAGTTGACGCCTGCCCGCTTTAGGATCCTACATAGGTTCTTCGCTATCTTTTGACCCTTGGGATCGTAGGAGCAAACGGAGCCCACAAAGTACAGGATATCAACTTGAGTCTCCTTTGAGGCAAATTTGATATCAAGACCCTCAGCCCACTTGGCCCTTTCATGGGCAGGATAGCCCCAGGGGTTGCCCCGGACGTGCATATTTTTTAGGACATTCACCTGGTCGGGCATAGGTCCTAACATCTTTTCCACCAAGAGAAATTCCCTGGCCTTTTCAAAGACCTCGAGGAGCGGCAGGGCCCTTGACACGTTCTTGCACATGGCGACACATTTTCCGCATGTTGTGCATGAATAGACCAGGTCCCTGAGTTTTTCATTGTATTCATTCCATTTTAGGGCGTAATAAATGGCTCGATTGATCCCAAAAGGCCCTTGTGTAACCCGAGTACCGACTACCGGGCACACGGTGTTACATAAGTGGCACTTTTCACACGAAACGAGGGCCTCGTTTATATATTTCTCTATGCTTTCTCCAGGTTGTTCTTCTTCCCTCATACTTGGCCTTCAACATTTCCCCGGTTGAGAATATTATTGGGATCAAACAGTTGCTTCATTTTCTTGATGATTTGGTAACTGGTTTCCCCGTACTTTTCCCGATAAAAGGGGACACGATGAGGGAGTTGACCCCAGTCACCGCCCACACCGTCGTATTTTATATTGAGTTCTTTTTCGAGGGCCCAGATTTCATTGACCACCTGTTTCATCGTTTCGGTTGACCAGCTATAGGGGAATGCAAAGAGACAGTGGAGCGAATCTGAGCCCACATGACCATACAGGTAGGATTCTGTCTGCCCAATGTGGTCATTCCTGCCCTCGGTAATGTGATCCAGCTCCGCCATTGCCGCTGAAAGAAAAGGAAGGGGAGGATTTACCTCAATAGCCAAGTAACCCTTGAGCCCCTTCTCCTGTCCCCAGCGCATGGCGTTCGCCCGTATGCCCCAGACCTGTTCCTTGACCTTCGCATCCTCCAGAATAAATGCATCGGTTGCCCCTGCGCTTTTGAATAATCCCACCATCTCCTTTGCATTTCTGGCGGCCTCATCCTCACCTCTGCCCATGGAACGCGTAATGGCCATAGCGCCTTGAGGGAAATCGAGGCCATAGGCCTCACAGCCTACCTTGCAGGCCTTCTCACCCACAAATTCTCCGTCCAAAGGCAAGGGTAATTTACTCCTGTACATGAGTTCGACGGCCTTCCCGATTTCCTCAGTCTTTCTGAAGAAACCGACGGCGTCAACGGTTACGGGCATCGGATGAAGGACCATCCTCACCTGCGTGATTATTCCCAGCACCCCTTCGGCCCCAATGAAAATGCGTGCAAGGTCCCATCCGGCTGCACGCCTCAAACACCTGGACCCTGTACGGATAATTTCCCCTGTAGGCAATACAACCTCCAGACCAAGGACATTGTTCACGGGTCTGCCAAATATGTTATCTGTCAGGTGTCCAAGGGTGTTCACACTCACTGCACCCCCGATAGTGGAACCGGCTTGCGTTTGGATCGGGAGGAAATACCCCAGTTTTCCCAGTTCACTGGTGGCATGACCGACCTTTACGCCGGCGCCACATTCGAACCACTGACATTCTTCGTTAATTTCAAGAGAATTCAACCGTTCGGTACTCAGCGTGACGCCTTTATGTTTCGGCTTTGTTCCAAATATGAGAGAGGTACCCGAACCATAGGTCGACACTGGAACCCGATCATTATTGGCCCGTCTCAATATCTCGGATACCTCCTGGGCACTGCCAGGGTGAACCACAATATCCGGCAGATCCTCCTCTTGGACGTCGTATGGCAGTGAGGTGTCAGCGTAATTTATCCTTTCAAAGATATCCGTATATACGTGATCCTCGCCGACGATGTCTCGCAGGTCTTGAGCTAGCTGGCCCAGGTCCACTTTCATATCAGGTCGACCTCCCGGTAAACGGTTACTCCAAGAATTTTTCCTCAAATGGATACAGGGTAAAGAGGACCGGGCCCTTATCCGTGATCACCAGGTCCTGCTCCAGCCTAACCGCCTGCTCAAGTCCAGGCTTACCACTGTAAGTTTCAATGGCCATATACATATTCTGTTTGAACTCTGCGGGGAAATCAAAGGAAAAGCCCCTGGAAATCCACATCCCTTCATAAAGGGTCAAACCAATACTGTGTCCAAATTGAAAGAGGCTGCAAGTCTTGTAAATGTCATCATCATATTCCGGAAAATGCCTGGCCGCATCAGCCGTTGTCTTTCCGGGCCAGGCCTCAGCTATGGCAGCATTCATGGAATCCAGTGTTTCCTTATATAGCTTCTTCTGTTCGGCTGTCGGTGCTACGTCCCCACATATATGGGTCCTTGTGACATCCACGTAATAACCTCCCCCGGGACCTCTGCCGCCAATGTCGGTGATTACCAGATCCCCTTTACGAATCGGCTTGTCCGACCACCACCTCCGATAGGGGTTCGTATTGCCACCGGATGCAACGCAAAAGGCCTGGCCTTCTTCGAAACCCTGGTCGGTGTAATATTTCATGATGTTGCCCGCCAGTTGGCTTTCTGTAATTCCCGGACGCTTGAGCCACTCATTTCGGATCAGGTCCAGGCACGAGTCAGCAATGGCTGCCGAATATTTGCAGCACTCGAGTTCATCCACTGTTTTGATTAAGCGGGCCTCGGACATGGCAGGCCAGGCGTTTACCAGCTTTACCCCTGCCTCTTCAAATGCTGCATGGACCCACATATCCATAATGTCAACGCCCACTCTTTCCCCAAATACCTTTTTTTCCTTGAGGACATCAACAACCCCGGCCACCATATTTTTCACCTGCCGTTCTGTTGCCCCTTCGGACCATGTCCACGTGATTGCCGGCTTTACCCGGCCGTACATCCAGGGGCAGTTCAACTTGGCAGCCTCCATGTCCGAGCCCACCGTCTCAAATAGGACCGGCTCGCTATCCCTGCACAAGACCGCGTATCGGATGAAAATACTGTATTTCCACATCCCCTGATACACGCCGGTCACATATCTGACATTGGCGCCGTGATACAGGACCATCGCCCCAAGATCATGGTTTTTCATGGCCTCCTTGGCCCTTGCAAGCCTTTCCTGCCGCATCCGGTCAAAATTAATCCTTGCCTCCCAATCCGCCCCTGACATACTCAATAGCCGCCTTGGGGCGTAGTGATGGGGGTACTCAATATAAGAATGGTCAAGCCCTGATCTTCTGATCTCAATCTCTTCCGCAGTACTCATCTTGACACCTCCTATTGGTCTGATCGCTGATGACTCCCTATTTCAGCTTCTTGTCCTTTTCTGTTATCTCTCCCATATATTTGTAATCTTTCGGTTTGTAGTCCCCTGCATCAGGCACTGAATAAACACCGCAGATTTCTACCTCTTTGTTTGGATCTAAGTTTCGAAACCAGTGCACGTAACTCTTGGGAATAAAGACGGCGACCCCGGGTGAGATTTCATATTCCTCTATCCTGCCGTCCGGGTGTTCCATTCCGACGGCGCCGCGACCCCGGATACCGAATATGACTTCCTCAATGTCCACATGGAAGTGCTTCTGGTGAGCTGAAAAGCCCGGTGGAAATACGGTACGAAAGAGAGACAGCTCGGTGGCACCGGAGATCTTGTCAGTAATGAGGAACCGTATATCCATATTGGCAAAACCGATTTCGCTTTTTGCCGTGGGTGCACACTTGATCTCGTCAACGGCGACTCTGTATTTGACCATAACAATCCCCCCCTTTCTCGTATCTTCTCAATAAATAGGGGTGAAGGCTTTCCTATACCCGGTTTCTGGATTCCCGCCCCTGTTCAAGCCAGGGGCCAAACCACTACTTATTGAGCTGTTACCCTTTATCTAAAAAAGAAATGAATTCACGGCTTTTCAATCAGAAAATCGGATTTTAAAATGTTGTGTCTAAACATAACAAGATGATGTTTGACAGCCCTGTCCAAAAGTTTCTCATCGCCCTTTTGGTAAGCCTCAACAATGGAGACGTGCTCCTCCATGGAACGTAAAAGGCGATCGCTGGTATAAAGGAACGTTGATCTAAAGATGTCGGTCTGGTTGTAAAGCATTCGAAAGATCTTGGTGATCAATTCATTTTCTGTGAGCTCGTAAAAGAAACCGTGGAAGTGGCGGTTCAGTGTGAGATAAAGGCGAAAATCTTTTTTGCTTAAAGAACGCTTCATATCATCCAGGATTTTAGAGAGTTTTTTGCACCCTGCTCCGTCTCTCCTCTTGAGAGACAGTCTTGCCACCGGAGGTTCTACGATGAACATGACCTCACAGAAGTCTTCAACGCTTTTCCGATCTATTTCTTTTACAATAAAACCCTTTCTAGGGAGCAGATGTACAATCCCTTCCCCTTCCAGTTTTTTAAGGGCCTCTCTCACCGGGGACTTGCTTGTCCCCAGGTTTTTTGCAAGCTCAGTTTCGATAATTCTCTCTCCCGGCCTGATTGAGCCGCTGAGGATAGCCTTCTCAATGATCTCAAAGATCCTGTCCGACAAACTGGGATGCTCTTCAAGGGATTGTTCCATTTGTGATTATCCTTTTATTTTCCCTCGCAAAACCATGTCCGGATGGCAAGAGGCGAAGCATCTTCCTCTTGCGATATTTCCTTCAGTCGACTATATATTCCCGACTGAATCAGATTTGTCAAGCAGAAATGTGTTTCAATTGAACTGTTGATTTTTCTTGACTTTCACCTGGATTTCCTCGTTTTATGGAACATAGAAAACTTCATTCTCTGGGTGTGGATTCGTACATAAACCGTCTGCTTTAACTGAAAGGAGAATCCAATGGGATACAAATTGGATACCGAATTTATCGGCAAGCCGCACGAATGGGATCCACGCCGTCTGTACAGCCAGACGGGTACTGATTGGCAGTATCGCGTGGATTTTGAGAGCCTGCGAAGGGAGCGCCTCCAGCGCGCGCGTGAGCAAATGGATGTACATGACCTAGGCGCCCTGGTTCTTTTTGCCGGCGCCAACATCCGTTACGTCACCGGGTCTTACCAAGGCAATTGGAAGTACAATATCAACATCCGATATGCAGTTCTTCCCAACGGCGGAGAACCGGTTCTCTTTGAGACAGCCGGTTCGGATCTCCATTGTGCCAAGATGGATATGCCATGGATCGAGGGTCGTGTGCGCCCTGCCATGACCTGGCAATGGGCAGAGGGGGCTGTGCCTCATATGGCGGGTAAAATGGCCGAAAGCGTGATCGAGGTCTTGGAGGATCATGGCGTCCGGAACGAGCGGATCGGAATAGATAACTTCGATATGCCATCCTTGCAGGCCTTTCAAGAGCGCAAGCTAAATATTGTGAACGGCTGGCCAGCCATGTCCGCTGCCAGGGTGGTCAAGACCCGGGACGAAATCGAGCTCTTGAAGCAGGCATCTTCTATTGGCGATGCCGCCATGTGGAAGATCAAGTACGAGTGGCTAAAACCCGGCGTTCGCGAACGTGAGATAGAGGCCAAGGTTCACGAGTTCATGCTGAGCCAGGGTTTTGAAATTATCTACGACATTATTGTTGCCTCTGGCGGCAACACCAGCCCTTACCGCCGTTGGGCCACGGATAAAATGATCCGCCAGGGTGACCTGCTGATTGTGGACATCAATGCCGTGGGGCCATCCGGCTACTACGTAGATTTCGTCCGTTGTCTTAAGTGCGCTGCCAGGATGACCCAGCAGGAAGTCGACCTGTACCGGGAGGTCTACGATTCCATGTATGCAGCTATCGATAAGCTGCGGCCCGGGAACACAACAGCGGATGTGGCCGCTGAATTCCCCGAGTACGATGATGACAAGTACGGGACCGTCACCCTCCAGCAGTTTGCCCACAGCATAGGTCTTACCCTCTATGAGGGGATGTGGATCTCACGGGCCTATTCACTAGACTACCCGGCCGAGATCAAAGAAAATATGTACTTTGCGGCTGAGACCTTTGCAGGGCATCCTCGCCTGCCCCAGACCTGCCGGCTGGAGGAAAATGTACTGGTTACAGGAGAGGGGCCTGTGGTGTTCACGATGATGGAACATATGGAAGAGGCCATGCGCTAGGCAACCTCTGCCATCAGTTTCTCGAGTATCCTCAGGTTGGACCGATCAGGCTTCAGTGTTCCGTTCTGGATCTCGCTGGTCAAGGAAGTTACGGCTTCATTCAGGGGTGTGGGGATCTTGGCCTCTCTCCCTTTGGTTACGATGAGGCCGTTAAGCAGGTCTACTTCGCTGTATCTTCCCTTGAGGTGGTCTTGGAGTACAGAATTGCGGGCTTCCTTTCCGATGTGGGTAACGAGGGTAACCAGGTTCTTTTTCAGTACCTCGTCAGTAGAGCCCATGAATTCCTCAGGGCTCAGGCCGTAGATCGCCTCAATTCTATACCCCAGGGCTGTACCCACTTCCATGGCCTCTCTACCCAGCTTGATGCAGAATTCAAAGACCTGAGGAATCTGCGTTGCCTCCCATTCGTATAGCCCTAGGATTCCAATAGGCGCCTGCAACATGCAGTTGGCGACCAACTTGGTCCATTTGGCGCCCCATATGTTGGTGGTGGTTTCTGCCTTGCCGACTGCGCTGAGGATTCTTGTCAATTCCTCAACACGGGGGGTAACCCTTCCGTGTAGTTCTCCCAGGGCGAACCAGGTACCTGTATGGCTGGTATTGCGTTTGACCACACCAGGTTCAAAGATCTCGGCGGATAGCTCTACCACAGCCCCAACGTCTCTGTTGTAGCCAATGATAGGGGCGATCCACTCGTCATTGAGGCTATTCTGCAGAGAGACCAGCACGCCCTCTGTTTTCAAATAGGGCTTGATAAACTCGGCCATCCAGCAGCTGTCGTACGATTTTGCCGTGAGAAAGATCATGTCAAACCGGTGGCCTAGCGTACACACCTCGCAGAGGTGAATCGCCTCTACCGGTGTGTTCAGTTCCTTATCGGGCATCTTAATCCATAATCCATGGGACTTCATAGCTTCCACGTGGGCAGGCCACTGGTCGATGAGCAGCACGTCGTATCCGGCACGTGTCAGATCTGCGCCAACGCTGCTCCCGATGGCTCCCGCACCCAAGACGGCCATAGTCTTATTCATAACTCACTCCAAAAAGAATTAAGTTTAAGAAGCTTATCCCTCAAGTTGCGGTATAGCCCACTCAAGATCCAAACCAACCAGACACCCTCTTGTCGGTACCCCGGATCTATCCCAACCCCTTATTTGGTAATAGACCTCTTGCGCCTCCCTGAGGGCAATGGGATCAATTCGTACATTCTTCAGCGGCCCATTTGAAGGAGATGTGAAGAAGCGATCCGGGAGTTTATCCTCATCCCGTGTAAGTCCCTCCCTGAGATTGAAGATTCGCATCATGGTAATACCGCGCTCGACCGCCTTCATAAGTTTCCAGGCCGTTAGCTTCCAACCCGTTATTGCACAAACCGCCTCCTGAACCTCAGAAATGCTCCACGGGACGAATATGCACAACCCCAGGTGGTTGCACATCTCCTTCCACAGCCCCATTTCAGAGAGGTATCGCACCTTACGGGGGCTTAGTTCTGAGGGGGGAATCAGCTCAAACCGGCTAAGGCTATCCCAATCCTCGGCCACCTTACCGATTGCATCGTCCATGAAGCCGGTGTTGTGATCCGGTCCGGCGCCGTGCACCGTGTAGTGAAGTCCAAGACCTTGCTTGTATCTGGGTTCGTGATAGGGTAACTCCACTCCTTTGACATGCATGGCGAAGCGGTTTGAATCCCGGCCTATGACCTCTGCAGCCTTTCTTGTTCCTTTTGCCAGGAGATCACCGATTCCCTGACGCAAGGCGATCATTTCCACCGCCTGGATCATGGCTTCCGCATTGCCGAAATTAAGCTCAAGCCCATTCGTTTCTTCCGTGCTCAATATCCCATTTTCAAAACATTCCATTGCAAAGGCTATGGTGGCGCCAGTGGATATGGTATCAATACCATAGCGGTTGCACATCTCACCGGCCTTACAAATTGCCTGCAAATCATCGATCAGTAGATTGGACCCGAAGGAAGCCAGTGTTTCGTATTCCGGGCCCCCATAGCGCGACTCAACAGGCCACGGCCCTTTCTCGATTCTGATATTCTTCTTGCATCTGATGGGACAATTGAAGCACCCAACCATTCCGGTTCCATAATGCTCCAACAGAGACGGTGCGTCGATTTTTTCAATGCCGGGAAATGGCCCCCCGGAGTGATTGCGAACCGGCAAGTTTCCCACCGCCTCAAATGTTTTCATTGCCCCGCCTGTACCATACCGAACAAAGGGGGAGTCCTTATATCTCTCTTTCATCTTTAGATTGAGTTGCGACACACCCTTCTTGTCCGCGGCTAATGGATACTTGTCTCCCTTTACGGCGATCCCTTTGAGACGTTTGCCGCCCATCACGGCGCCCATCCCTGTTCTGCCAAAGGCACTCCTGTAATCAACAATGATGTTGGCGTAACTGACCAGTCGTTCTCCCGCCGGGCCAATCGTCGCGGTCTTGCACTTCCCAACACCCGTATCCTCCCGGAACCAATCTACCGATGGGCCTACCTCAGCGCCCCAGACCTTGGCTGCATCTCGAATCTCAACGTTGTCATTATTTATCCACAGATAAACAGGTCTCTTTGCGGTTCCTTCGATGATGATTCCGTCATAACCGGCCCTTCTCAATTCTGCCCCCCAGAAGCCGCCGGCCTCGGATTCACCGTAACCACCGCTCAGAGGCGATTTTGAACCTACGCTCGCCCTCCCTGTTCCGATCAGTTTGTGTCCTGTTAAGAGCCCTGTTGCAAAGATCAGTTTGTTCTGAGGGCCCAGCGGGTCTGCATCAGTGGGGACTTCTGTGAGTAGGGTATATATGATAATCCCCCGCCCCCCTAAGTATTGACCATAATAGGACCCATCAGGCTCTTCCGAGGTAATGGTTTGCCTTGTCAGATTGACTCTAAGCAGTTTTCCCATATACCCAAAACGATCCATTTTTCCACTTACCTCTCTTTCTATTGACGATGTCGTTTTGACAAAATACAAAACGACCAGCAGAAAGTCTCCATGCCGCGCGATTTGTACTCTGCCTCGTGAAGGCCTATCAGGGCAGACCCGTTGCCGAATCTGTTTTAATACCATAATTTACAACAAAAAAACATCCATCCAAACGATCCATAGTATCTTTTCTAACGGAGTACTGCCCGTTATTCCTTCCTGACCCCGGAAAGGGATTCAACATTGACATGAAAGAATAAGCTTTCCTATAATCACGATCCTTAAGATTCAATCTGCTGTAATACTTTAGCGCTTTGAAAATACTGAGGAGTAAGATGGCAGACCGTGAGGGTCTTTTTTCCAATGGACGTAACCCAAATTCTTCACAGCCTGTGCCACGCCCCCTTACCTTTAAATACAGTCTCTGCCAGGCAGGGGAGAGGGCTCTTCATAGGGACATCGTCTTATGGGGCTGTTCCGTAACGAGGTTCAAGACCTCACTGCCGTTCTTTGAAATGATGCCGTCCTTTACGTCCTTTGGAAAAAAGACCCTCGCGGTCCTCTGCTTTTCTTTCAAAACGCTAAAGTGTTACAAATGTTGAAATAGTTGCCCACTTCTTGACAAGTGTCGGGACCTTCTTCAATATCAGGGTCCAGATTTGTCCTTGACATATCAAGAGGGTATTAATAGTATCATTTCACTTTTTTGATAGGGACTGTGGAAGTCATATCAAGCTTCAACTGGATAGACCAGAATGGCGTCTGGCTCAGCCTTCCCTCAACTTGCTCAAACAGATTGCACACCAGTTCGAGACCAGTGCCGGATTTCTATCACTGCTATTGGTAGATCGTAGAGCCCTTCGGGAAGCCTGGCGATGCCTTCTAAAATTCCCGAGCGGCTCTATTACATTACCTTAGGGTTAGGACACGATAAAAACTAATTATACAAAGGAGTAAGCCCATGGCCATGAAGCAAAGCAAGGTAATTATCAATTGTGCGATCACGGGTTCGATCCACATCCCCACCCAGTCGCCCCATCTCCCCATAACTCCGAAACAGATTGCCGATGAGGCAGTGAAGGCCGCAAATGCCGGTGCCGCGATTGTTCACCTTCATGCCCGAAATCCTGAGACTGGACAGCCAACCACTGATCTCGAGATAGTCAGGGAATACTGTACAGAAATCCACCAACGTTCTGACGTGATCCTCTGTCCTACCACCGGAGCGGGCCTGGGAATGCCCCCGGAGGCACGGCTCAAGGTGGTCTCTGAGTTTCGGCCGGAGCTTGCGAGCATGAACATGGGCTCTTTCAACTTTGGTCTGTTTCCCCTGCTCGATCGATATTCGGAATTCAAGTTCGAGTGGGAAAAGGGGTACTTGGAGATGACCAGAGACTACATCTTTTCTAACACCTTTTCTAGCATGGAGGTCTTTCTCAAGACCTTCCGGGAGAGCGGGACCAAGCCGGAGATGGAATGTTACGACATGGGACATCTATATAACGTGGCCCATTTTGCGGATAGGGGGTTAATTGAAAGGCCCTTCTATATTCAGCTTATCTTGGGTATCCTGGGAGCCATACAGCCGAGCGTCGAGAACCTGGTCCATATGAAGACGACGGCCGACAAACTCTTCGGCGATGATTACATAGCGTCGGTCCTGCCGGTGGGCCGCCATCAATTTGCGTTCGGCATGGTCAACGCCGTCATGGGTGGAAATGTCCGTGTGGGGATGGAAGATAACCTCTGGCTGAAGAAGGGCCAACTGGTCAAATCCAATGAAGAGAGCGTTCAGAAGATACGCCATCTGCTGGAGGAGTTGAGTCTGGAGGTAGCTACCCCGGATGAGACCAGACAGATCCTGGGACTCAAAGGAAGGGATCAGACCAAATTCTAGAGGATAATTTCCGGTCTTACCTCAGGTCCCCCGCTTCCAGTATCGGTCAAGAACAATCTGTGAGGCGTCCAGTGGTTGATGAAAAGACCATAGAGGTCGAGGTCCAGCTCCTGCCGCCCCTTAGCAACACAGCGGGCAGGGAGAGGGTCAAACTCACCCTGAGAGAGGGCGCCACGATCCAGGCGGTCATAGACGCCCTCCTGGAACGCTTCGACGATCCGCAGTTTCGCCTCCACCTCTACGACACCAGGGGCCGGTTGATCCCTGCCTGGTGCGCCTTTGTGAACGGCCGGCCGGCAGCTCGATTTGGCAGCCCTGAAGGCCCGGCAACTCCCGTAATGGACGGAGACGAGATAACCTTTTTGCTTAGCCTGGCAGGCGGCTAGAGAGGCAGAGATGACCGGTCCTCGCGGAGAATCAACAGACATAACCGAGGCATACTACCGCGGCCTGATGCATGCGGTGGGCTACCGTCGGGCTGACCTGGAAAAGCCTCAGATCGCGGTGGTCAACTCCTGGACAGAGGTAAACCCAGGACACCAACCCTTAAAGGAGTTAGGGGCACGCGTTAGAGAAGGTGTCTGGGCCGCGGGCGGTTCTCCGGGGGAATTCAATGTCCCCGCACCATGCGACGGCATGGCCCAGGGGCCCGGCCAGCACTTCATCTTGCCACAGCGGGATCTGATAGCCGCCTCCATTGAGGCAATGGTCCGGGCCCATGGATTCCAGGGTCTGGTTATGCTCGCCTCTTGTGACAAGATCATTCCCGGAATGATTATGGCTGCAGTGAGACTCGATCTCCCCACCCTCTTCTTGACCGGAGGTGCAATGCTTCCCTGCAGTCTTGGGAAACGGCAGATGGTCACCTCTGACCTCAAGGAGGCCATCGGCAAAAGGCGCCTTGGCGAAATCGATGAGGCCACCTTTCTGGACTGGCAGGAACGGTTCTGCGCCTCTCCCGGCACATGTTCAATGATGGGCACAGCCAATACCATGGGCTGTTTCCTCGAGGCGGCCGGTCTATCTCCCTTCGGATCCACTACCATGCTAGCATTTGGCGCGGCCAAGATCCGCCAGGCCCGCGATGTGGGCGAGCGGATCGTCAGGCTTGTTGAGGAAGAGATGCCCATGAGTCAATTCCTGACGAGAGCCAGCCTGGAAAACGGCATAAGGTATGTTTCTGCATCAGGGGGATCGACAAACGCTGTTCTCCATCTGATGGCCGTCTCATCCCTGATGAATCTTGAGATGGATTTGGAGAAATTCGACAGGATTCAGTCGTCCGTGCCGGTGGTTGCAAAGTTCAAGCCTTCATCTCAATTCAACATAGATGACTACCATAAGGCCGGCGGAGTCCCGGCCGTGCTCAAGGCCATCCAGGGAAGCCTGGACCTTGACGCACCCCTCGCCATGGGGGGGCGTCTTGGAGAGTTCCTTGCTGCAGCACCGGACCCTGATGGGGAGGTCATACTTGCGCCTGATAGGCCATATGCCCCTGAAGGTTGCTTCGGCATACTTCACGGAAATCTGGCCCCCAAAGGGGCGGTGGTCAAGAAGACTGGCGTCGAGCCATCCATGCTGGTACATACGGGACCGGCGGTGGTATTTGATTCTGAAGAGGAGGTCCGCCGGTTCATCCTCGAAAAGGAGATCCGGCCCGGGTCGGTCCTGGTGGTCCGCTATGAAGGGCCCAGGGGCGGCCCTGGTATGCGGGAGATGTCCATCCCGGCGGCCATGCTGGTAGGCATGGGTCTCCACACATCGGTCGCAATGGTCACGGATGGCCGTTTCTCCGGTGCAACCCGCGGGCCCTGTGTGGGCCACGTCTGCCCAGAGGCGTGGGAAGGCGGCCCTATCGCCTATGTGCGCGATGGAGATATGATAGAGATCAACGTCCAGGAGCAAAGGATCCGGCTCCTTGTGGCCGATCATGAACTCGAGAAGAGGCAACAGTCGCCGCCGAAACTGCCTGATCATCCGGCACCAGGGCTCCTGGCCGCGTATAGACGGATGGTGGGTGGCGCTGACTCAGGCGCCCTCTGGTTGTGATAACCGATCAGGAAGGAATAGAAATGAGCAATTATCAGATCCAGCCTATAAAAACAGGTACGATTGTGGTGGATAAGGGCGCCTATATCACGCGCGGAATCGATCTGGGCAAGGAGGTTGAGATACCGGCCACCGCCTGGTACCTGACAGACGGTGAGCACAAGATAATGGTAGACATCGGGATGTGCCACACCCCTCTGGCGAACTGGCATCATCCTGGATCCAGGCAGGAACCGGGTGAGGCAATTCATGAGGGATTAAGGTCCATAGGCGTCGCCCCATCAGAGATCGAGCTAATTATCTTCACTCACCTCCACTGGGACCACTGCCACAACCTGGACCGGTTCCCCGGCGCACGCCTGATAGTCAATGCCCTGGAATATGCCTTCGCCATGGATCCTATCCCACCCTATTACAAGTCCTATGAGCACCCTAAGCTCGGCAAGCGGCCGCCCTTTGCTGATCGCACCTTTGAGACAATACAGGGAGAGGCGGAAGTCCTGCCAGGGATCCACGTCTTCCCAACACCCGGTCACTCTCCTGGGCACCAGTCAGTGGCCGTTGCTACTAAAGGGGGCGTTCATGTGATCGCAGGAGATGCTGTCTTTGCCTACGACAACCTTGAGCCTGCCAGCGAACACCTCCCGTTTACGGTCATGGGGAGGTTCATGGACATTGTGGCCTCTTGGGGAAGCCTTGAGGAAATTGCGAGGCGGGCTGACGTGGTGCTTCCCGGGCATGACAGCAGGACAATGGAAGTGGGCCTGTATCCCAAAGAAAATCGTAACACTTTAACGTTTTAAAAGAAAGGCAGGGGACCGTGAGGGTCTTTTTTCAAAAGGACGTAAAGGACGGCATCATTTCAAAGAACGGCAGTGAGGTCTTGAACCTCGTTACGCAACAGCCCCATAAGAGGATGTCCCTATGAAGAGCCCTCTCCCCTGCCTTGCAGAAACTGTATTTAAAGGTAAGGGGGCGTGCCACAGGCTGTGAAGAATTTGGGTTACGTTCTTTGGAAAAAAGACCCTCGCGGT
>JAZDES010000040.1:0-30073 GCA_043808585.1 Pseudomonadota bacterium | reverse complement strand
ACCACCTTTCGTGTATCAACCATATCAGAAGTAATCATTAGCTTTAGCTACACCGCAACATATTGTATAGGCCGGATCGCGACGAGAAGTTTGTGTATCTGCTATTTTCGGCACATTTCAGAACCGAGAAAATCGTGTGGTATCCGATACATATCTTGTCTCGTTGCCAATTCAGGGCGATCCCGGCACATAGGATTCACCATGAATTGATTTCCCCTACGCGTAGAGATTTTCAATCCATCTTAAGGCTTCTGTGTCAGGGACCTTCCCGAGGTACCTCTGGAGTGACTGGTGCGCTGAAGAAGTCACTGACACTCTAATCCAAAGAAACTACGGCAACGGTAAAGGGGCTTCGAACAGGTGAGTTAGACACGCCACATTCTACCTCTGCAAGGAAAAAGAATCTGGTTTTTTTGCCGCGGAGGAATTTTTCCTTTGACAGAGGGCCTTTTAACGGGTGACCCCTTAACGGGTGACCCCATATGCACATATTCAGAAGTCAAGGATTTTAGGGGCCAGATTCGGAACTGCTTTCCTTAATCATGGGCACTGTGTAGTATGATGCCAGGGAAGAGCAGGTAGGGAAGGAGGTGCGTAATGAGAAAAGACACGTTGGGGCTACAAAAGACGTTTCTTGTAGTTCTATTTCTTGCGGCATTTGGATGTCAAACCCCTCAAGTAGTCACCGGTCCCCAGCAAAAGGACTTCTTTGGACCACCGAAAGGAACTCCCCTTCAGCAGGGCTTTCTGGGACCGCAGTCAACGCGTGCCCAAGGTGAGCAGCGTGTCCTTATGGTGGCGGTTCGTTTTCCGGATATTGAACCGAGGTTTTCTCTAGATAAGCTTCGGGACAGAGCCGTGACGGATCTCAGCAATTATGTGAAGGCGCAATCCTATGGCCGCGCATGGGTCAAGGCGGAATTCATGGGCTGGATTCCGCTTCCCGACTCTTTGGCGGAATACCGGATCAGCCCTAATAACTTCAGAGTGGACAGAAGGCGTGTCCGAAAGCTTGTGGAAGACACCATGACAGCATTGGAGGGTAAGGTTGAGTTCTCGCGTTATCAGCATATGCTTATTATTCCGGGGGCAGTGACCCTGCCGGGAAAAGGGTATGGCATGATGTGTTATTGCGCCAACCCGGGCATGCTCACCGGTGTCAGAGGGAATCCTCGGTTTGTGACGTTGCGTTCGAAAGGGGGCCAGGAATTCTCCGGGGGTGTGTTTGTAGGCACCGAGAACGCGCCACTCGGTATGTTCGCCCATGACTTCTTCCATGCCCTGGGGGGTGTCTACGCCAACAAGCGCTTGGTTCCTTGACTGTACGATTTTGAGCGTCAGGCTGACGCATCCAGGGCCCATCGGTGGGAAGAGTGCACTATTTACATGGGAACGTGGGACGTGATGTCCACTCACTATGTTGAGGTCAAGGGTCCTCCGCCGGGAATCTCCTCCTTTACCAAAATCAGGCTGGGTTGGATCTCGCCCGAACAGGTACTGCTGGTTTCACCCGGCGAAACCAGAGGAGCGTTTTTGTCTCCACTCGGCCGAGGCGGGGATAACCTAGTCATAAAGATACCATTGCCGAACGGCAAATATTACCTCGTGGAAAATCGTCAAAAGATCGGATTTGATCAAGTTCAGCCGGACTCGGGCATCCTTGTGCTAAAGGTCGATCCTGAGGCCCAGGAGGGTTCGGGGACCGCAAGGATTATGGATGCCGACCAAGGATCAGCCAATTTTTCGCATGCGACATTCCGGCTGGACAGAGAAAACAGACAGATATTTGTGGACAAAGAAAATCGTCTAGCCGTCATCCCCCTTTGGTCCCAAGGCGAAAACCAGGGCGTGCTGGTGACCCCAGCTGAAAAAGGCGAAGACGCCTTGAAAGCAGCCCAGACGATTGTGGAACTATGGCGTCGTTTTCCGCAACCGGGTGAAAAGCAAAAACCCATCATTGAAGGCTGTCTTGAATCCTTCAAGCGCTTTGATTTCACCAGAAGCTACCAGATAGGAAAACAGTTACTTTAGGCTGCGCGCCCCCTCCGACTCCTTGTGCCATTGTTGCCGGCAGAGGGCGCTTTTGCCCTGATCTCATTAAGCGCTTACCTATTTCCGGAAGCGACCTTTTGCCTTTTCTCGCGCCTTGGCGGCCGTCTCTTGCAGTTCTTCTTTGGTCAGAAAGCCGTCAGCGTTGGTGTCCAGTTTTTTGAATCGTTCTGCGCACGAGGCTGTATACTCCTCCAGGCTGATCTTCCCATCCTTGTTTGTATCCGTAGCGTCAAAATGGGCTTGTGACAATCCCTTTGCAGAGGTCTGCGGCTGGGCCGACACATAGGGGCTTCCCCAAAGCACCACCAAGGCCAGGATACCACATAGTACCACCAGTTTATTCTTCATTGCGCTCCTCCTTCTTTCATAAGTTTTGCATCCGCGGTGCAAGGTTTTCCGGGGTAGATTAGCGCCTGAAAGATAAAATTGCAAGCGCCCTGTTATGGGGGACCGGCGCAACCCTGCTGTGCCCTGTCTTTAGGGTAGATTGCGCTCTCCTGAGGGCTAAGTGGTACTGTCATAAAGCCCATAGTTGTGGGGTGGAATCATGCAAGAATATTTGAGTTGACCCCACAGGCCCCAAGCAGTAACATTCCAAACGACGCGATTCAGTGGAAAGCTAAATATTAATTCTTTTATGAAGGGAGGATAAGATGAAGACGAATTTTCTTGTGAAAGGTCTGACCTTGTTAGGGTGTCTGTTGGTCTCAACCCTTTTCCTTTTGCCTATGGATGCCCAGGCCAGGAATATCAAGGTGGGGATCATCGATTGTTACAGCGGACCGCCGGCTGTATACGCAAAAGACGCCCTGAACGGCTTTAAACTGGCCCTTGATGAGATTAACAAGAAAGGGGTCTTGGGGGGAAAGATTGAATATACCACACGTGATACCAAGTTCAAGGTGGATATTGCCCTCAACATGGCCAAGGAATTGGTTATGAGGGAAGGCGTGGACGTTATCGTGGGCACCATCAACAGCGGGGCAGCGTTGGCGGTTTCGGCTGCGGTCTCTGCGAAGGAAAAGGTGCCTTTTATCGTCTGGATCTCAAAGAGTGAAAGGATAACAGGAGAAAAGGGGCACCGTTACGTCTTCTCAACCGGTGAAAATACGGCAATGGCCGGCAAGGCCGGTGGTGTTGCACTGGCAAAAAAGCCCTATGTCAAATACTGGATTGCCGGGGATGACTACGAATATGGGCACGCCATAGCTGACGCGGCCTGGCGGAACCTGAAGGCCCTGAAACCTGACGTGGAACTGATCGGGCAATCCTGGTGGAAGCCGGGGGAACCTGACCTTGCCCCCTACATTACATCGATTCTGGCAGCAAAACCGGATGCGGTCATATTCTGCACCGGAGGTCGCAGCATGACCAATGTCCTGAAGGTGATCAGGACCACAGACATGGCCAAGAAGGTCCCAATCTGGATCCACACGGCCACTGATCATGCAGTTCTGAAGCCGCTTGGGCCGGAGGCGCCTGAGGGAGTGATGGGCACAATGGATTACCACTTCTACTATCCTGACATCCAGGCCAACAGGGACTTTGTAAAGAAATTCGTGGCTGCATATGGCGGTGAACCCGGATTTCCCGCCTTCCACGGATATATTACCGCCTACTTCATAGCAGAGGCCTTCAAGAAGGCGGGATCTCTGGATAAGGAAAAGTTCATCGATGCCCTGGAAGGGATGCGGATTGAAAGCCCTGTGGGCGAGGTCGAGATGCGTCAATGCGATCACCAGGTGGTCCTCCCCATCTTTCTTGGGGTAACAAAAAAGGAAGTGGGCAAGAATTATGTAATAGCAACAGATCTCGTCACCCTGCCAGGGCCTGAGGTAATGCCTACCTGCGACGAGATAAAAAAGGCCAGGGCAAAATAGCCTTTTGATTGAGCGGGGGCCCATAGGCAGCCCCCGCTCGTATTTTTGAGAGAGATCCCTATATCATGGAATTCGGGCAGGCTATTACCCTTTCGGCCCTGGGCAGTCATTTCCTGATGGGTCTGAGTCGGGCCATGATCCTTTTTGTGGTCACCTCCGGACTCAGCTTTGTCCTTGGTGTGCTGAGGGTACCCAATGTGGCCCACGGCTCTCTTTATATGATAGGGGCCTTTTCTGCCTTCAGCATATCCAAGATCCTGGGTGGAGGCTCCACAGGTTTCTGGTTGGCACTGGTCTTATCTCCCTTGGTTGTGGCCTTTGTAAGCCTGGTTGCCGAGAGGTCGCTCTTCTGCCACCTCTACCAGCGAGAGCATCTGATGCTTCTACTCTTTACCTTCGCCCTGATGCTGATCCTTGGCGACCTGGTAAAGATGGTATGGGGGGCGGATTACAGATCCATCATGGCCCCGGAACTCCTCAGGGGATCTGTAAAGATATTTGACTCGCCATTTCCCGTCTATAGCCTGTTCCTGCTTATTATAGGTCCCATTGTAGCCATCGGTCTCTGGCTCTTTTCCAACAAGACCAAGTTCGGGAAGATAGCCCGTGCGGCCGCCGTTGATAGGGAAATGGTAGGGGCGATAGGCATAAATGTGAGCTGGGTATTTGCCTTTGCCTTTGTCTTGGGCTGTTTCCTTGCCGGGCTCGGCGGTGCCCTGGTCTCCCCCACAGTGAGCATTACCCTGGGTATGGACCATGACATTATCATGGAGGCCTTCCTTATCGTCATCATAGGAGGCCTTGGTAACATGTGGGGGGCCATGGTGGGTTCTCTTATCTTTGGGCTGACCCAGTCCTTCGGCATATTGTTCTGGCCCCAGTTTGCAATCGTTTTCCCCTATCTCGCGGTGGTTATTGTGTTGATTTGGCGACCTACGGGAATGCTCAGATCGGTGTGGTAGGAGGCGGGTCTTGGCAAAAGGCGCTTTTAATCTCAAATCAATCGGGCCGATGGCCGCCCTGTTTATCGTCTTATTGATCCTGCCGCAAGTTATACCAAGGTTTTACACTTACATCCTTGCGGTGATCTATGTAACCGCTTTACTGGCAATGAGTCTGAATCTGGTAGTAGGTCACGGCGGGCTGTTTCAGTTTCATCATGCCGTCTTTTACGGGGTGGGGGCCTATGGCTTCGCCCTCGTTCTGACCAAGACCGCCTTGCCGGTGTGGGTGGCCTTTGTTGCCGGACCCCTTATGGCAGCGGCTGTAGGGCTGGCCATAGGCTGGTTCTGTGTCAGGCTTACGAATCTCTACTTTGGAATGCTCCAGATCGCCCTGGGCTCCCTTATCTGGGCCATTACATTTCGCTGGTATAGCCTCACCGGGGGTGACGACGGTATCCATGGCATTTCCATGCCATCTTTCATAGCGACCCTGAACAACTCCTATTACTTTATCCTGATCTTGCTGGCCGTCTGCCTGGTCGCCCTGTATCTGATCCTGAAATCCCCCTTCGGGACAACCCTCCGGGCCATCCGGGACAACTCGGTGCGATGCGAGTCGGTGGGCATCAACGTAAGGCGACACAAGCTGGTTGCCATAGTCATCGCCACATTCTTTGCAGGGATCGCCGGCGTTCTTTTTGTCGTGGTGGAACGTTCTGTCTTTCCGGACCTGATGTTCTGGGTCCTGTCACTTGAGATATTTATTATGTGCCTCCTGGGCGGTTGGTTTACCTTTGCCGGACCAATCCTGGGGGCTGCGATTATGGTGTCTCTCAGGACATTCATTGGTACCTATACAGAATACTGGACTATTATCGTTGGGATTATATTGATACTACTTATCTTCTTTCTGCCGGAGGGGGTCGTGGGCTATCTGATAAAGAGGTTCAGGGCCCGAGGGAAGGTCGCGGCCAAGGAGCAATAGCGGATGTTGCGTGTAGAGTCCGTTGAGAAGTCCTTTGACGGCTTTATGGCGGTGAATAACGCAGGTCTGGTGGTGGACAAAGGGCAGATCGTCGCCGTTATAGGTCCCAACGGGGCCGGAAAGACCACCCTCTTCAAGTTGATCACAGGGCATCTTCGTCCAGAAAAAGGGAGGATCATCTTCAAGGAAAGAGATATAGGGGGCCTACCTCCTTATGAGATTTGCAGGAGTGGGATTAGTCTATCCTTCCAGGTCGTGAATATCTTCAGCCGAATGACGGTCTTTGAGAATGTGCAGGTCGCCGTCCTTTCCCAATTGAAAAAGACCTACGAGTTCTTTTCATCGGCCCGAAACCACGGCATTAAAGAAACGCTGGAAATCCTGGAAAACGTCGGTCTTGCCCATAAGGCCGAGAGCGTCAGCGCCTCCCTGTCCCACGGTGACCAAAAGGTATTGGAGATTGCCATCGCCCTCGGGAACTCTCCGGAGCTATTGATCTTGGATGAGCCCACGGCAGGGATGTCTCCTGAAGAGACATCGGTCACCATAAACCTCATCAAGCGGTTGACCTCCGATATGGGCCTAACCATACTCTTCTGCGAGCATGATATGGAACTCGTCTTCTCGGTGGCGCATAACATAATGGTAATGCAACAGGGCCGCTCCATTGTTCAGGGAAGGCCTGATGATGTCAGAAACAACAAGCAGGTCCAAGAGGCCTACCTGGGAGAGGCGGAGTAATGCTCAAGGTTAAAGGAATCCATACCTTTTACGGCCTGAGCCACATCCTTTTTGATGTATCCTTCGAAATTTCCAAGGGTGAAATAGCCTGCCTCCTGGGTCGAAATGGGGCCGGAAAAAGCACCACCATAAAGACCATCATGGGGCTAACCCCTCCCCGCCAGGGGAGCATTGAGTTCAAGGGTAAATCGATCGTAGGGAAGGAACCCTACCAATTGGCCCGGATGGGAATCGGCTACGTGCCTGATGATCGAAGGATATTTGCCGACCTGAGTGTAGGAGAAAACCTGGAGATATCTGAGAGGGGTACAGGGCCACTTTCCTTGTGGAACAAGGAAAGCGTCTATGATTTCTTCCCTGCCTTAAGACACATTGACTCGCGCAAAGGGGGGTTCCTGAGCGGGGGGGAACAACAGATGCTGACCATAGCGAGGGCCCTCATGACCAACCCTGAGTTCCTTTTGCTGGATGAGCCCACCGAGGGCCTTGCGCCCATGATAGTCAAGGTCCTGGAAGAGCAGATCCGGATGCTTAAGGAAAAAGGGTTGACCGTATTGTTGGCGGAACAGAATCAAAAGGCCGCACTCAGACTCAGTGATCGTGGATATATCATCGACAATGGGGTTATCCGTTATCATGGAACCATTGAGGACCTCAGGGACCATGAAGAGATCAGGAAAAAATATCTGCTGGTTTAAGGTCCCGTGATGTCTCCAGATACAAATCAATCCGATCCATATACCCTGCCGGACTACCACATCCACACTATCCTCTGCAAGCACGCAGAAGGGGTGGCTGCCGACTACAAGGCGGTCGCACAGAGGCGGAATATCAGCGAGATCTGTTTCTCGGACCATGGCCCCAATCCTGAGGGCTACGATCCACGTCACCGGATGGAGATGCGGCAGTTTTGCGCCTATGAGGAGATGGTAAGTGCCCTTCAGGATGGGGAGCCACCCAAGGTCCTATTTGGCGTGGAGACCGACTTCTATGAAGGCTGTGAGGGCTTCCTGCGCCAATGGCTTCCCCGGCAAGGGTTCGACTTTGTTATAGGCTCGGTCCACTATATCGAAGGTTGGGGTTTCGATAATCCTTCGGAACAGGAATTGTGGAATTCGGTCGATGTGAAGGCCGTCTGGTGGAAGTACCTTCAGCTTGTAGGCAGGTTGGCAGATTCCAGGCTCTACGACGCAGTAGGGCATCTGGACCTCCCCAAGAAGTTCGGTTACCGTCCCAGAGATAAAGAGCAAAAAGAGATGGTCCAACCTGCCCTTGACCGTGTAGCAAAGGCCGGTATGGGGATAGAGTTGAACACCTCAGGCCTGCGAAAACCTGTAGGCGAGATATATCCGTCGCCCCTTATAGTCTCCCTGGCATGCGAAAGGGAGATTCCCATCTGCTTCGGCTCAGATGCACATAGGCCAGAGGACGTTGGTTATGGATTCGACCTTGCACTCAGGTTGGCTTATGAGGCAGGTTATAAGGGTTATTTCAGGGTGAGCCGGCGATCCAAGATACTTACACCCCTTCCGGAAGAGGCCTGAGGACCTCCGATCCTGAATCGATCACTGGAGCGTCTCCCGGATAATCACGGCAAGATCGCGCATCACAAGAGGCTTCATGGTAAGCCTTTTTATGCCGATTTCTTTGGCCTTATCTCTGTCAATACGATCGCTAAATCCGGAGCACAGTATGACCGGCATATCCTGCCGGATCTTCATGACCTCTTTCGCCAGTCTTTCCCCTGTCATGCCCGGCATGGTCATGTCAGTGATAAGCAGGTCGAATACATCCGGTTCTTTACGCAATAGCTCAAGGGCCTCTATACTGCTCGTCTTGGTGACTACTGAATATCCAAGGTGTTCCAGCATTTCTTTGCCCATCTCCACGAGGGATTCTTCATCATCCACAAAGAGGATCCTCTCGTTTCCGGTGGGAAAGGGTTCCACTGTCCTTGGTATTTCCTTGACATCCAGTTCGATCCTCGGGAAATAGACCTGGAAGGTTGAGCCTTTTCCAGGTTCGCTGTTGACTTCGATAGCGCCGCCATAGCTCCTTACGATCCCGTGGACCACCGACAGGCCAAGGCCTGTACCTTCCCCCTTCTCCTTTGTGGTAAAATAAGGGTCAAAGATCCGCTCCAGGTTCTCAAGTGGGATTCCATGGCCTGTATCGGAAACTGTCAATCTAACATAGGGACCGGGGTGGAGATCGGGGTGAAGTGCCGCTGTGGGTGAATCGACATCGATCCTTTCAAGGTTGATCTCCAGCACGCCCCCTTCCTCACGCATGGCGTAGGCCGCATTGGTGCAAAGGTTCATCAGCACCTGATGAACCTGCGTTGGATTGGCGAGGATCTTCCCGGAGTCCACTTGTATCTTCTGGCGGATCTCAATGGTACTGGGAAGGGAAGCCCTTAGCAGGTTGAGGCCCTCCTTTAAGATGACGCTGACGTACAAGGGCTGCTCTTCCTCCCCGCTCTGCCTGCTAAATGTCAGGACCTGCCCGGTTAGGTCTTTTGCACGATTCCCGGCCTTCCTGAGCTCCTGCAAATATCTCCTTACCTTTGCTTCATCCTTGATCCTCAGTCCTATCAGCTCTGTATAACCAATTATGGCTGCCAGGATATTGTTGAAGTCATGGGCAATGCCGCCGGCCAAGGTGCCGATGGCCTCCATTTTTTGTGCCTGCTGGAGCTGGGCCTGTAGTTTCTTCCTGCCGGTAATATCCCTGTGAATCCCAAGAGTGCCGATCACCTTTCCCTTTTCATCCCTCAACAGCGATGCCGAGAGGCTCACGTCTACCAGTACACCACTCTTGTTGATAAACCTCATCTCGTGCGATCTCAATTCCCCCTTTGTGGTCAGCTCCCTCATTATTTTCTTTGCATCCTCTATGCCATGTTCATAGAAATGGTATACCTTCTTACCTATGAGGTCGTCCAATTCATAGCCCAGGATTTCCTTTGCCATGGGCGAGGTGTGCAAGACGATTCCACTGAGATCTGTGGTTGTTATCCCGTCCACAGAGCTGTCATATATGCTTTGCAGGAAGTCCTTGGTCCGGATTAGCTCAGCCTCTACCCTTTTCTTTTCCGTTACGTCCCGGACAACACCTCGAAACCCTATGGGCTCACCTGCCGGGTCCTTCATAAGGGTTGCAGATATCTCCAGAACGGCAGTTGTGCCGTCCTTTCCGATGATTTCATGGTCCGTGATTATGGCGGGTCTCCCTGTGCGATAGATCTTATTAAAGATGTCATACATCCTCCTGGCATTCTCTTTGGTCGTGTACTCTCGGTTATTCATCCCCATCAATTCCCCACGGGAGTAGCCAGACAACCTGCAAAGGGCCTCATTGAAAAAGGTCATATTGCCAGCAAGATCAACCTCAAAGTAGCCTTCTTCAATGCCTTCAAGTATGGAGCGGTATCTTGCTTCACCCTCCCTGAGGGCCGCTTGCGTCTTGACCAACTCCGAGATGTCTCGATAGATCCCATAGGCCCCCATCACCTTTCCATCTACGATCACCGGTACACCGAAGAATTCAACGTCGATGAGGGTGCCGTCCTTTCGGTATCTCTTACCAGAACCGTGAATCGTATGCCCCTTAAGGGTCTCTTTTGTATAGGAAATCGCATCTTCCAGGTAGTCTTCTCTTGCAATTACCTCGTCCAGATTCCTCCCCTGGATCTCAGGTTCTTTAAAGAAGAACACCTCCTCAAAGTTCCGATTGCAGGAGATAATGTTGTGGCTTTCATCGAGGCTGACTATGGCCAAGGGGCTGTATTCGATCAATGACTCCAGGCGCTTCTTCTCAAGTCTTAATTTTTCTTCAGTCCCTTTGCCCTCAGGCCCTATTCTTTCTGTATCCATACCCTTTGTTCCGGAATCTCCTTTTCAAACATAATGTTCTCGTACCTTGTCAACAAATAAGGGTGAATGTTTTGCCATAGCCGGTTTCTGGATTCCCGCGTAGAGCCTGCCCCTGGCTTGAACAGGGGTGGGAATCCAGGGGCCAAACCGCTACTTATTGAGCTGTTACATGTCCTCCAATCCTGTCTTAACGATTGCGGTACCCCGATGGCGAAAAGTCGCTCAATTCCGGCCAAGCCACTCTTCTTCAATCCTTTTCCACTCCTCCGAGGAAATCGTATTAATGCCCTTGTTCAGAATGCCCAGGAGAATTGAGCTTCCTTTTTTTACCGGCAAGGTCATCTGACCCTCGTCAACCGGCCTCCCTATTTTCCTTATCTTTTGACCGAGATTATACTTGGATACGAAATATTGCACCACCAATTCATCCATGATAATCGCATCGGTCTCCTTGTCGGCCAGGCTCAGAATCGCCTCAAGGTAAGTTGTAAAGGACAATGGTTCCAGCCCGGCCCTTCGGGCGATAACTTGACCGGAATCCCCTTCGACCGCCCCCACTTTGAGCCCTTTCAACTCCTTCAGGTCTTTCAGATGGGAATACTTGGCCTTAACATAGATATTTGTCCTTATGGTAGTGTAGGGTCTTGAAAAGTCGAAGAGCCGTCCCCGCTCGGACAAAGGGAATATCCCGGCCAGGGAATCATACTGGCCGTTTTTTAACCCCTCCAGCTGGTTGCTGAAAAGGGCGGGACGGAACTCTAAGGCAAGATCAAGCTTTGAGCTCATGAGTCGCCAATAATCGATGGACATGCCATGGGGTCTCCCTGATTGATCCACAAACCCGAAAGGTGGATAATCATTGAATGCTCCTATACGCAGTTTTCCGCGCTCTTCGAGCCAGGCCCGCTCCTTCTCGCTGAGAGGGCCCCCGGCCCCGGCCTCTGAAAACAGGAACAGGGAAACAATACATATTAGACCGTTCATGAGAGGTCTCTTCATACCTTTCTCCTTTATTATCTATCGAGGGTGTCCTCTGCTGATCATACGAGGTCTCACCACCGGTGAGCCGTCACACACCTCATGTCCCACCGTAACCAATCTCTACCTTTTCCCCTTCAACAATGACAGGTACTTTCCTCACTCCCTTGGAGAACTTAAGCATCTCCTGGAGTCTCCCCTCATCCTCACGGACATCCACATAGGAAGCGCCCCGGTAGGCCGACCTGGCGGAATTCCGTCAGCTTGACTGTGGACTACCCTCCGGAAATCATAGGTACCAATAATACCTCTGCACCATCCGGGATCCGGGTCTTGTCGAAATCCGGTCTTGATACAGATTTCTCGTTCACCCGAACTACCACATAAGTACTTGAACCTTTTATTTCTTTGATAAGATCCGCAACCGTCATTCCCTCACGCCAGGGAAACTGTCTTCCAGAGACACTTATCACTCTTGTACTCCGTTGGCCTTGAGAAGATCCACGACTTCCGGAAAGTCGATGCCGAGGCGTCTTACGGTCGTCAACGTAGGGATGCCGTCCTGAGTCCAGCCTCTGCGGTGGTAAACCGAGTCCTTGAGCTTTTCGTATCCCTGTTCCCGCAGTCTCCGGAGGACCGCCACCTTTTCTGCCGTATCTTTCCCCTCGATATCCACTCCGTATTTTTCTGTCAGTTGTTTGTCATATCGTTCCTGTCTCGACTCGTACTCGTCCACTGTAACTGGGCCAACAGCGCGGTAAGGAATACTGTCATGCTCTCGCCGCCCGAATCCCATGCGCAGGTTAAAGATACGTTGAAAGTTGTAAACCGCCTCACTCATGGTGATAAGATCTTCCGGCCCCTTCTTCTTGCCTGTTACCGCATTGAAATACTCTGAATACCACTTTACGTGTTTCATGACCTTCGCGGGCTCAGGGGTATTCTTGTTGTCTTCGGGAACGATGTCATTCCATGGCAGCTTGCACAATCCGCAAAGGCCGAACCAGGTCCTGAACATGGGGAACCAGTGAAGCGCCTCTGCCTTCTGCTCGAAGGTCGGTATATAGTTGTGCACCATGTCCAAAAAAATCAGCCACGCCTCATCGTGCTGCGGGCCTTTGAGCGCCAGTCCGTATCCTCCCTGCTGGGCGAGTGACTCCTTGGTCATGTATTCGGAAAACTCAAGCCCCTTGGCCTCCATGCCGATGTCGTTCATCACACCTGGATCCGCACCGTATTCATCGGCAAATATCTGCTTCATGCGCCGTATGCCCTGGCCCACGATCTTCCCAAATCCCTCTCCCCGTGCCATCTGGTGCACCAATTCCAGTGCAGCTGGCCGGTTACCGAAATGCAACTTCAAACCGCCCGTATGGGATTCATTGATTAACCCCATCTCAAAGCACTCCATTGCAAATGCAGTGGCGGTGCCTACGGATATGGTATCCAGACCGTATGCGTCACAGTAGAAATTGAACTCCAGGACGGCAAACGGATCAAATATCCCTATATTGGAGCCGCAGCCAGCTATGGTTTCATATTCGGGGCCGTCAACGAAAACCTTCTCCCCCCCGTAAGGTCCGGTAAAGGGGACAAAGTCCCTGACGCCATGTGCGCAGGCCACGGCACAGCCCATCCAGCATCCGTCATAACCCTTGTCAAAGATGTGACCGTATATCTCCTTTCCCAGGTTGTTGGCCTCTGGGTGCTGGCCGTAACGGAAGTTGTGTACCGGGAGGAGATCAAAATCGTTCATGATGGTTACTAGGTGGGTAGTTCCGATCGTTGACATCTCGTTCTGCTTGGGGTCGAGCTCCGCAATCTCGCGCGAATGCAGTTTTGCGATCTGCTGCAGGGTCTCCTTGTCGACCGGCTTATTTGTATCCAGGGAGATCTGTCCCCACCTGGCCACAATAGCCTTGATCCCTTTGTCGGCCAGGACTGTGCCTATTCCTCCACGACCGGCCTGCTTGTACCTCACGCGCTTTCGCTTGTTATCATACCAGCTGAAGTTCAGGCATCCGATCAGCGTGTTCTTGGCCCCTGGCCCAGCTGAAACCACGGAAATCTGCCGTGGACTGCCGTCACAGAAATGCTCGGTCAGGGCGGCAGAAAGGGCATAGGCATCCTCCGGGAGGCCACTGGTTTCAAAAATTCGTACCTGCTCCTCAATCCCGTCAACAAAAATTACCACAGCCCTTGAACTCTTGCCCTGGACCTCAAGGGCGTCAAACCCGGAAAACTTTAGGTACGGCCCAAAATACCCACCCACGTTCGAGTCCATGACCGATCCGGTGGTGGGGGAAATGGCTGTGACAATGCTCTTCCCTGAACCCGGGTAGGAAGGTGTTCCACCCATAGGGCCCGATGCGATACAAATTGCGTTCTCCGGATCATCCCAGCGAGTCTTGCCTGTGACCGCATGCCACAATAACCACAGATCAAACCCCTTTCCTCCGACGAACACTTCCTTCATCTGGTCGGTTACGGGCCTTATGGAGATCTCGCGATCGGATATGTTCACGTACAGTGTCTGGTTGGCATATCCCCTTTCAATGTCAGGTCTCTTGTAATTAAGCTTCTTGATTTCCTCAAAAACGAACTCGGCCATAATCTCTCTCCTCTCTTTTTATCTGCACATGGAGCTTTTCATCCTTCCAATGATCAGGATGTCTCGCCTATTTGTCTGAGCCTGAAAACAACGGTGCCCTCAAGGCCATTGAAAACGAATTATAAGGTCAGATCGCGCCTGAAGCCTTGAAATGCTCTATCTCCTCGCTTGAATATCCCAGGAGCTCCTTGTAGATGACCTCATTGGCGGAACCGAAAGGCAACCCGGGGAATCGAATTCTGCCTGGTGCATCTAACAATCTGAAGGGAACATTAGGGATCTTCAGGAGGGTTCCGGTAGCCGGATCCTCAATCTCGATCACCGATCCTCTCATCAGCAAATGTGGATTATTGCCGATGTCCTCCATGTTGGCTATGGGTCCTATGGTGATACCCAGACGCTCACATGTGTTGATCACTTCTTCTACATTCCGGCTGCCTATCCACTCTGAGATGACCTGATTGATGATCTGTCTATTCCCCTCCTTAATACGTTCCTCATTGGTCCTGAAACGGGGATCCGCCGTCATCTCTGGACGCCCTACACATTCCATTAGACGTTCGAATGGCCCTTGGGCGGCACCGGAAAGGGTGACCCATTTACCGTCCTTTGTCTTGTAGTTGTTTCTCGGGACCACATAACTCAATTCGTTTCCCTTGGGCCGGGGTACCTCGCCAGTCAGAAAACAGCTCAAGAAATCAGGGCCCAGCATGCCAAACAGGGGCTCATAGAGCGATATGTCTATGATCTGTCCCCCCCTCTTCCCCCTTTCTTGCTCACGGAGGCACATCATAATGGCAAATGCCAGATGAGTGCCGGTGATGAAATCCGCAAGGGCCATTGGGGCGTTGGTGGGGGGCCCGTCAGGCTGGGCGTTGAGATAGGTAAATCCGCTGAACCCTTCTGCAAGGGTCCCGAAGCCGGGGCGATTGGAAAACGGTCCGGTCATGCCGTAACCCGACACCGTTCCTATAACCAGGCCTGGGTTTTCCTTTATCAGGGCCTCTCTTCCAATGCCGAGTTTTTCCATGGCCCCGGGCCTCATGTTCTCGATAAGGACATCGGCTTTTCTTATCAGGTCAGTGAATATCCGTTTTCCTTCTGGGGTCTTCAGATTGAGGGTGACGGGGAACTTATTCCGCCCCACCACGGCCCAAAAGGGAGAAATTCCCAATTTTTCGATTACACCCCATCCGCGGATCGCATCGGGGCCTGACGGGTTTTCCACCTTGATGACATCCGCCCCGTAATCTCCCAGGAGGGTTGCCGCAAAGGGTGCGGCCATGACCGTGGCCATATCAATGACCCTCAGCCCCCCCAAAGGAAGACGGTCAAATTTATCCTCCGACCGCTGAGCAGAGATGAATTCATTAAGCTCTTTTGCTGACCTCATTTTTTGTCCTTCACAAATAAACTAAATCACAGGTAACACTTTAGTGTTTTGAAAGAAAGGCAGAGGACCGCGAGGGTCTTTTTTCCAAAGGACGTAAAGGACGGCATCATTTCAAAGAACGGCAGTGAGGTCTTGAACCTCGTTACGGAACAGCCCCATAAGAGGATGTCCCTATGAAGAGCCCTCTCCCCTGCCTGGCAGAAACTGTATTTAAAGGTAAGGGGGCGTGCCAGAGGCTGTGAAGAATTTGGGTTACGTCCTTTGGAAAAAAGACCCTCGCGGTCCTCTGCCTTTCTTTCAAAACGCTAAAGTGTTACCTCTGAAGTAAAATCAAAGCTGCGGTTCATTAATGACATCTAACGCAACCTCCAGTTCTCTGATAGGCATTTCTTCCACAACCGCATTACCAATGCCTTTCAGTAACACAAAATTTATAGTTTCCCCTATCCTCTTTTTATCCTTTCTCAGTGCATCAAGCACTTTTCCCCCATCAAGCTGAAGTCGGGTGGGAAGATTCAGTTTCTTGAGCAACTCCTCAATCCTTTCTCTATCTTTTGCTTGCAGGTACCCCCTTTTCTCCGATAGTAAAGAAGCTATGATCATACCTATACTGACAGATTCTCCGTGATTAATGCCTGTACTCTTTTCAATAGCATGTCCAAATGTGTGGCCGAAATTGAGTTTCCTTCGTTCTCCCCCTTCTTTTTCATCCCTGTTTACGATTGATGACTTTATGACAATCGAATCATAGACGAGCTTTTCTATCACGTCACTTTTCAGCTTAAGCGCTCTTTCATAATGTTGCTCAAGATATGAAAACAAATTGACATCTGCTATAGCGGCATGCTTTACAATTTCAGCGAAACCGCACAAGATATCTTCTCTTGGTAAGGACCTTAAAAGATTTAGGTCACAGATAACAAATTCCGGTTGATTAAAGACACCCACCATATTTTTGTATCCTCTAAAATTCACACCGTTCTTTCCGCCAACACTGGCATCAACCTGTGATAGCAGCGTTGTGGAAACAAAGCCAAATCTCACTCCCCTCAAATAGGTAGAGGCAACAAAACCGGCAATATCACAGACAATACCTCCGCCTATCCCCACGATAAAGGATGAGCGGTCGGCCTCGAGCTCCACAAGCCTTCCATATATAGTTCGTACAGTCTCCAGGTTTTTTATTTTCTCACCAATACCGATCTCTATGACCTTGCAGGATGGAAAATCCTTCCAATAATAGTGTCTGACGTTGTTGTCTGTGATAATCACCACTCCTTCTGAGGGAATATACTTCTGGAGATTCTTAATGCTCTCGCCAATCAGTATGGTTGAATCACCTGTACTGCCATGAATGTCCAGGACTTCCATTATCTCTATCCCTAAGTCTGACAATCTGGAACCTATGCAATTCGAATTTCCCGGCCCGTCACCTAATTCTTATTCCCATTGCCCTTATTGATCTCCTTCATATAGGATCTGAGCACCTGTAATTTCCTCATCAGCCCAGCAAACATATCAGGCGGCATAGCTTGATCTTTATCGCATAGCGCCTCACTCGGATTGTGGTGAACCTCAATCATCAGACCATCTGCACCTGCCGTCATCGCCGCAAGACTCATGGGTTCAATTATGCTCAACCTCCCGGTTCCATGAGAAGGATCAACAATGATAGGAAGGTGAGAAACCTCCTTAACAGATGGCACAATGCTCAGATCCAGGGTGTTCCTGGTATAGGTTTCAAATGTCCTTATTCCCCTTTCACAGAGTATGACGTTGGGGTTCCCCTCTGCAAGTATGTATTCCGCACAGTTGAGCCATTCTTTAAGGGTTGAATACATCCCTCTTTTGAGGAGCACGGGCTTGCCCACTTTTCCAACTTCCTTAAGGAGAGTGAAGTTTTGCATGTTCCTTGCACCAATCTGAAGGACATCTGCATATTCGCAGACCCAGGACACATCTCTAGGATCGATCACCTCGGTCACCACCGGAAGACCGGTCTCTCTCCTTGCTTTTTCAAGAATTTTCAGCGCCTTGAGGCCAAGCCCCTGAAAATCATAGGGGGAAGTTCTCGGTTTGAAGGCACCGCCTCTGAGCATATTGGCGCCCGCCTCTTTAACTTTCTGGGCGGTTCGTATGGTTTGTTCCTCACTCTCCACACTGCAAGGACCGGCAATCACAACAAAATCATCACCGATTCTTATACTATCTACAGTAACGACTGTTCGGCGATTTTGGTCGCCGTTTAAGGATGTGAGTTTCAGATTGGTCATGGTGTAATCATCGCCTCCCTTTCATTATTACTAAGACCCTATTCTTTAATATCCTCACTTCTATTGACCTCATCTTCTACCAGATGGGTGTGCTGGTAAATATAAAGCTTTTGATGGGCTCTTCTTTGAGTGCCTCCATAGCTTTGGAGACGGAGAGCCCCTTATGGACAATCTGGCTGATAGCCTTGATCATATTACCAGGCTTCCTATACTGAAAGATGTTCCTACCCGCAGAGACACCGAGGGCTCCCGCCTCCATCGCACCGTGGACCATTTCCAGAAACTCTTTTTCTGCTGCCTTTTTTTCCCCGCCGATGACAACTAAAGGGACAGGACACACAGAAACCACTTCCTTAAATGTATCTACTGAGCCACTGTAAGGCACCCTCACCAGGTCTGCTCCTATTTCGGCCCCAATTCGGACGGCCCGCATCAGGTTTTTCACCTGTTTTTCTTTATCTTTGTCACTGCCAGGGTCCATCAAGGCAAAGAGCGGCATGCCCCATCTGGAGGCATCCCGAGACACGTTGCCAAGTAACTTCAACATCCCTTCTTCGTCAGTGCCCCCCACATCTATCCTGACCGATACTGCATCCGCCCCTATTGTAATGGCCTCTTCCACGTTAGTAACGAGTGTCTGCCTCCCGTTTTCCAAGGTGGCGGTCAGATGTAAAATCAGGCCGATGTCCTTTCCACCGTGCCTGTGGCCAGCCCTAACAATCCCTTTATGAAGAATAACCGCATTGGCACCTCCAAGCGAGACCAGGTCCACGGTATTCCTGATATCCTTGATACCTTCTATAGGGCCCATGCCAACGCCATGGATCAGGGGCACTATCACAGTTTTCTTGGTATCACGATCCATGACTCTTTCCATCCGGATTTTTTTTCCCAACATCTCGCCTCCTCCTTTTTGAATAGCTTATATCAGTTTAGGTGTTTCCCAATCTCGCGTCTATACAGGGCTAAGATCTTATAATAACTTATGTTATCGTTTTTGACCGCAAATAGTGATCAGCCAGGACAATCTTGACCATGGATTCGAGGACAGGTATAATTCGAGGAATAGCGCAAACGTCAAACCTTCCAGTAAACTTCAACTTGGCGGAACGCCCTTCCCGGTCCACCGTATCCTGTTCCCAGTTGATAGAAGGGATGGCCTTCATTGCAACCCTCAAAATAATCTCGTCTCCATTGGAGATGCCCCCAAGGATTCCTCCGGCCCGATTTGAAGCAAATCCATCTGGAGTAATTGGGTCATTATTTTCCGAACCCTTGAGTCTTGCAGCCTCAAAGCCCGTGCCTATCTCAACGCCCTTAACTGTGCCGATGGACATAACAGCCTTTGCCAGGTCGGCATCTAATTTATCAAACACAGGTTCACCCAGGCCTGCTGGACAACCTGTGACTCGGACTTCTGCAATACCCCCCAGGGAATCGCCTTCCTTCTTCGCTCTTAATATGGCCGCCTCCATCAGTTCAGCTGCCGTCGGGTCGGGGCAGTAAAGGAGGTTCCCCTCAACAAAATTCATGTTGATTTTTTTGGCCCTGATACCCCCTAATTCCAGAGTGTATGCCATTACCTTTATCCCTAGCGTCTCCAGGGTCTTTCCGGCCACCACCCCTGCAGCAACCCTGGCCGCAGTCTCTCTGGCAGAATATCTCCCCCCTCCCCTGAAATCAAAGTGGCCGTACTTCCTAAAGTAGGTATAATCGGCATGGCCAGGCCGGAAAAGCCGGCCCAAGATCTCGTATGGTTTACTGTCCGAATCTTGGTTTGGGATGAAAAGGGTAATTGGGGCCCCTGTAGTCAGGCCTTCAAACACACCGGAGAGGATTTCCACCTCATCCTCCTCCCGCCGTTGGGTCCCAAAGGGATTTTTTCCGGGCCTGCGACGCGCCATCTCTGAGACAAAGTCTTCCGTCGATAGACTGAGCCGGGGAGGGCAACCATCAATAACTACACCCACTCCGTTTCCGTGTGATTCACCGAACGTAGTTACCTTAAATACCGCCCCAAACGAATTTCCGGCCATGATCCTATCCTTGTAATCCTTCTGGCAAAGCTTTCATGATCGAAGATGCCACCTCTTCAAGCTTAAGATTAGTGGTATCCACCATTAGGGCTGCGGCCTGTTCGTAAAGCGGTGCCCTGACGTTCAATACCTGGTTAATCTCCATGAGGGGATCAGCACCTGTGAGAGATGGCCTGATCTTGCCCAATCTCCGCTCTTTCTCCGTCCTCTCCCTCAGGACTTCTGGGTTCCCGTCAAGCCAGACTATCCAGCCATTTTCTTTCAGGCTCTTGACATTTTCTTTATCCATTACAACCCCACCCCCAGTCGCAATGACCAGATTCTCCCTCCTCGAAACCTCTTGAACCACTCTTTTTTCAATATCACGGAACCGATCCCATCCTCTTGTGGATATTATCGCCTCAATAGAACACCCGGCATGATCCTCGACCAATGTGTCCGTATCGGCAAAATCCCTTCCCAGTTCCCTGGAAAGGATTTTGCCCACTTCGGTCTTGCCGCTGCACCGGTATCCTATAAGAACTATGTTCATCTGATCACTCGCTTGAGATCGGCTGCTAAGCAATGAATCTTCAAAACCTCATCGATCAAAGGGGTCCCACAAAATAAAAAAAGCCGTGAGCTTTGGTCTGCCCACGGCTTTAAATGTAAGAGGATGATCAATCAAACCATGGGCAGACCTCTCCTTTCAAAATAAAAATAAAAGCCCTGCCACGTTTGGTTGATTGTTCTATTTGTCATTTGCTTTTGTCACGGTAAATAGATTCGCGTCTTTTCTAAGCGAATTTTTCTCCTTTGTCAAGAAAAATTTTCTTGGATAAAATTTTTTCTTGACATCTTTCTTCACTATGGCTATATACCTGCCCATGATTTGCGGGAAAAGAAAAATCGTTTCAATTTCAAGAAGCAACTGGTGGTGGCTTAGCTCCAATTAGGAGATGAGCCTATCACGATAAGCCATATCAGCTAAAAAACCGTGGGGTCATCTCCTGAATGCCCCGCGGTTTTTTATTGAAAGTGTTTTTTAGGGCCGTGGGGTCATGATCCTCACGGCCTTTTAATTTGGGAGTCCGGATTTGAAAACGAAACCTTCATTTTCTGAATTTAAAACCATGGCAGAGCATGGAAACCTGATCCCGGTCTATCAAGAGTTCTTAGCCGATACGGAGACCCCGGTTTCGGTTTACCTGAGGATCAAAGACAAGCCCTTTTCCTATCTCCTCGAAAGCGCTGATGGCGGAGAGAGATGGGGACGGTACAGCATTATCGGTTACGATCCCTACCTGACAGCGCTTTCATACAATAGTGAGATGGAAATCTTGGAAAGGTCAGGGAAGAAAAAAACGATCAGGGACGTCTCGAATCCTCTCCTCGTCTTGAGAGACATTAGCCGGAGGTTCACGCCTGTGGAAACAGGGCAAATCTCACCTTTTCAGGGTGGGCTCGTGGGATATTGCAACTACGATGTAATCAGGAAATGGGAACGACTTCCGGGCGTGTCCCCTGAAGACCCTGATCTGCCCGAGGCCACTTTTACCGTGTCCGGCAGGCTTATTATTTTTGACCACCTGACACATAAGGTCAGGGTGGTGGCCTTTGCCCGCATCCAAGAGTATACGGACCTGAAAAAGGCCTATGCCCGGGCCTGCCTGGATATTGATGAGACCATCAGCATGCTGCGGCAACCCGCCCCTATTCCCCATGAAGATCGGTTTTCTCTCATGGAATTCCAATCCAATTTCAGCAAAGAGGGGTTTGGGGAGGCAGTGCGGAAGGCCAAAGAGTATATCGTTTCCGGGGATGTGATTCAGGTGGTCCTTTCCCAGAGATTCTCGGGCCTGGTATCTGGAGATGACTTTGCCCTGTATAGAAACCTGAGGAGCATCAATCCATCTCCGTACATGTTCTATCTCAATTTCGGAGAGATCAGATTGATAGGCGCCTCCCCTGAAATCCTTATCCGCTTGACAGACAACAGGATCCAGCTCCGTCCCATAGCAGGCACCAGGCCGAGGGGTGATGATCCGGAGTCGGATATGGCATTGGAAAAGGAACTCATCTCAGACCCCAAGGAACGGGCCGAACATATCATGCTGGTCGATCTCGGGAGGAACGATGTAGGTAAGGTGGCGGTCCACGGCTCTGTCACCGTGCCCAGGCTTATGGAGGTGGAACGGTACTCTCATGTGATGCACATTGTCTCTAATGTGGAGGGACTGTTGAGACCGGAAATGGACTCCTTTGATCTTTTCATGTCGGCCTTTCCTGCCGGTACGGTCTCGGGCGCGCCCAAGATCAGGGCAATGGAGATTATCAGTGAATTAGAACCGACTCCAAGGGGACCCTATGCCGGGGCTGTCGGGTATTTCGGTTTTGATGGAAACATGGACTTTTGCATTACCATCCGCGCAATTACCGTTGCAAGAAACAGACTCTCTGTTCAGGTGGGGGCCGGGATTGTGGCTGATTCCTCTCCTGAAGGCGAATATGAGGAGACAATGAGAAAGGCAGCGGCCATGCTAAAGAGCATAGAAGAGGTGAAAAGGAATGATAATGCTAATAGATAACTATGACTCCTTTACCTACAACTTAGTTCAGATACTGCAAATCCTGGATCATGAGGTGAGGGTATTCAGAAACGATCAGATAACCCTTGAGTGCATTGAAAGAGAGGACCCATCCGGCCTGGTCATATCACCGGGGCCGTGCACTCCGGACAAGGCCGGGATATCAGTAGAGGTAATCCGCCGTTTTGGCCCTAAGATCCCTGTCTTAGGAGTATGCCTCGGGCATCAGGCAATCGCAGCGGCCTATGGAGGAAAAGTGATCCGGGCCGATAGAATCATGCATGGAAAGACCTCTTTAATCTTTCACGACGGCCGTCACATTTATCACGGCCTCCCCAATCCCTTTGAGGCGATCCGTTACCACTCACTCATTGTGGATAGGGATTCTGTCCCGGATTGCCTTGAAGTCAGTTCATGGACAAAGCAGGGAGAAATTATGGGCCTTCGGCATCGCGAACATAAAGTGGAGGGGGTTCAGTTTCACCCGGAATCGATCTTGACAAAACATGGCCCCTGGCTCTTACAAACAGTATTTGGTTAGGAGGATAGAATCATGATCAAAGAGGCTATTGGAAAGGTGGTCAGAGGAGCTGATCTGACAGAGGTTGAGATGGAAGTGGCTATGGATGAGATAATGTCCGGGAATGCCACACCAGCCCAGATCGGAGCATTTGTCACCGCCCTGAGATTGAAGGGAGAGACGGTGGACGAGATCACAGGCGCTGCCAAGGCGATGAGGGCCCGGGCAACAAAGGTAAACCTTCACAATCATCTCATTACCATTGACCGGGATGAGATCAATGTGGAGGACGAGACCATTCTGGATACGTGCGGTACCGGGGGGGATGGCACAAATACATTTAATGTCTCCACCGCAACTGCATTTGTGGCCGCAGGCGGGGGCGTAAAGGTGGCAAAACATGGCAACCGGGCGGTTTCCAGCCAGTGCGGGAGCGCGGATGTGCTCGAAAATTTGGGGGTCAAACTGGATATCAACCCCTCTGACGTGCAAACCTGCATAGAAAAAACAGGCATTGGGTTTCTCTATGCCCCCCTCTTTCATGGGGCCATGAAACATGCGGCAGGACCAAGACGGGAGATCGGGATCAGAACCATTTTTAACCTTATAGGCCCGCTTACAAACCCTGCAGGGGCCACTGCCCAGGTCCTCGGTGTCTATGAGCCAGGCCTTACGGAAAAGATTGCCACTGTGCTTGGCAGACTAGGCACAAGGGAGGCCTTTGTGGTATGCGGCGAAGGGACCTTTGACGAGATAAGCATCTGCGGCCCCACAAGGGTTTCGCATTTGAAAGGAGGTGAAGTAAGCACCTTTGACCTAACGCCGGAAAAGTACGGCTTCAAGAGGGCTGCCCCCGCGGCCATAAAGGGGGGAGATGCGAAGGAAAACGCCCAAATTATCTTGAACATCCTGGATGGAGAGAAGGGACCGAAGAGGGACATGGTTGTCCTAAACGCCTCGGCTGCATTTGTAGCAACCGGTCTCGACAACAGCCTTGACGAGGGCATCGAGCGAGCAAAAGACTCCATAGATTCTGGACGGGCAAAGGAGAAGCTTTTTAGTTTAATAGATTTCACACAGCAGTGCCGCGCCTTTGTTCGGAAGGAGATGTAGGAAGTCCCCATGCATTCTCAATTACTGAGAATATTGAGGGAAAAAGAGAGAGAGGTGGCCCATCTCAAAGAAGAGGAGGGGTCAACCTGCAGGGATATGAATGCCCTTCCTGTTCGGGACTTCAAGGCAGCCATCTCCGTACCGGGCAGGATAAGTCTCATTGCCGAGATAAAGTTCGCTTCTCCTTCGGAAGGCATTATTTGCAGGAATGGAGATCCCATTGAGATGGGGCATATTTATGAAGAGGCCGGGGCAGCGGCCATTTCCCTCCTAACGGATAAACGGTTTTTCAATGGCGACATAAACAGGTTGCCGCGCCTCAAAAGTGCGATCTCCCTGCCCATATTGCGCAAGGATTTTATCATTGATCCGGTCCAGGTGAGGGAGTCGCTATTATATGGAGCCGACGCCATACTGCTGCTTGCCCGCATTTTGTCGCGGGAGCAGCTAAAAGAGTTGTTGAGCCTCTGCCTGGAATTTGGGATGGCCGGCCTGACCGAGATCCACGACAGGGATGACCTTGAAAAGGCGGTTGACTGCGGGGCCGAAATCATAGGGATCAACAACCGTGATTTAGAAACCTTTAAGGTTGATCTGAAGACCACCCTTGATCTGGCCCCCATGATTCCGGAGAGATGCATCCTAGTGAGTGAAAGCGGCATCTCAGGTGAGGGGGATATCCAGTTGTTAAAGGGGTGCGGCATTGAGGCGATTCTGGTGGGTACTTCAATTATGAAAAGCAAGGATTTAAAGGCAAAGACGAGGGAATTGGTTGAGGCCGGGAGGATTCATGGTAAAGGTTAAGATCTGCGGCATCACAAATTATCAGGATGCGGCAATGGCCGTCCAACTGGGGGCCCATGCCCTCGGTTTTATATTTGCCCACAGCCCCAGGTGGATCACGCCTGAAAAGGCACGCGATATTATACGTGCTGTCCCGCCTTTTGTGCAGGCAGTCGGGGTCTTTGTTAACGAAAGGCCGGATGCAATGAGGCAAATAGTTCGGTTTTGCGGTCTCGACCTGGTTCAACTTCACGGAGATGAACCCCCGGAGGTTTGCTGCGAGTTTATGCCTCACACAATCAAGGCCTTCCGGGTCAGGGACGGATCAGTTCTCCAATCCATCAAGCCTTATCATAGGAAGATCAAGGCCATGCTTTTTGACACCTATACAGGAGAAGGCAGGGGCGGCACAGGAAAGACCTTTGACTGGGATCTGGCTGTCAGGGGCAAGGCGCTGGGAATTCCGCTTATTTTGTCAGGGGGGCTTACACCCTCAAATATTGAGAAGGCCATTTCTGCTGTAAACCCCTATGCCGTGGACGTAAACAGCGGCATAGAGGAGCGGACAGGAAAAAAGGACCATCTCCTTATGGAAAAATTAATGGAAAAGATCAGAAATGCCGACAACAGAGGGGATTTGAATGATTGACCGCGGATACTATGGAGAATTTGGGGGGGCATTTATTCCCGAGATCCTCATCTCCACCTTTGACGAGCTTGTGGATGCGTTTGAAAAGGCCAAGGCTGATCCCGATTTCTGGCACGAATATATCCACACAATGTCCACCTATTCCTGTAGGCCAACGCCCCTCACCCTTGCTGAAAACCTTACAAGACACTTTGGAGGGGCACGCATTTACATCAAACGTGAAGACCTGAACCACACCGGCGCTCACAAGGCAAACAACGTCATGGGCCAGGGTCTTCTGGTCAAGCGTATGGGAAAGAGCCGTGTTATCGCCGAGACCGGAGCGGGCCAACATGGTGTGGCCACTGCCACCATGGCCGCCAGATTCGGTTTCAGGTGCACCATTTATATGGGAGAGGTGGACGTTGAGAGACAGAGGCCCAATGTCTTCTGGATGGAGCGTTTGGGTGCGGAGGTCATCCCCATAAAAGACGGCACACGGACACTAAAAGACGCCATAAACGAAGCCTTCCGGGACTGGGTGACCAGCATGGATGATACACACTATGTCCTGGGCACTGCGTGCGGCCCTCACCCGTTCCCGGAGATGGTCTCCTACTTTCAGTCCATCATCGGCAGGGAGGCCCGTGAGCAAATCCTGGAACGTGAAGGCAAACTGCCTGCCCGCATCTATGCCTGCGTGGGAGGAGGCTCCAACGCCTTGGGGATCTTCAGCGGCTTTCTTGATGACGAGGTAGAGCTTGTGGGTGTTGAGGCCGGGGGAAATGGCCTGGATACGGGGAGACATGCATCTCGGCTTGCCTCCGGGGACGCGTCAGTGGGTGTGGCCCAGGGGTACAAGACATATTTTCTCCAGGATCGGGACGGTCAGATGAAAGAGACCCACAGTGTGGCTGCAGGATTGGACTATGTTGGTGTTTCACCGATCCTTGCGCGGCACCGGGAAACAGGGAGGGTCAGGATTGAATCTGCAACCGATTCGGAGGTCTTAGATGCCCTGTCTCTTGCAATCAAAAAGGAAGGCCTGATACCAGCCCTAGAATCCGCCCATGCCTTTGCACGGGCATTCAGGGAAGCCCCTGAGCTTTCTAAAGATGATGTCATCCTGATAAGCCAGTCAGGCAGGGGTGACAAGGACATCTTTACCATAGCCGATGCGTTTGCCGATCCGGGCTGGCAAGAGTTCATCCAAAAGAAGGCAGGGGAATATGGTGCTTGAACCGTATATTCGAAACAGACTGAAGGAAAAAAACATCCTCCTGATGACCCACATCGTGCTTGGATACCCTTCTCTTGAGGATTCTTTCAGGATCATAGAGGCCATGGTGGAGGCGGGCGTTGACCTGATGGAGTTACAGATCCCCTTTTCTGAGCCTGTTGCCGATGGTCCCGTGATCCTCCGGGCCAACCAGAAGGCACTGGAAAGGGGGGCAACCGTGGAGGGCTGCCTCAGCCTTGCCGAAGAGGTTGCCAGGGCATTTGATATCCCATTCCTTATCATGACCTATTACAACATCCCCTTCAGGTATGGCACAGGCCGTTTTGTATCTGCCATGGCAAAAATGAGAATGCAAGGCGCCATCATCCCCGACCTCCCCCCTGAAGAGGGAGGGGAGTATCTAAAGGCCATGGAAGAAAACCACCTTGCCCCGATCCTTATCTTTTCCCCCACCACATCGGATAAGCGAATGAAATACCTTAACTCCTTTGCCCGTGGTCTTATTTACTGCGTGGCACGTAAAGGAGTTACTGGAACAAACACAAGCTTCTCCGAGGATTTGGCGGGATATCTCGGCCGATGCCGGAAGGCAACCAGTCTCCCCCTTGCGATTGGTTTTGGGGTAAAGAAAAAGGCAGATGTTGACTATCTGAAAGGGAAAGCAGACATCGCAGTAATTGGGACTCAAACGATCAGGATAATAGAGAATGATGGGATCGATTCTGTTGGAGATTTTATTCGAAGCTTGCTCATGAGAGTCCAATGAGGCAACTCATCAAACACTTAAACAAAGAGGAAGCGTTCGGTGTTTTTTCACTTGACAAGAATGAAATCGTGATCTAAAATATAGCCATTTATAGATGGAGTATTGATCGGATGCATCAGGTAGTGGACATATTGGGACTTCGCAGCCTCCTCTTGTTGGGCCTCGCCCTTAGGAGCTGCCCACTGCCTGGAGGTTGCGTCTGATTTTAACTAGCTAACTTAAGACAAACCAGGCCGTGGGTAGGGCTAATACCCACGGCCGATTTATTTTTGAGGCCGTGGAGATTACCTCTCACGGCCTTTTTTATTAGGCAGGGCTGACCATCTAAGTCGGCGCCGAAGTACTATAGATGATGGAGGAGTTGATTATGAAAACCCGCATCACTGAACTGCTAGGGATAAAACATCCGATCATACAGGGGGCAATGTCCTGGGTATCTTTTCCCCCACTGGTGGCTGCAGTCTCCAATGCAGGCGGTTTAGGGATATTGGGGGCTGCCTTCATGTCACCGGAAGAACTGACGGAAAATATCAGGGAAATAAAATGCCTCACGGAAAAGCCCTTTGGCGTCAATTTCATGGCAAATAACCCCCTGATAGAGGATCTACTGGATATAATTATTCAAGAAAAGGTGCCCGTTGCGAGCTACGGAAAAGGTAACCCTCGAAGGGTTCTTGAGCGAACAAGACCTCACGGCATCATCAATCTACCAACCATGGGTTCTTTGCGGCATGCCTTGCGGGCACAAGAGGACGGTGCAGACGCCGTCATCGTACAAGGCACCGAGGCGGGTGGTCATACGGGCTTTGTATCCACTTTAGTACTGGTGCCAATCGTAGCCGGCAAAGTAAGGATACCCGTCGTAGCCGCAGGAGGGATCGGGAACGGAAGGGGACTAGTTGCTGCCTTAGCCCTTGGTGCAGAGGGGATATCCATGGGAAGCCGGTTCATTGTTACCCAGGATGCTCCCGTGCCCTTACATGTCAAGCAATATCTAGTTGAAAGGACTGCCGAGGATACGGTTGTAACGGATAACTTCACGGGGGTGCGCTGCCGGGTGATACGAAATAGATTCGCAGAAAACCTGGTTGAGATGACCAAGAACCATGCGGATCCCTGGGAGATCATGAAGACCGGTGTGGGAAAGATCAGAAAGGCCTATGTGGAAGGGGATCTCGAAGGAGGGTCTCTTGCCTTCGGACAGGTGTGCGGCCTAATCCAGGATATTCCTACCTGTCAGGAGTTGATTGACACTATCGTTAAAGAGGCCGAAGAGATCTTGCAATCCCTTGAGACTAGAGTCCAACCTCAAAGTGGGTTTCAAACCATTCAGTGCTATACAAGGGCTCAGGCTCAGCCCTTTTGAACCTTTTTTTCCATCTTCACTACCTCCTTTGAGCTGATCAATAAGCTAATACCCCTTTTTTTAGCGCCTTCTTCCTGACGCAACCGTGCCCTGATACAGATGCGCCAATTGCTGAGACTTACTGTGCCATGGCCAAGGCTCTCTCCTACCAGACAATTCGACGAGAGACAAGTCTTAATACCTTTCGAATAAATGCCATGTTTCGAGAGGAATGAAATGCTAGGGCCCCACAACCGACAGGAAAAGAAGTTGATGAATCCAGAATAAAAGGCTAGAGTGGCGGAATTTTGTGGTGCCTGGGGTGTGCAGAGAGGCATTATACCGGGCCACAACACCATCCAGCTGATATTACACGAGGAGACATAATGTGATCTTAAAGGAACTGGTGGAAGTCCTTCACCAAGGGGAGTCGAACGGGAACAACATGCTGATACGGATCAAACTTCCTTCTGGCGCTGAGATTTTAGGGCTCCCCACCGAAAATTACTATGGAGGAGAGTGGGATCTAGGCCCCACCTGGAACTATTTGGTATTGAAGGACCGGCCCTTCCTGGTGGACTCGGGCAAATCGGGAATGGGCCTAAAACTACTTGAAATGATGGAATCGATCGGGATTTCGGGTAACGATCTTGAGTATATTTTACTCAGTCACGGCCACGAAGACCATGATGGCGGTCTTTCCGAAATTGTGAAATCTACCGGCATCAAGGTGAAGGCCCATGCTGTTTATGATCGCCTCATTCGCTTCTTTCCAGGCGAAGGCCCTTCCGATTTCAAAAAGGACTTCCCTGCCTCATGCTGGCACTGCTTTATGCCCGAATCCTTTTCCACCGAACACTGCCGGCCCTATCACGCGGGAAGAAACAGCCTCTCCGTTGAAAAGATCGAAGATAGCGAGTCTATCCTGGCCGAAGGAACGTCTACCTTCTATTTGCCCGGCCACAGCCCTGATGCCCTGGCCGTCCTGATCGGGGAGGATGCACTCATTGTTGGGGACACCTTGCTGCCGCAAATCACTCCAATACCTTCGAGGGAGGCATTTTTCGAACAGATCAGAGAAATACTTGGACCTGAGCACACCAGCGGCCAGCCCATCTATGGCCTTAAGGCATATCTTCGATCACTCAAAAAAATGAAGCAGATAGGAAAACAGTTGGGCGACTTGCTTGTCCTGCCCGCACATCGGCTGTTTTATGGAAATCAGTGGAATGAGATTGACCTCGAGGTTAGGGTCTCTGAACTGATAGACCATCACATTGCCCGTTGCGCCGATATCTTGAGGATTCTAAAAGAGAAACCAAAGGCAGCAAAGGAGATCGCCC
>JAZDES010000039.1:0-22288 GCA_043808585.1 Pseudomonadota bacterium | reverse complement strand
TCCCCCTGACTGCCGCTTCCCTCTTCTACGAACCCTATGATCGTTACAGTTTTGCCGGGTTTACCCCTTACTACGATCAGGCACGTATGATAGTGAAATATTTTACGGAGAAAAAGGGGTACAAGAGGATCGGGCTCCTGTATCAGGACGACGAGATGGGGGCCATCATGAAAAAAGGGGTAGAGGACCAGCTGGCAGCCCAGGGTATGAAGCTCACCGCGGCAGAATCCTATAAACGGGGCGCAACCGAGTTCAGTTCCCAGATCTCCAAGTTGAGAAAGGCTGATGTCCAGCTGGTGGTCCTGGCTACAGTGATCCGGGAGACGGTGGGCGCGCTAAAGGAGGCAAAAAAGATCGGTTGGGAGGTCGATATGTGTGGAATGTCGCCTGCCTATACCACATATGTGCCGCTATTGTGCAAGAAGGCAGGGTTTTCAGCCGATGGCTTTTACTGCACTGGCCAGACCCCAATGGTCTATAAGGACAGCGATCTAGCGACGGTTCGGGACTGGTGGAAACGGCACGTAGACTGGTTTGGAAAGGATCCCGACCTGCCCACAACAGCCGGATACGCAGGGGTCCATTACTTCGCCATTGCCGCCGAGAAGGCAGGCAAGGACCTGACACGGGAAAAATTAGTAGATGCCCTTGAGACGTTCAGGGAGGAGCCAGATAAGATCTTTGGGGGGCCGCCCTATACCTTTACCTCGACCAACCATCAAGGCGCCTTCTATGCAAACATGAATATAGTCAAGGATGGGAAATACGTTGTCATAGAACCGAATCTGTTTTATCAAAAACCTTACTGATAGATCGGTTTTGGATAGCCTGGGGTCCTGAAGAGAAAGGACAGCCCAGAGTTCAGGGGCTTCCACCCGAAAAGCGGGGGAAGCCCCTTTTTCTCTCTATTGTCAACGTACCTATTGACTATCTCGGGAAAGGCCTGTATGGAGACAAAATTTATGGATTTGACACCTGATGGCACAAAGCAATATAGTGATTGAAGGGGTTCAAAGTTCCAACTGAATGGTTACGCAATATATTGTTAACCGCTTTAATTGATTTTTAGTAACAGTTTAGCGCTCTGAACCCGGGGCAATGGGGGCTGGGAAAACCCCCATTCCCCCGGATAAACGCCAGATCGGAAAAGGACTAAAATGATACGATTTTTACAATTCCAACTCAAATTCTAGTTGAAGAAGGGAGGTTTGCATGGTCGGAATATGTTCTTACGGAGGCTATGTACCCAGGTACCGTCTGAACCGCGGCATGATTTACAAGGCCATGGGATGGATGAATCCGGGGAATATAGCCAACGCCAGGGGTGAGAAGGCTGTGGCCAATTTTGATGAAGACAGCATCACCATGGCGGTTGAGGCAGGTATTGATGCTTTGAAAGGTATTGATCCTTCAGAGGTGGGAGGTGTTTACTTCGCCTCCACCACCATGCCGTATAAGGAAAGGCTAAACGCAGGGATCATAACGGCTGCCCTTGGCCTGAACGATCACATCAGGGCTGCAGATTTCAGCGGCGGCATCAAGGCAGGGACAACTGCCCTCTTATCTGCCCTGGAAGCTGTGGCGTCAAAGGGGGCAAACAACATACTTGTCTGTTCCTCTGATAGCAGGTTGGGAAGGCCGGCCTCTCCCCAGGAGTTGATCTTTGGGGACGCGGCGGCTGCGCTTCTGGTAGGAGATGAGGATGTGATCGCCCAATTCAAGGGATCTTATTCCATTACCTATGACTTTGTGGACCACTACCGGGGCGAGTTTGCAAAATTTGACCGTCAATGGGAAGACCGGTGGATCAGGGACCTGGGCTTTGACCAGCTGATTCCAGAGGTTATCAAAGGTCTTCTTGAAAAGTACAGGTTGAAGATCTCTGATTTTACCAAGGTGGTATATCCGTGCCATTACAGTGCGGCACGCAAGAGCTTAGACAAGACCTTGGGTATTGCCCCGGAGGCAGCCCAGGACAATCTTCAGGCCGAGATGGGGGATACCGGCACACCCCATGCCCTGGTCATGCTGGTTCGTGCCCTTGAAGAGGCCAAGCCGGGGGACAAGATTCTGGTGGTGAGTTTCGGAAGCGGATGTGATGCCCTCTATTTTCAGGTTACTGACAATGTAGGGAAGGGAGAAGAGAGGAACGGTATTGCCGGATGCCTGGGGAACAAGGCAGACTTGGATAACTATACCAAGTACCTGATCTGGCGGGATATCCTGCCGGGCGACGCAGGTCTGCGCTCTGAGGAAGATCTCTGGACCCGGTGGTCATCCCTCTGGCGAGAAAGAAAGCTGGTACTCGGGCTCTGGGGCAGTAAGTGCAGGAAATGTGGGACTGCCCAGCTTCCCCCACAGAGGATATGCGTGAATCCAGACTGCGGAGCCGTCGACGAGATGGAGGAGTATCGTTTCTCCGATAAGGTGGGGCGTATCGCCAGTTACACCGGCGATATGCTGGCTGCCTCCTATAATCCTCCTGCGGTTTACGGGGCCGTTGAATTCGAAGGGGGAGGAAAATACTATTTTGATTTCACTGACTGCGATCTGGATTCCCTGGCAACTGGAATGCGAGTATCCATGAGCTTTCGCAGAAAATACTATGACAGGAAACGGGATATCGCAGGATATTTCTGGAAGGCGATCCCTGTGAAGGAGGTGAAATAGGATGGCGGAAGGAATAAAGGATAAAGTGGCAATTATCGGTATGGGTTGCACCAGGTTCGGTGAGAGATGGGAATCAAGCGCCGAGGACCTGATGGTAGAGGCCTTTGTTGAGTGCCTGGAGGATGCCGGTATCGACAAAAAGGAGATACAGGCGGCGTACCTGGGCACCCATTTTGATGAGGTAAACGTGGGTAAGGCCGCCTTACCCCTTTCCATGACCCTAAAACTGCCTTATATCCCGGTCACCCGGACCGAGAACTTCTGTGCCACGGCGACCGAGGCCTTCAGGGCCGCATGTTACTCCGTGGCTGCCGGTGTTTATGATATCGTGCTGGCCCTCGGCGTGGAAAAATTGAAGGATACCGGTTACGGAGGATTGCCGGCAGGCGCCGCAAGGGGGGTCAACGCCATGATGGTGGGGGCCAATATGACACCACCCGGCATGTTTGCACAACTGGCGACAGCCTACGGCGCAAAATGGGGTATTTCAATGGATAAGATCAAAGACGCCATTGCCCATGTCTCAGCAAAGAGTCATGCCAATGGGGCGCTTAATCCAAAGGCCCATCTGCGAAAGGTGGTAAGCGAAGAGCAGATTAAGGCCGCCCCAATGATTGCATACCCCCTGGGGCTTTTTGACTGCTGCGGGGTCAGCGACGGCGCGGCCTGTGCCATCATTGCTACGCCTGAGATAGCAAAGAGGCTGAAACCTAATCAGGATATAGTTAAGGTGAAGGCATTGCAGGTTGCGGACAGCTCCGGTGAAGAGGCCATGTATTCAAACTGGGACGGTTGCCATTTTGTCACCACACGGAAGGCGGCCACAAAGGCCTATGAAGAGGCTGGGGTCAAAGATCCGAGAAAAGAGATCAGCATGATGGAGGTACACGACTGCTTTTCCATCACCGAGATGGTTACCATGGAGGATCTCCATATCTCGCCCAAGGGTGGCGCCTACGATGATATTATGAGCGGTTTTTTTGACCTTGACGGAGGGGTCCCTTGTCAGGTGGATGGAGGGCTTAAGTGCTTCGGTCATCCCATCGGGGCATCAGGGTTGAGGATGATCTATGCTATGTATGAACAGATCCTGGAGAGGGTTCCTGAGGAAAGAAAGGTAGAGAATACCCGATTGGGCCTCACACACAATCTGGGCGGCACGCCCTGGATGAATGTATCTGCCATTTCAATAGTGGGAAGGGATTAGCCGTCTCAAAGCAGAGGAGCAAAGAGAAATGGACTTTCGTTTCACCCCTGAGGAAGAGACATTCCGTGAGGGATTTGTCTCGTGGCTGGAGAGGAACCTTCCGGATGACTGGGATCCGTTGCGCTACCGGAACTATGATTCAGCAGCGGAATGGGCACGGGCCCACAAGGATTTCCAGAGAAGGCTTTATGAGGCCGGATATGCCGGACTTCACTATCCCAAAGAATATGGCGGCCAGGGAAGGAGCCTGATGGAGGAGGTCATTGTCCTTCAAACCGTTGCCTCTACCTGCGTGGAATTAAGGATGCCAGGGGTCATCACCTTTGGTATGGCCGCCCCTACCATTCTGTTCTGCGGGAGCGAGGAACAGAAGAAGCAATACCTGCCGAAGATACTGGATGGGACACACATCTGGTGTCAGGGATTCAGTGAGCCCAATGCCGGTTCGGACGTTGCCAATGTCTCCACCAGGGCCGTCAGAAAAGATGGCCATTACCTGGTCAGCGGGCAAAAGGTCTGGACCAGTTTTGCTCACATAGCCGACTACTGCATCCTCCTGGTGCGAACGGATCCTGACGCAAAGAAACACAAGGGTCTGAGCTATCTCCTCATGGACATGAAGCTGCCCGGGGTTGAGGTGAGGCCCATAACCCAGGTCACGGGAGAACAGGACTTTAACGAGCTCTACATGGAAGACGTTCGAGTGCCGGAGGAGATGCTGGTAGGAAAGGAGGGGGATGGCTGGCGGATTGCCATCACCACACTGATGTTCGAGCGCGTCATCGGTGACGTAACCATGGGTGCGGTGTATCATAGGAACGTAGAAAAGATGATCGAGATGGCGAGAAAGAGCAAGAGGTCGGGTAAACCGGTGATCGAGGATCCGATCTTCCGGCAGCGGCTTGCCCAGGCATACATTGAGGTGATGGTATTGAAATACCATGGCCTGCGAAATCTCAGCGCTCAACTTCAGGGAGGCATTCCGGGTCCGGAAGGATCTATAGGAAAGCTTCTCTGGAGTGAGCCCAATCAGAGGATCACAGAGGCAGCCATCGGGATGCAGGGCCCCAATGGCCAGATCATGGGCGGCTCGCCGTGGTCTATCCAGGACGGCTACTGGCAATACAGTTTTTTGAGGTCCAAGGGAAACACCATCGAGGCCGGGACTTCCGAGATACAGAGGAACATCATTGGCGAACGGGTGCTGGGCCTCCCCAAAGACATAAGCCGCGCTGCGAGACAAGAGTAGAGGAGATGACCCGATGGATATCAGGCTGAACGAAGACCAGATAGAGATCGCCAGGCAGGCACGTCGCTTTTGTGAGAATGAAACCCCGATGGAATACGTGCGGGCCATGATCGAGGACGAGCGCGGGTTCACTGAAGGTGTGTGGAGCAAAATGACTGAAATGGGATGGACGGCGCTGCGCATCCCTGAGGTATATGGCGGGCTCAATATGGAGCTGATGGACCTGGCTGTAATCCTTGAAGAGATGGGCCGGGGAGTTGTCCCTGGCCCCTTTTTTTCCACCGTGCTGCTGGCCGCTGAAGCCATTTTAGAGACTGGGAGCGAGTCGCAGAAGGGGGCATATCTTACCAGGATCGCCGAAGGTGAGATCATCGGCACCCTGGCCCTTCATGAGCCCGATGGAGGAGCAGATCCAGGGTACGTTCAGATGGGGGCCCAGTCGAACGGTAACGGATTTTTCCTCAAAGGCTCAAAGCTCTTTGTACCGGATGCCCATGTGGCAGATGTCATTGTCTGTGCGGCTCGAACCGCGACCGGCGAGGACCCGACCAGAGGAATTACCCTTTTTCTCCTGGATCCGAAGGCAGATGGGGTCTGCATATCGCTTCTCCCCACAATGGACGGGACTCGCAAGCTCTGCTCTTTGGAGTTGAAGGGTGTGCAGGCGGGTGCGGATGGGATACTGGGAAGGCCTAACGAAGGTTGGGGGCCATTGCAGAGAGTGCTGCAACGTGCCCAGGTGGGCCTTTGCGCCGAGTGCGTTGGCGGGGCCCAGCGGGCCATGGAGATTGCAACGGAATATGCCAAGGTCCGTATCCAGTTTGACCAGCCTATTGGGGCATTCCAGGCAGTGAAACACCGGTGTGCCCAGATGTATGTGGAGGTGGAGAGCGCCCGCTCCATCCTATACTGGGCAGCCTGGGCACAGGATCATGGGGATCCTGATGAGGCCGCGCTGGCTGCATCCGTTGCCAAGGCCTACTGCTCGGAAGTTTACAGGAACGCATCGACAAGCGCCATACAGGTACTGGGTGGCACCGGCTTTTCGTGGGAACATGATATCCACATCTACTTGAAGCGGGCAAAGGCCAACGAAGTAGCCCTGGGAGATCCAGTCTACCATCGAGAACAGGTGGCACGGCGGCTTACGGGATAACCGTTCAGAGGTTCAGGGTTCTGAAGCTCAGGTATTCGCGCCAGGATTGCACTCTGGCTCAAATGGCAGGGGGTTCCACTACGGGGGAATATTAATGAATTTCACCACAATACGGTTTGAAACGCCGGAGACGGGGATCGGCCTGATTATATTAAACCGGCCAGAGCGGCTCAATGCAATCAACCTGGATATGCTTGATGACCTCCACGCCGTTTTTACTGAGCTTTTAGAGATGCAAGAGATACGGGTTGTTATAATTATGGGTGAGGGGCGGGGGTTTTGCGCCGGTGCGGACATAAAGGACGCCCGTGTGCGAAGAGAGGCCTCTGCCCTGTTTTCAGATGCGGCAACTCACCTGGTGGCCATTCAAAAGAAATACTCCGAGCGGATACTTGAGATGCGCCGATTGCCCCAGCCCATTATCGCAGCAGTAAAAGGACCGGCTGCAGGCGGAGGGATGTGCATTGCACTGGCCTCGGATGTGGTCCTTGCAAGTCCCAGTGCCTTTTTCGTCCCTTCGTTTATTAATATCGGGCTATCCGGGGGTGAGTTGGGGACCAGCTATCTCTTGCCGAGGATGGTAGGACGGGCACGGGCCGCAGAGATCCTCCTGACCGGTCGCAGGGTGGATGCCGAAGAGGCTGCAAGGATAGGACTCGTGAGCCGTTTGGTAGGGGAAGAAGACCTGTTGGATACGGCCATGGACATAGCCCGCACCATGCTTCAAAAGAGCCCCATGGGATTGCGGTTTACCAAAGAGGCTCTCAATCAAAACATGAATGCCCCGTCCCTTGAGGCCGCCATCGAGTTCGAGAACCGAAACCAGAGCATATGTTGTTGCACTCCCGAATTTTTAGAAGCGGTCAAGGCTTTCAGTGATCAAAAAGAGGGCTAGTTGGCATCGGCTCTGCGCCGACTTTCCAAGGGGAATTTGACACTGAAGACGCTTCCCCCGGAAGCGAGGCAATCGGATCTTTCCTTGATAAATCGGCATTCGCTGATTATGCCCGGGCATATGTCACTATCCTTTGGAATGAATTTGCACCGCGTGCTATAAAAATCCACTGAGAAACCATACCTTTCTGAAAAGGTCTTTATCCTGAGCAGGTCAGCGCCCGATCCCCCGGCATTGAATTCATATGGCCTCTTGGAGGAATAAAGATTTGTATCCTGGGTGTGAAAAAATCCTCCGAAGATCATTTTCTGATTTTCGGCGGTGATCCCTACACCATAATCACGGAACCCTATCCGTACCTCATTGTCCGGACGTCCGGCACTGATCTCTATCCTCCCCTCATCAGGCGTGTTCTCTATTGCATTTTTTAAAAGGCCACGGAATACCTTTTTTAGGGTATTCACGTCCATATTGAGGACTATTCCCTTTTCAAGGTCTCTGACAATTTCAAGATTCCTTCCTCCCATGGAAAGTACCGCCTCATTGCATACATCATCCAGCAGTTCATCGACCTTGATATCTTCCATGCGGACTTCCTCAAGCGTAAAAAGGGATTCTAGGCGGTTGGAAATGAGTTCCATGATTTCTGAGCCCTTCTCGTGGTCTTCTTCCCCCAGCTCTTCCACAAAATCTGCAGCATCACTAATAATGTTGATTATCCTTTCCTTTTCATCCACCGATCTTTGATTGAGGATGTCATCAATCTTGAACTGAAGTTCCAGCAATCGCTCCAGGTTACGTTGACCCCTCTTAATGGTCTTATCCAGCCCTGACAGATTCGCCTTCTGGAGTTCATTTGAAACTTTTGCAAGTACGCCCGAGATCATTGCCAGCGGGGTCTTTAATTCATGGGACAGGTGGTTGATAACCCTTTCCTTGGCCTTGTCCAAGACCTTGAGCTCTTGGTAGGTTTCCTCCAGTTCTTCATGAATTCTGGCATTTTCTATTGCACCCCCTGTTTGTGCAGCAAGGATCTCAAGGATCCTCAAGTCCCTTGAGGTAAATTCCCCTGTCCTCTTATTGATGACCTCTATTACCCCCAGTATCCTTCCCTGGAATTTTATGGGGACACAAATCATGGAACGGGTGCGAAAACCGCTGCGTTTGTCATAGGAGGGGTCCCATCTGGGGTCCTTATCCACATCATTGATTATGAGCGATTCTCCTGTCTGCGCCACATGGCCTCCTATACCCGCACCGAGAGGCAGTCTTACTTCTTCTTGAAAGAATTGGGAGCCTTCGCCTCTCGACACCTCCCAATAGAGTTCCTCCCTCTCAGGGTCCAGGAGCATGACAGCCGTGACTTCAGGGTTCAGTATCCCTTCTGAAAGGCTCATAACCTTGTCAAGCAAGGTCTTGGTTTTAAGGTTGGAAGAGATGGTTACGCTTGCCTGAAATAGGGTATCGACAATAGAGGCAAACTGGAGGTCTTCCTCAAGTTCTTTCGCCAAGAAACCCAGGGTGTTTTCCTCAACCGATCCAGAAGGCTCAATGAAAATCAGTTTCCCTCCAGCGACAGTAATGGCCTTCATATCACCGTAAGGTTCCAAGATGCCCCTTAGGGTGCTCTCATCTCCATACTCGATTACCTCATTCAGGGTCCCGTCGGGGCCATGGTGGTACCCGTACAGGAGCTCTCCATATCTGAAAAAGATCCCGGAGCTCCCGGAAAAACGTATGATAGCCCTAAGTTTCTGTCCTATACGGATAAGAGAAAAGTACTTTTCCATTAACGCTACACAAGAATCCTTTGGTCTTTATTAGAAATCACCTGCCCATTATTTTCTTGCCTTTTTTACCTTTTCCTCAAGGTCTTCCACCAGGTCCTTCCACTTTTCCAGTAAAGACTTTCCCTTTTTGACAGCATTTTCTGCGTGCCCTTTTACCTCGCCCAGGGTGCTCTTAACGTTCTTACTGAATTCGGCGGGGGCCTTGTAGTAATAATAGCCCCCGACGGCGACCAGGATGAGTCCCACAATCAGTGCAAGCTTCAGCAGTTTCTTGAAGACAAAGTAGGCGACAATGAGTACTAATGCACCAATTATGATTGCTGCTACGGGATGAGTAGAGACGTAATTGAAAAAATCATCCACAATGGGAGCTCCTATTGGGCCGATGGGTTAGGGAATATTTCCACTGCCCTTGAAAGATGGCGCTGAGAAAACTCCATATCCTCACGGCCTTCCTATGCCACAAACATTATGGAAAGACAATCCGAAATTTCTTGGAGAGGCATAGCGAGTGGATTATTGACTCGCAAGCTAGTTTTCCCATACACTCCTCCACGAAAGGGTGAATTCTCTCAGTTCACTATTCCATTCGAGTCCAAATATATAGAAAACCCTTATGAATACCTCACCAAAGGTCAATAAACATCCTCTCGACGTCCTGTTTCATCCGAGATCTGTGGCTATTGTGGGGGTTTCGAAGAATTCTGAAAGTCAAGGATTTATATATCTTCGACAACTGTTGGAATTCCCGTTTCATGGAGCGGTGTACCCGGTCAGCATGGATGAGCAAGAGGTCCTTGGCGTGAGGTGTCACAAAAGGCTCGGCGAGATACCCGGGCCGGTGGATCACGTGATCTCCTGTATCCCTCATCATCAGGTCCTTTCCCTTTTGGAGGATTGTGTGGCAAAAAGCGTCCGCTCCATCCATCTCTTTACGGCGAGGATGGCGGAGACCCAGTTGGAAGACCGCCTTGAGCTTGAAAGGCAGATTATTCACCTGGCACGGCAGGGGGGAATAAGGGTTATTGGGCCGAACTGTATGGGCCTCTATTGCCCGAATGTAGGGCTCACCTTTCGTTTCAGCCTCCCTAAGGAGGCAGGGCATGTGGCCTTTGCCTCTCAGAGCGGAGGAAATGCTGCGGATCTGGAGTATCAGGGGGCGGGAAGAGGGCTCCGTTTCAGCAAGATCATCAGCTTCGGAAATGCCTCAGACCTCAATGAATCAGACTTCCTCGAGTACCTACTTGAGGACCCGCAGACCAAGGTTATCGCCATGTACCTGGAAGGCGTGAAGGAGGGAAGGCGGCTCCTGGACCTCCTCCAACGCTCGGATGGCAAGAAACCGGTGGTCCTTTTTAAGGCGGGAAGGACGAAAGCCGGTTCCAGGGCCGTGATTTCACATACGGCCTCGGTGAGTGGAGAGCTGGCATTGTGGGAGGCCATTTGCCGTCAATTCGGGGTAGTGAGCGTACATTCCATGCAGGAGATGGCCGATGTGCTCCTCGCCTTTCAATTTCTTCCACCTTCGACGGGCAAGAGGGTGCTGGTTATGGGAGGAGGGGGTGGAGGGAGTGTGGCGGCTGCAGACATATGTGAGTTGGAGGGTTTCCAGGTGCCACCTTTGCCCCCCGAGATGAGAGAGGAGATCCGCTCGTTTGCACCCGATGTCTGGTCGCTGATCTCGAATCCCATGGATGGTTCAGTGATGGGAAGCATCGAGACAATGGTTCGTGCTTTTCAAATGGGAACACGATGGGATGGAGTGGACCTCCTGATCGGAAACAGCAGCGCCGTATGGCTTCTTGACTATCCCCAGGGCGCAGCACGCCATGAGTTGAGTCTCCAGTTTCTGGTCAATCTTGCACAAGATGCCGAAAAGCCGATGGTCATCTTCATCAGCTCTGGAGACCCCACCACCCCATGGCGAGTGGAAGCGGTTCTAAAGGCACAGGAACTATGCCGCGATGCGGGTATCCCCGTTTACCCGAACATCCGAAGGGCTGCACGGGCCCTTGCCCACTTCACGAGGTATCATCGAAGGCTACAGGGGCATGAAGGACCTGCGGGTTCGTAATTCTGATCAATCAATTAATAACTTGATTTTATGACAAAAATAGGTTATCATAAGGGGGTGTTTTTATTGGGGGCCTGGTTTCGTTTCAGGGAAAGTTCCATTTGTCAGAAGTGGCGACCTGAAGTTTGGAACCATCAGAATTCTTTTGAAAGGAGGTTGTCACTATGGCCAATGGAATTGTAAAGTGGTTTGATGAGCGCAAGGGTTACGGCTTCATTCAGCAAGAAGACGGTCCTGACGTATTTGTTCATCATTCGGGAATCAACGGGGTCGGCTTCAAGTCTCTCAGAGAAGGCGATCGGGTCACCTTTGACGTAGAGCAAGGTAAAAAGGGCCCCGCAGCAGTAAATGTTACTACAGTTTAGTCCCTGCTCTGAAAAGGATAAGGGCATTCCGTCATAAGATGAGGGAATGCCCTTATTTATTTTCTATGCTCAACTTATTCCGGGGTTTTCTATTGAACTGGGTCAGGGCGTTTGCAGCCTTATCCTGACTCTCCATTGAACTACGCAAGCAAATTGTCAAGCCACCTTATCGTTTCAATACCGCTATATCCTTGACAAAATAAGGATTTAAAAGTAGTCGATTGTATAAAATACTCAGAACCAACGGTCGATTCGCAGAAAACCTTTTTTCACACAGGAAATCCCAGAGGATGAAGATGTTCTTGTTTTATCAACAAAACGATGACCCAAAATCAGAGAGGAGTTTGCAATGAAACGCGTTGACTACATGACAGTTGCCCAGAAGGCAGTGGCCAAGATCAAAGAAGGGGCATTTCTGACCGTGAAATCAGGTGAGGCTATCAATGTTATGACAATAGGTTGGGCCACTATAGGCTATGTCTGGAGAAATCCCATTATGATGGTAGCCGTGCGCCTCTCCCGGCACACCTTCGATATCATTGAAACGGCGGAAGATTTTACCGTTTCGATTCCCTCATCTGACATGAGGAAGGAAATTATGTTCTGCGGAACAAAGTCTGGGCGTGACTACGACAAATTCAAGGAGTGTAATCTTCAGATTTCGGAAAGCCAGAAAGTTGTCACGCCGATCATCAAAGTGCCCGGCATCCACTACGAATGCAAAATCGTATATAAGTCTGCTATGGATCCGGCATACCTAAACGAAGGATATAATACCGCTCTCTACCCGGAAAAGGATTACCACAAATTATATTTTGGTGAAATAGTGGATTGTTATGAAATCGATTGATGCCCAGCAACAAAATGAACCCTAACGTTGCAGAAAAAACAGGTGTAACAACCTTGAAATACCTGTCCCTGAAGGTTATGACGGTGGGGAGAGGAATCTCCTCGAAGCAACCATGAGTGACTTCCCGTCATGCCCGCGAAAGCGGACATCCAGTCCCGCCAAAGGCGGGATTCCATGGATTCCCGCTTTCGCGGGAATGACGACTGCGGACATGTGTATGTTTATGCAACGTTAGGGTGAAATAGTAGGAGGAATAGAAGATGGCAAATCACAGGATCGCTGTCTTGGGTATAGGGGCAGCGGGTGCGGTTTTGGCTGCGGCTCTACTTCGCAAGTACCCGCAAACCATTCTCGTTGATCCTGCACCCGGAATGAGGGAAGCTCTTAACAGGAATGGAATCAACGTCTCAGGGGCGATTTCATATTCGGTGCCGGTAAAATTCGTTCATGATCGAATTTCAGATATAAAGAAATACGACCCCGATCTCGTTTTTGTCTCCACCAAAACATTTCATCTTCCAAGAGTCCTGGATGACTTGGAAAGTGTCTTCAAACCTGGAACAAAGATTATCAGTACCCATAATGGGTTGGGCACTGAGGATCTCATTGCGGAAAGGTTTGGCCCTGATTCTGCATTTCGCGTGAGCTTGAACTATGGTGTAGCCTTAAAGGGCCCAGGTAAGGTCGAGGCGGCATTTTTTAATCGACCGAATCATCTAGGGTCCCTCATCCCGGAAAACCGTCAGCTTGGAGAAGAAATAGCACGTATGCTCACGCATGGTGGCCTGGACACGGAGTTCGTCGAGGATATCAAGCTATTTGTCTGGAAGAAGATGGTTATGAAATGCACCATGGCATCAATATGTGCTGTGACGGATAAGACTATTAAAGAAGCTTTGGATTTCCCACCAGCACGTGAAATCGCAAATAATTGTTTCGAGGAAGTTCTCGCTGTGGCTAAGGCAAAAGGATACGACCTTGGGGAGGATTATCTCCAGCAAGCTTTGGGATATTTGGAGAAAGTAGGTGCCCATAAAGATTCAATGTGCTTTGATATAGCCAACAAGACACCTACGGAAATCGATTTCCTGGGAGGGAAAGTCGTGGAGTATGGACGAGAAACAGGTGTCCCCACGCCTTTTTATACAACCATGACAAACCTGGTGAAATCGCTCGAAGATAATTACTTGCAAAAATAGCCATTTTCAAAATGCTGATACCATGAAATCCGGTAACCTCATCAGTAATGGTGGGATAGCCACAAGATCATGCGTTTGTCAAAATTAAGCTCTCCCCTACGCTAGAAAGACAGGGGGATTGATGGTATTATCGAGGAGAGAAGCGAATGGCTTCATCCATGCGAATAGAACGCGTCCCAATTGTGGCCCAATGCAACGACCACCCAGCCCGCCTTGCTGGAATACCCTGCCCGCGTTTCTTTAAAGAGGCGGAGCCCTTCGTCCGAACGCAGATCCTGGTGCGTGAATACTATGGATACGATGCCACAGTAGCCCCCTGGGACGTTTACAACATTGAAGCAGAGGCCTTGGGCCAAAAGGTTGTCTATCATCCGAACGGCATACCGGACGTGGACCGCACTGATCCCCTGATTCAATCGCCGGCTGATCTTGACCGGCTAAGAGCGCCCGACCCTTACCGAGCCGGCCGGATGCCCTGGGTCCATCAGGTTAATAACATGTTTCATGAGATGACCGGCCGACCCGTTCGAGCCTATTTCTGCGCTCCCTTTAGTTTGGCGGTCAACATTCGCGGATACGAAAATTTGATCGATGACATGGTGGAGCGTCCGGATTTTGTCCACCGGTTGTTTGAATTCTTGTGCGATGAGGTACTGCTGCCCTATATCGAGGCGATGCGTGGTGCATGCAGGGCCCCGAATCTCCCTGCCGACGGCAATGACGCGTGGGCGTCTCCGCCGCTGATTAACCTTGACATGATGGATGAGTTTGTCGTGGCCTACGCCCGACGATTGCGCCACAGAGCAGGGGAAAAAGTCGTGACCCGAGGCAATTGGGGCGACAGTAAATGCCAGGATGCGGACCGTTTTCTAATGCAGAAGCTGCAGTGTAGTCCGGGATATTTGAGCGTGCTCGACCCGGATTTGTTCCGGATCGGCCCCGAGCGGGTGAAGGCGTTTGCCGATAGCCAAAACGCTTTGGTGACCGCCGGCGTTGACGCCTTGCTGTTGAGGAACGGTCCGGTCGAGGCCATAGTCGAACGAATTAAATATTATATTGATGTCATGGCCCGAGACGGGCGCGGGGTTATTTTCTTAAATCAAATCTCGGCCGACACACCACCGGAGCATATACACGCGGCAGTGGCCGCCTGCCATACCTACGGCCGGTTCCCGATTCCGTATGATCTTGATGAAATGCCCTTTGAAATGCCGAAACGCGAAAGCTTTGGGGAATTTCTGAGCCTTAAAGGGGAATCCATGCCCGGCTGAGGCGTGTGCGACCGCAAAGCAAGAACCAGCCCCAAAGGTAAAACCAATTACTCAGATGTGCGGAGATTTCAGCAAAAGGTTCGATATGTCGTCTGAAAAGCGGCTCGGTACACTCGGACCTTGATTGGAGATCAATTCTTATGTACATTGACAGCTCATACGGTTAAGGGCCATGTTTTTCTTTATCGGCGGTATACAGCCAAAGACAGTGAAGCTGGATGATAACCCCAGGATGTGCCCTTCGTGCGGGCTCTATCAGGCACGTCTCCAGAGGGTGGACCATTACATCTCTATCTTCTTCATACCCGTTATTCCGGTGAAGAAGGGAATCCCCTTTTTCCAGTGCCAGAGTTGCGGCGCCATGTCCCGGGATTCAGGGGAGGCATGGACTGGTTCTACAAGAAGGCCCGGTGATTTGTGCCCCAAGTGCGGAAGGCCCCTTGAGAAGACCTTCCGCTACTGCCCGTATTGCGGAAGCCCCGTTTAGTTGAACCCCTAATGCAGGCCCTTAGGAATCGCGCTCGTGACCTTGACCCGGAAGGGTACCGATCATATAATTATTGAATCACAATCTTGCGGCAGGAAAGGAGCTTGAAGATGAAAAGGAAGGTGACTGTGATAGGAGCAGGCAACGTGGGGGCCACAGCAGCTATGCGTCTGGCAGAGAAGGAACTGGCCGATGTGGTCTTAGTCGATATCCTTGAAGGTGTGCCTGCTGGGAAGGCACTCGACCTGGCAGAAGCAGCGCCCATAGAAAAACATGATGCAAGGATCACAGGGGCTAGCGGGGACTATGGCGAAGCGAGAGACTCAGATATTGTCATCATCACTGCCGGGATCCCACGTAAGCCCGGGATGAGCCGGGATGATCTCCTGGCGACCAATATGGGCATTATGCGAGATGTCACAAAGGAAGTAGCGGCTGTGGCCCCCAATTCCATCCTGATTATTGTGAGCAATCCTTTAGATGCCATGTGTCATGTGGCATATGAGACGAGCGGATTTCCAAAGACCCGGGTCATGGGCATGGCTGGAGTCCTGGACTCGGCCCGCTTTCGCGCCTTTATTGCCATGGAGCTGAACGTCTCAGTGGAAAACACCCACGCCTTTGTCCTGGGCGGTCATGGGGATACCATGGTTCCACTTCCACGCTATTCCACTGTGGCAGGGATTCCCATTACAGAGCTGATGCCACCGGACAGAATTGCGGCACTGGTTGAAAGGACAAGAAGTGGAGGTGCTGAAATAGTGGGCCTCCTTAAAACAGGTAGCGCCTATTACGCCCCTTCATCAGCGGCAGTTGAGATGGCCGAGGCCATCCTCAAAGACAAGAAGAAGATCCTTCCATGCGCCGTATTGTTGGAGGGTGAGTACGGCATCCACGATCTCTTTATCGGCGTTCCTGTAAAGCTAGGGGAAAACGGCGTGGAGGAAATAATTGAGATTACACTGACCGAAGAAGAGAAGGATGCGCTAGGCCGTTCCGCAGATGCAGTGCGGAATTTGGTGGAGGATATTAAACGGCTGAGTTAAACCGGATGTTGTAAATAAGCGTGACACCTTGACGAAATAGCCTGTTCTTCCAGCATGAAATGAAAAATTGATGATACTTGAGGAACTCCCGTTGGGTGAGGTCCTGAGTTTGTTGCATGAGAGCGGTCTCAAAGGATCTGGAGTGGAATTAAAGCAACATCGGGTTTAAGTAGCTAAGGCACGGGAATTTTTGCCTGGTGGACATGCGTTTGTTGCGACTACTCAAAGGGGCCCATATTGGATGAGATGGCCATCCTATCCCATCTTGAGGCACTGGCCCAAGGCCTTGAAATAAAGGTCCGCTATGAGAATCTGGAGGGTGAGACGTCCTTCCCCTCAGGCGGTCTTTGTCGCTTAAGGAATCAGCAGGTTATCATCGTGAATGAGAGGGCGCCGATAAGAGAGAAAATCCAGACCCTGGCCAAGGCCTTGATGCGGTTCGACCTCAACCGGGTTTACATCAAGCCGGCCCTTCGGGATCTCCTGGAAAAGGGGAAGGGCGCAGGGGATTAGGTCTCTATAATATCAACATCTTCTTTGACTTTTTCTTCTCCCTCCTCTTAGGCCTGAAGGAAGTCCGTTTGTATAGCTCGAGATATTTGGCTAGACAAAGTTTCATATCTTTCCTTTCACAGATCTCCTGAATGCCCCTGATGTCGTGATAATAATCGAGTTTGTGGTAGATCTTTTTTGATATCTGATGGAGATGGTGGGATCGGACGAGCCTTTCGTCTACCTCAAAACCCCTTGACTTCATCACCCGAGGCCCTGCGAATATCACCAGCGCACCGGGTTCAGCAATTATGATATCTCCTAGGGCGGCATAGCTGGCGATTGCCCCGCCTGTAGAAGGATCCGCAAGGATGGATATGAATGGGAGCCCATGCCTTTTCAGCCGATTCACCGACTCGATAGTCTTAACCATCTGCATGAGAGCGGATATCCCTTCATAGAGCCTTGCACCGCCTGAGCAGCAGAGGCTAATAAAGGGCAGATTCTCCTGAATCGAAAGATCCACCGCCCTTCTGAACTTTTCGCCAAACACCACACCCATGGAACCCCCGCAGTAGTAAAAGGCCCCGATCGCCATGACCACGTCAAAGCCGTATATTTGCGCCCTTCCGAGGACGAGGGATTCCTTGAAATGGGAACGTCCCTCGTGCCTGGCCAGGAAATCTCGATAGTAATCGGTGATGGCATCGTCTTCCAGGAGCTGGTCTACGGTCAGGTTTCGGTAAAGCTCATGAAAAGTCCCGGTGTCTGCAAGGCAGTCGACCCACCCGGTAGCATCAAGGGTGTAAGAGTATCCACATTCGGGACAGACATTAAAGTTGTCAAGCAGAGATTTGAGTGAGATCAGTTTTCCGCATCCTTTACGTTTTTCGTCGTCCCCTTGTCGCGCACCGCAATGAACAAATTCGGTGTCAGTCTCTATCTCTCGGGGATTTCCATAGTCGTCAGCCACCTCTGTCAGGCTTGAGTAGTTGACGATGTGGATATCCGGTGGGGGCTTGCGGAAGGCGTTCTTGATGGGCTTTTCTATATAACGCCTGATATCATAGAGCCTTCCGGTTTTCTTGGAAACACCGTACTGCTTGGCCCTGCTCTCTCTTTTCTTGATTAGTTTGTCAATGCGTAAACGAGAAAGATCCTTGATCGCCTTGGTAAGGAAGTGACCGATATTCTCCGCGGTCTCTTGGGTGTCGGTGACATCCTGTGGTGAAGGTACAATTCGATCTATTACCCCCAGATTCTTAAGGTCTTTGGCAGTAGGCTTGAGAATGGTAAGGGCATCCTGGATGCGAGTCGGGTCTCTGAATACTATAGATGCCATGCTCTCAGGGGGAGCGGTTGCATAGAGGGCGTCCTCCATCTGGCCCCTTATGTCCGTTACCTGAATGGCCAGGGCTCCCCCGCTTCCCCCTTCCCCGAGGATCAGGGAGATAGTCCGTAAGGGTATGGTCAGAAACTCCCGGATCAGGTGGGCGATAAAAAAGGCCTGAAAACGTTCTGCCGAGTACATGGAGATGTCGGCCCCGTAAGTATCGATTATGGAGAATATGAAGGTGTTCTCCCGATCTAAGGCACGCGCCCTTTTCAACGCCGTCAAGATGTATGAGTGATCGTCAGAGGTAAGCATTCCGTAATTGAGCTTCTTGAGGTCTTCTTTGCTCTGGAGATCCTCTGGCTTAGGCTTTTGTTGGGCAATCAGGAAAAGCTGTTTTTCTTCAAAATGGCAGGAGCCCGTTAATAGGGACCCTTGAGGGGCTGGGAAGGGCTCGAAATCTGAAAACAGCTTATTAATCACATCCGAAGCCCTGGGCCGGAATGGATGCCTGGTTCTCTTCTTAAAGATCTCGACAAGGTCTAATTTGGCCATGATGTTTATCCTCTTGGCACCTGCTTAGCAATCAAGGTCTAAGACAGTAGCTTATGAAACGCAGAATCAGATATTAGAACTAATCAGCACTAATTAACATTCTCTTGAAAAATTATCAATTGCTTCCCGTAAAGTCCAGCCCGGGTCTCCCGGAAGGGGTGTAGGCAAGTTGCACTGATTTGATGGTCTCTTTACGGCGGCTAGGCGAAGATGTCGTCAGTTTTTTGGTTTGGACCTCTCGAAGTAGTCCTGGAGGATCTTCGCGTGATCAAATGCCAGTCGTTCGGGAAGCGAGTTGCGGAAAAAGACACCGACTTCTTGAGCATCGTCAGCCGCCCTGGGTTTTCCTGCGGCCCTAGCCACAAAGACCACGGAGATAGTATGGCGTCTGGGGTCCCTATCGGGATCTGAATAGGCGCCTAGTTGATACAGAAGCTTTACTTCCAGGGATGTCTCTTCCTCTGCTTCCCTGATGGCAGCTGATTCAAGACTTTCACCGTAATCAACAAAGCCCCCAGGAAGTGCCCATCCGGTTGGAGGATTTTTTCTTCTTATCAGCAAGACGCCGGTATCTTCACTCGAGGCTTGTTTCTGTTGAGGGGTGGGGTCTATTTCGATAATGATATCGACCGTGGGAAAGGGGTTCCGATATTTCTCCACCATCTTCCCGCAGTGGGGACAGGAGATGTGGTCCTTCATAGGGCGTGCTTGTCCTTCAAGATCTCATCCCTCACATAGAGTACCCTTTGGATGGCCGTAAGATTTGACAATACTGCAAGGAGCAAGATCGTTATCTTAATAAGGAAAGGGCCGATAATTGGAATTGGGGCGACCAGTGATCCGATGATAAGTAGGGTGACCCTTTCGGGCCTCTGCATCCAACCCACCTTACAATCAATACCCAATCCCTCGGCCCTAGCCCTGGTGTAACTGACCATGAATGACCCGGAGATTGTAAGTATTATTAGGAGGACGACCCAAGGGCTTTGGTGCTTGTCTGAAAAGTACCATGCAAGCCCAAGGAAAATGAAGACCTCGCCGAACCTGTCCAGGGTACTATCAAAGAAGGCCCCAAACTGTGAGCCCTTCCCCGTTTGCCTTGCAATCTGTCCATCAAGGACATCGCAGGTGCCAGCCAATACCACGATCCAGCCTGCCCAAAAAAAGGCCCCGATACTGTAAGTTACCCCCGCCAATATGCTAAAGATAAGCCCAGCCAGAGACAAAGTGTTGGGATGAACACTCAATCGTGCCAAAAGATTACCAACGGGCTCTACAATTCGTAGGTATCTTTCCCTGTTCTTATTGCTTAGAAAGGTGAACCCACCCATTCATAGCCTCTTTTTCAAATCATTAACTGTCTGAGCCATAACCTGTATCAGTGCCGAACATCCTAGCAGAGCTGTCGCCTTTTGTCAAAAGGGAAAGCCCCATTACGCCGGTTGCCGAGCGCTAAACTGTTACATTTCCTCTATGCCCTCGATGTTTCAATCAGCGTCTTCATTCTCTTGAGGACCTCTTCTCTGTTTACATAAGATTCAATCCTAAGTGCCCTTTCTTCTCTCCCCCGCCTGTCAATAAAAATAATCGTGGGGACACCTCGGACCTGATAACGCCTTTGAAGCTCTTCCTGGGAGGGATGGCGTTTTGTCAGGTCAACCCGGACAGTAACAAAATCTCGGCTCAGCCCTATTACTGCAGGATCTGTAAATACATTTTTATCCAATGCCTTACAAGGGGTGCACCAATCTGCGTAGAATTCGAGGATAACGGGTCTCTTTTGTTCGGCAGCCTCTGCGAGGACTGCCTCATTATACGGGACCCAGTTAACTGTCTGGCCTGCCGGGGGCTTGACCGCGAAAAGGATGATGGCCCCGGCGATCAGGAGCACTCCCAATATCTTCTTGGTATATTGAAAAATGCCTATGGCCCTGCTGTTCCTGTCGAGCCACCCAAGATGAAACCCTGCACCTATAAGCACTGCGGCGAGAATTGCGGATTTTCCTGTGGGGCCTGGAACCAGGGGTTGAATCAGATATCCTGCCATGCCGACAAGGACCCATCCCAAAAGCTTCCTGATCCATACCATCCATTCCCCTGATACGGGCAGCCTTTCCAGTGCCCCCGAGAAGATTGCCAAGATTGAAAGTGGGAGACCCAGGCCAATGCTCAAAACAAAGAAATAGATGAAGCCCAAAAATAAATCGCCTTTCTGTCCAACGTATGTCAGTAGCCCCAGTATAAAAGGCCCTATGCAAGGTGCCGCCACAATACCCAAGGTCAGGCCCATGAAGAAGGCCCCAAAATACCCACCAAAGTTCCTGGAGGCGATCCTCATGAGAGCTGAGGGGATGCGGAATTCCCAAAGGCCGAAAAAGCTCAGAGCCAAAGATACCAGGATTCCTGCCACAACCATCAGAACGATCGGGCTCTGGAGGGCAGAACCCAGTAAACCACCGGAAAGGGATGCTGCCAGGCCTAGTATTGAATTGGTAAAGGCCAGGCCCGAGATATAAAGGAGCCCATGGATAACGGTCTTTCCAAAAACCTTTTCTCCCCTTCCCCCAAAATAGGATACGGTGATGGGGATGAGCGGGTAGATACACGGTGTGAGATTAAGGGCCAGCCCACCAAGAAAGATGCCTAGAAGGGTCAACCAGAGACCAGCATCCATTCTCCAGCCTGGGAACGGTCCCTGCGCGGCAGAATCTCTTTCCTTCGAATTGAACATCGTCTGGTTCTGGGCTTTGGCATGGCTTTCCCGAGAGGTTACCAGTAAAGAAATTGAGACCGGTATGCTTTGCGGCGGCAAACAGTAGCGCGATGAACAAGGCTGATATGAGAGCTTACCTTCTATTAAATGTCTGCCTGGCGTGGCCTTGGGGTTCACAGTCAATTCGGCCTGGACAAGGAATTGCTTCGAAAAGACCTCTACTGGTTCATGGGTGTATTCGAACTTCTTTTTTTCAGGGGGTGGGAAACGGATATTCCCTACTTTGAGTCCAGGGAGGTCGGGAAATGATAGTGTGGTCGGGATTAGGCCTTCTCTTCCGGCCTTTGTCCCGTGGATATACCAGAGAGGGGGGAGACTGATCTTCAAGAGAATCGGATAGGCGCCGTCGGCTGGATAGCGGTCAAGGGAGTGTATGACATCCACCTTGGCGAGCGGTGCTTGGAGGGATTCCCCCCAAGAGTGCAGCGGGCACCCTAATATACTTGCTAGAATGAAAAGGCATGCCCCCAAGGAGTACCTTACCAAGAATCTGTAAGAGAAAAACATAGGCCTCTCTTTTCCTTGAAGGACCTTCAGATAGCCCCTATCCTTCAGGCTTGTTCTCTTTACGGGACGATTGCTTATGCCCAAGGAGTAAGATGCCATCACCTGCCGAGCCAGGACCTACGTCCGGTTCGGCAAGAGAGTAAGGTCCAACCTGGGGGGACCTTATACCATCAAGATATTGCGATCAAGCCTTTACATATATTCCCCTGCCTACAGTCTGGATCTTTCCACTCTTCTTCAACCGATAAACAATCATCCGTATGTTGTTCACCTTGAGCCCTGTCCGTTCCTTCAAGGTTGCGGTATCTACGCCTTTCCTGCTCCGATTTACAATCTTCATAACGGTATCGGTTGCGCTTTGTCCTCTGG